>QYQB01000150.1 GCA_007280275.1 bacterium | reverse complement strand
GTGGCACCGAGGGTTTACCGCAATACCGCGGTGGCGGTTGTTTCTGAGAGTACCCGTCAGGAGCTTATGGACCTCGGATTCCCTGCTGGCAACCTTGCCATTGTTCCAAACGCCGTGAACGACAAGGTGTACAAGCCTGCTGACAGCATCCCGCACGGCAAGCCGATAATCGGGCACCTTGGGCGGATCAAAAAATACAAGAGCGTCGATCATCTCCTGAGGGCTTTTGAAATCGTCCTTCTGGAGATCCCTGAGGCTCGTCTGAAAATCATTGGAGATGGAGATTTCCGACCCGCGTTGGAGAAACTGGCAAAAGACCTTGGCATTGCCGATCGCGTAGAGTTCATGGGGTATTTGAGTGAGGAGGAGAAAGTCCGACAACTTCATCAGATGAGCGTCGCGGTCAATTGCTCTGCGAAAGAAGGGTGGGGGCTTACTGTCATCGAGGCGAATGCGAGCGGAGTGCCGGTCATCGCAAGTGATGTGCCTGGATTACGGGACTCCGTTGTCGATGAGAAAACCGGGCTTCTTTATGAGTACGGCAATGTAGAACAACTGGCGCAGAAAATTCTGCTTATGCTCCGGGATGAGAACCTTCGCAACAGAATGCGTACGGAGGCAATTGAGTGGGGACGCAACTTCAACTGGGAAGAATCCGCGAAGAAGATGATCGAATTTCTGGAGAGCGTCATCGCACGGAAAACGTCGCGCTCGATCTCCTGACTACAGAAGCCTCTGTTTCAGCAGAAAGGCACATTCCTGCGGTGTGGCAACCTTCTGAACAAACTTTGTGCAGTCCCCCAACCCTTCCCACAATAGCTCGTCCTTGAGCGTCTCGATCACCTTCCCCCAAAAATCTCCCACGACGATGATTGGTTTTTCCGGGATGAACTTCTTGTTGATGAATTCCCACACGTAGGCAAGCTCGAGCAGTGTCCCGGTGCCTCCCTTGACCACGACGTAGCCATCCGCGGAGTTGACGAGCGTTTCGATTCGTTCGACGAGCGTGTGCTCGCGGATCTCGCGATCGATCCAGCGGTTTGCCACCCTGGTAAACGTATCGACAGTCACCCCTATGGTCTCGCCGCCTGCTTCTTTGGCTCCACGGGCTGAAGCTTCCATGATTCCACCGTATCCGCCGTTGCATACGACGAAGCCTGCGAGGGCCAGTTCTTTACCGAGGTTTCGGGCCTCGATGTACTCAGGTTCATCTTCGCGAGGTCTCAAGCTTCCAAAAACTGAAATCACCTTCTTCATACGTGCTGCGCCTAGAGGTTCAGTCGAAAAGTGGTGCCACCCCGCCTGCCAACCTGGTTCTCGGGGCGGGCAGGCAAGACACAAAGTCACAAAGGTTCTTGAAAGTGAAGAAAATTCAAAGATTTTATTCGTGCCTTGGTGCCTTCGTGGTCCCGCCCTTGGATTCCGCTCATAGGCGGGATTCAGAGAGCGGAACAAAGCGTGGGTTTTCGTCCGCGCTTCTAGTATTAGTCAGCAAAGACCCAATTGACGCCCAACTTGATGTTGCGGCCCATCAATGGATAGAAGGGAACAACCATAGTGTTGACGTTGAGCGGGTTTTCCCATACGAAGGTCAAATAAGCATCTCCCAGCCTGGCAACGCAATAGACATCGACAGTCGTGAACCCAGGCATCTCTGACAAGTCTTGCTGACTGTAGGCGAGGAGTTGAGGAATGAACTGAAGCCCGTCGTGATGGCTTACAGCCTTCAGCCGTATTGCTGCCTTCAGATCGAGCTCTCCACCGGCGAATTGATCCCTGAACGACAACTCACTTACCGAGGTGATTCGGGGAATGATACGCCGCACGTCTCCTTGTTCCTTCGTATCTGTGAACGTCAGGTTGCCCGCAATTTCGAGATTCCAGACGCTCAGGCGAAGGCCGGCCGTGCCGCCTATGTAGTCAACGACGGGCGTTGAGAAGATCGAGAGGCCCTTTCTCCCGTCCTGCTGAGTCCACGGACGGATGGCGATGGCGTTTTCGACCCTCCTCTTGAAAGCCCGGAGATCGAAATCCAGCGAGGCACTTCGGAACCGTATCCCGACCTGTAGAAGCGAGTGCGTTTCTTTTGTGAGAGGGGTGGAACGGGTGAGCGCGGAATCGGTCCAGAACAGCTCCTGTATCGTTGGGAAGCGGTAGCTCTTTGATTGGTCCCCCCAAATCACAAGCCATGGGTTCACATGAGATTCCAGGTTCACCCCCCACGAAAGAGAATTGTCGCCACGCAACTTCTCAAGCCGCGTTGAAAATGCCCCCTTGAGCCAGTTCTCAGCCTGCAGTGTCGCTTTCGCACTGGCCGCTGCGTAGTTATCAGAGCGGGCAGCGAGGTAGTGTCCGTGGTTCACGTGCCGGCTCTCGTATTGCGCTCCCAGGTCCAGGGCGCCTATAAGGAAATCCACTCGTTGCTCGAGTTTCGTGCCCCAGTAGGATGAGCCCTGAGGATCTGAGAATACCGGAGGGGCGCCCGTGCCGCCGCCGTTTGTGTACTCGCGGTCGATAGACGAATAGTAGAAGATGGCTTTTGAAAGTGAAGAGCTGTCGGGCAAGAGCTTTCCAACGACTCCTGCAGTAAGGTCGTGCCTGGAGGAAATCTGGTATGTCGTGAGGTCCCGGACAACGGCGGTCACCTCGTCGTAGAGTGAGGGACTCTGATCTGGATCGAGGCCGCCATTGAGGCCGATGGTCGATTTGGTATAGAAGTCCCCAATCCACGCGTTGAGGCGTGCCGAAACATTGTATCGCAGCCTGAAGCGGAAATTCCATGAATCGTAGGCTGAGTTCTGGAATCGACCATCTGCCACGTGCCGTTGGAAGCCCAACATCGCGTTCATACTTCGACTGATGTCCTGGGCAAAAATCCCGTCGGACAGAATGTGATCGAAGGGTCCCTGAAAGAAGCGCAATTTTGTCAGCGGGCGCACAGTGTTGTACTGGTGGCTCACGAAGTTGATCGTCCCGCCGGATGAATTCGGTGCCAGGGAGAGAGCTGCTGATCCCACGAAGGTCTCAATTTCGTCCACGTACTCGATCGGGATGTCATACAAATTGTATCCTCCGTAGACGGGGTCGTTGAGAGGACGCCCGTCGAGCTGAAACGAAATCCCCCGATTGTCGACGCCGAAGGCATTGATCTGTACCGGTTGACCTGGTTGTCCGAGTTCTCGAAGGAAGACTCCGGGCACCTTCCAAAGAAGGTCGCCGATGTATTCTGCGTCTGAATGGAGGAATTCGTGACTATGGAGAAGGCTGGATGTGTCGACACCGGGCCCGAGGTTCCCGATCGAAGGTATGGATCTCTTCTTATAGCTCTCCGTCCGAAGTGTGTCTGGTCGCAGGGCTTGGAGCGAGTCAGGCCTGTGGGCTTGTAGCGAATCCTGGGCCGGAATTCCCTGAGCGGTTGCCAGAGAACATATGCAAGCCAGGGAGAAAACTATCCGCGGGGGGCTGAGATATCGGGATTTCGCACGGAGCAATTGTGGGAGCGGCACTGAATCAGCTCGTTGTTAGTTGATCTCTGGTTTGAACTGGGGCTCAGTGACCGATGTGAAGTACTGGCTGGAGAGATTCTCGGAGAGTTTTCTGGCTTTTTCCGGGGCAGAAAAGAATCCAAACACAGACGAGCCGCTGCCGCTCATGAGGGCAACCTCCGCACCACCCGAGAGCAGAGCCTCCTTGAGCTTCGGGATTTCCGGGTACTTTTCGAAGACCGTTTCTTCAAAGTCATTTGCCAGATCCCTCTGCAGAGTCGCAGGGTCTCTCACGTTTCTCGAGAGAAGCTCTTTCAGATTGGGCCGTTTCTGAGTTGGATTGAGTTTGATCGTTGAATACGCCCACGCCGTGGAGACATGGATTTGCGGAGTCGCAACAAGGATCGAGTACGGCAGAAGGACCTCAATGCGCTCGAGCATTTCCCCTCTGCCAGTGGCATAAGCCGTCTGACCGGAAAAAAAGAACGGGACATCAGACCCAAGTGTGCTACTGATTGTCTGCAGCTCATCTGCATTGATATCGAGAGACCATAGCTTCGTGAGCCCCCTGAGAACCGCGGCGGCGTCGCTGCTTCCGCCTCCCAGCCCGGCTCCGATGGGGATCCGCTTGGTCAATGTCATTTCAACACCTGTGTGACATCCGGTGAGATCCCGAAGAAGGATTGCTGCGCGGAGGCAGAGGTTTGTGCCGTCGCTCGGAAGCTCAGCTCTGTCGGAGGAAAAATGGATACCGCCATCGTTCTGGACCATCTCCAGCTCGTCGTACAAATTGATCAAGCGGAAGACGGTCTCGATGTTATGGTACCCATCGGGGCGCTTTCCAAGGACGTGGAGTCCAAGATTTATCTTTGCATATGCCCGGACTTTCATCTCGAAGTATGGATGTTCCGGCGCTAAAATACGTGAATAACCGTGGAGAAGCAAGAAGGCAATGGAATCACGGCTGTTTTGATTGTTGTGGCATTTTTTCGTACGTTAGATAGGTTGTCTTCCGACTGTTCAGCAGGATCATGCCATGAAACGCATCCGTTGGGTTGCCGCGCCACTGTTGTTTCTTTGCACTGCCAATCCAGCTTTGGCTCAGTGGGCAAGAGTCTCAGATCTTGACGGTCGGAAAATCTACTCACTCCTTGCCATCAGTCCCAATCTATTTGCAGGAACTGATCTTGGAGTATTTCTTTCAACCGATGGTGGTGCAACCTGGAAACCGAAGAATGCCGGTTTGCCAAATATCGTTGTCAAGTCGCTCGCGCGGAGCGGTTCCAATGTGTTTGTGGCTATGGGACGCTGGGTGTTTCGGTCGAGCGATTCCGGCGCTTCTTGGACTTTAGCAAGCGCTGGGCTTACCACCGAGGGAATCTATGCTCTCGTCTCTACTGACACAAGCATCTTTGCCGCTGGATATGGTGGAGTCTTCCGCACAACTGACTCGGGTAATAGTTGGGTTCCGAGCAATGTGGGCATCACAACCGACTTCATCGCGTGTCTTACGATAAGCTCTGGGGGTCTTTTCGCTGGTGGGACTGGAGGGATGTTTCGGTCGACCGATGCCGCTCTTAGCTGGAGCAGTGTTCCCATAGGATTACCCAATGTTGATGTCACCGCTCTCGGCGCAGTGGGAACAAACCTCTACGCCGGCACCAATGCGAATGGGGTCTCAGCCTCCACTGACAACGGCGTGAAGTGGTCGTTCATCAGCACTGGAATATACCAGGCCAGGGTCCTTGCTTTGGGTGCGTTTCAGCAAGGCGTTGTTGCCTTCACGAGTTGGGGCACTTTTCGTCTGAACAACCGGGTTAGAATATGGGAGCCTTTCTGGCAGGGGCTGCCGACCTATTACACTGAACTCAGCTCATTCTGTGTCAGTGGTGCGCAACTTCTTGCCGGCTCTCCTACGGGCTTATGGCGTCGTCCGCTATCTGAACTCGTTACTGAAGTGGAGAGAAACGCTGGTCGCGTTCCGACCAGTTTCAATCTTGACCAGAACTACCCTAACCCATTTAACCCATCGACGGCCGTTCGCTATAGTTTGGGGACGTCAGCACACGTTGTGTTGAGTGTTTTCAACACCCTAGGACAACAAGCAGCAACTCTCGTAGATGAGCAAAAGGAAGCAGGCTCATATTCTGTGAAGTGGAATGCGACAAATGCCCCAAGCGGCATCTACTTCTATCGTTTGCAGGCAGGACATTACAGTGAAATCAAGCGAATGACACTCTTGAAATAAGTAGAAGGCGGCTGCCCAAACGTTGATAGCACTCTGGCGGACGGGAAAAAGTATCTTAGCAAAGGGAAATGGTTGATCGTCAAGGTTGGTGATATAAAAATCGGCGGGAGCAATCCGCTTGTCCTCATTGCGGGACCATGCGTCGTGGAGAGCAGGAAGTTGGTGCTTGCCACCGCAGAGCGCCTTGTTCGCATCGCCGAACGCCGCCGAATTCCCCTCATCTTCAAATCTTCCTATAAGAAGGCGAATCGGACGAGTGCTCATTCATTCATGTCGATTGGCGCCGATGATGCGCTGGCCATACTTGCCGAGGTGCGGAAACGGTTCGGCGTCCCGGTATTGACCGATATCCACACAGCAGAAGAAGCTGCCAGGGCAGCGGAGGTCGTGGATGTTCTACAAATCCCTGCATTTCTTTCCCGTCAAACGGATCTACTCCAGGCTGCAGGGAGAACGGGAAAGGTCGTCAACATTAAGAAGGGGCAGTTTCTGGCTCCCGACGACATGACTCTGGCGGCGGAAAAAGTGGTCCTGACCGGCAACAAGAAAGTACTCCTCACAGAACGCGGCACAACGTTTGGATACCATAATCTCGTCGTTGACATGCGCTCGCTCGCCATCATGCGACGATCGGGATTCCCGGTCGTCCTCGATGCCACACACTCGGTTCAGCTGCCGGGAGGAGAGTCGACGAGAAGCGGCGGTCAGCCGGAATTCATTTTCCCGATAGCACGCGCCGGAGTAGCAGCAGGGTGCGACGCGCTCTTCGTCGAAGTTCACCCAAATCCTGAGAAGGCGCTTAGCGATCCGGCAAGTCAACTCAAGCTGGATCTGCTTGACGACCTGGTGAAACAAGTGATGGCAATCGATGCCGTCGTCAAAAAGTGTTTGAGATCCTCGTAGATTTGCAGAGAATCGACCTTGCCAACGAAACACCCACAACGCTCAGTGCTCCGCAGGATCAGACTCCTCCTCCTCGACGTGGATGGTGTGATGACCGATGGGGGAATCTATTATTCGCGGCGTGGAGAAGAACTCAAGAAGTTCAACACGCAGGATGGATACGGAATCGTCAAGCTGCAGCGGGCTGGTATCAGGGTGGGCATCATTACCGGAAGAATATCAACAATAGTCAAGGTACGGGCAAAGGAGCTAGGGATCACGGAAGTTCATCAGAACATGGATAACAAGCTCGAGTCGTACAGGGCAATCAAGAAGAACATGAGCGTCACTGATGCCGAGGTGGCCTATGTGGGCGATGATGAACCCGACATTCCCGTTCTTCGATGTGTAGGGTTCGCCGCTGCACCCGCAGACGCGAATGCAAACGTTCTTTCCTTGGTTGACTATGTCTGTCGACGCGGAGGAGGCAAAGGGGCTGTCCGTGAGGTCATCGACCTTCTCCTGAAGGCCCAAGCCTGAAGGAGCCCGGCGTGGGTCCTGAAGAGATCTTCCCCCGTCAATTGGTACACGCGAGCCGCGCGCTGGCTCTTGAAGGACAGGAAACAACGTACCCGCTGGTCTTAGAATTCAGTGCGGTTCAGGAATCTTCGGAGCAATGAAATGACGACATCAATCGAAAGAGGAAAAGAGGTCATTCGCATCGAGGCTGAGGCCATTCAGGCACTCGAGTCAAGAATCGATGAGAGTTTTGCCGCTGCGGTTGACTTGATATTCGAAAGCACAGGACGTGTGATTGTTACCGGCCTGGGCAAATCGGGGCTTATCGCACGAAAAATCGTGGCGACGATGAACTCCACCGGCACCGCTGCCATTTTCCTCCATCCGTCTGACGCGGTCCATGGCGACCTGGGGATGGTCAGGGCAGATGATATTGTCATCTGTCTTTCCAAGAGCGGTGACACGGAAGAAATCCGGCAGCTGATTCCGATGTTCCGCCGGATTGGCGTGAAGGTGATTTCGATGATTGGTAACGTCTCGTCTCATCTAGCACGACAGAGTGATATCGTTCTCGACGCGAGTGTCAAGGAAGAGGCATGCCCCCACGACCTGGCACCGACGGCATCAACATCCGTCTCGCTGGCCCTGGGTGACGCACTGGCCATCGCTCTCCTGGACAAGCGCGGGTTCACCCGCGAGGAATTTGCCATGTTCCACCCCGGCGGGAATCTTGGGAAAAGGCTCCTGCTACGGGTTGAAGAGATGATGGTCTCCGGCTCGAACGTACCCATTGTGCGTGAGGAGGTTCCACTCTCCGACGCTATCGTCGAAATGACGTCGAAGCGTTTGGGCGCAACCTGCGTTGTTGATGATGCGGGAAGGTTGCGGGGAATCGTCACTGACGGTGACCTGCGAAGACTTCTCCAGCGCACAAAGGATGTTACAAATGTGACCGCAGCAGAAGCAATGACGAAGAATCCGAAAACCTTCAGGAAGGGGCTGCTCGCAGCGACGGCGTTGAAGAGATGGAATCGTACAGTATCACACAGCTGATTGTCGTGGACGACCAGCAACGCCCTGTTGGCATGCTGCATCTTCACGATCTCGTGAAAGCCGGGCTGGGGAACGAAGGGGCCGGATGAGACTCCTCCGACTCATTGTCGTATGTCTCTCCACTGGACTGTTGATGGTGTTGTCAAGCGGGTGTGAAGAGAAGATAAAGCCCAGTGTTCTCCCCGGGCTCGATTCAAAAAGCATCCCTCAGCAGGAGAGTTGGAACAGCACCATAGTGATTTCGGATTCGGGACGAGTGCAGGCGCGGATTCGAGCGGGCTATATCCAGAAATTCGATGGCCCGCAGGAAACGATGATGAGCCAGGGGGTTGTTGTCCATTTCTACAATGAGGCGGGCGAACAGACGTCGGTGATGACAGCCAGGCAGGGGAAAGTCAACGAACGAACATATGACATCGAAGCAGAAGGGGACGTGCTGGTGGTCTCCGATGACAGCACGCATCTTCGATCTGAGAAGATGTACTATGATAACAGGCGCCACC
>QYQB01000027.1 GCA_007280275.1 bacterium | reverse complement strand
TGTTTGTTGCACTGCGGCCTCTGCCAGCACACGTCACACTTATCATTCTCACAATTGACAATACCTCTGGCGGCACATAACTTGCCCTCTGTTCGAACACATTTACCTCGGAGTCGCACCGTATGAAACAATCAGTCTTCACGATAGTCCTCCTGACACTCGCCATGGCTGTCTCGACGGTCATCTACTTCTACATGTTGCCAAAGTATATACAGGATGGGGGTCCCATCGTCATTCTCCTGCTTGCACTTTCCATCATGGTCATCACGTTTATCATCGAGCGCATGCTCTCCTTGAGCAGGGCTGAAGGCAAGGGGTCGCTTCCGAAGTTTCTGCGGACTGTTGTTGCGACGGTGAAAGAGAAGAAATACGCGGAGGCGATTGAGATGTGCAAACGTCAGGAAGGATCGTGCGCAAACGTCCTTCTGGCCGCATTGGAGCGTTATCTCGTGGTTCAGCGAAGGGGGCTTTCTCCAGAGAAACAGGTTGCTGAAGTCAAGAGGATCATCGAGGAAACGATAGCGTTGGAGACACCGTTGTTGGAGAAGAACCTTCTGGCAATTTCGACAATCGCTTCGATCGCGACGATGGTAGGATTGTTTGGCACAACTCTTGGCATGATCCGTTCGTTTCGAGCCCTTGCCTCGACCGGGGGAGCGGATGCAATTCAATTGTCGCTTGGAATTTCCGAAGCGCTGGTGAACACCGCTGGCGGCTTGTTTGCTGCCATCACCGCGATCGTCGCGTACAATGTTTTTGTCAACAAAGTTGACAACATGACATACATGCTTGATGAAACCGCCTTTGAAATTGTTGCTATCCTCGGCGGTGAAGACGAAGAAAAAGAGTAGGAGCCCGTTGCGTCGTGCCAAAGTTCAAGAAAAAGCGTGTTGGCATCAGCATGGACATGACGCCGCTTGTCGACGTCGGCTTCCTGTTGCTCACTTTTTTCATGCTTACCACGAAGTTCAAGCCCCAGGAGGAGGTGCAGATTGCACTTCCCTCCTCCCATGCCAAGTTCAAGATCCCTGAATCGGACGTCATGACGATCACGTTCAGTCCCGATGGAAAGCTCTTCCTCGGCCTTGACTCCCAGCAGTTGCGGGCGCATTTGTTCGGAGAACAGAACAAATTGAAGCCTTCCATTCCTGTGTCGCTCGAAGAACTCCCTGGGCTGGCCCAACAAGCACGGAGTGCCAATCCGAAACTGCGCACCATCATCAAGGGCGACAAGAATTCCATGTATGGCCCTGTTGAAGACGTGATGAACGCATTGCAGAAAGCGAACATCGCCCGATTTGAATTGGTAACAGAATTGGACAGTAAGGACTAATCGATGGGTGCAGTTGACCTTGGCGGAGGCCGTCAGCACGGCAAGAAGGGGACACGAAAGAAACGTCGGCGTCTGGGCATTCGCATTGACATGACGCCTCTCGTGGACGTCGCGTTTCTCCTGTTGACGTTCTTCATGCTGACGACGACGTTCAGCCTTCCCCAGGTGATGGACATTACGCTCCCGCCGAGCGAAACAAAGAGCGAAGTGACGGAGGCAAGCCTTCTTCTCGTCCGGCTGATGGAAGATGGCCGCATTTTCTGGAACATGGGGACCGATGCGCCGCGTGCACTCGATGCGAATACTCTTCGCGCATTTCTCCAGGAGCGGATCAACACAAACCCGACGATGATCACGCTCGTCAAGGTAGACCGAAAGAGCAAGTATTCCAACATGGTCAGAATCATCGACGAATTGCACCTGGCAAACATCACGCGCTACAGCCTTGCGCCTCTCCTGGAGCAGGACAGGAAGATCGTGGAACAAGCCGCCGGCAAGAGTTGATCGTCCGTCGTGCAATGCCAGAGACCGTGAAATCTGCCGCTGTTTAACCGGTACAATTGAACTCTCTATGAAATACTATCCTGTCGCTCTCATTCTTGCCCTCATCCTCGCCAACGCCCCGGCGGACGCACAAATCACGTTCAGCGACACCAGTTTTGTCGCTTTGCAGGACACTTCGATTACGCGGGACGTTGACCTCACAACGATCCCAAACAAAGTCATCCTTCAGACAGGCACAAATGTTGATCTTGCCTTGAACAAGTTCCTTTTTGTCCGCTATGGAACTTCCGATCCACTCAAGATCTCCACTCACCCGACGGCAGTGAATCCCTTCACGATGATCGATGGGAAGGTGTCCGCGACTTCGTTTTTCGAATTGCCTCCTGGTCAGGAAGGCACGATGATTTTCATTGATCTCCAGGCCAAGCGCGTCGTCAATCGCGTCGTGACCCGGGTGTTTCCTTCGAACAGTGTTAATTTTCGCGTCCGGGGATATTCGATTTTTGTCGGCTTGGACACGCTGTCGTATACGAAGGTCAAACAAGTTGTGGACAATCCGAATGCGAACACGAATGATTTCTTCGATCCTGAGACAGCGCGGTACGTCATTTTCCGGGTTGACAAACAGGACCCTTCGCTCACAAATGCTTTTTCGACGACCTTTGGGGAGATTGAGGTATATGGAGTTGGTTATCTTCAGCAGGGAACGTATGGCGCGCGCGTTCTCGATGCCGGTATCCCTGTGAACTGGGGCCGAGCGTCCTGGCGTGCACAAACTCCTCCCGGCACATCCATCGGGGTACAGGCACGGTCCGGCGATACACGTGACGTCAGCTCTTCGTGGAGTGATTGGAGCAACGAGGTCACAACGCGAAATTCCCTCTTTGGTGTCTACGAACCCAGACGGTATATACAATACCGGGTGAATCTGTATACCTCCTCCGTTGAGACGCCACGCCTCGACGAAGTGACCATCTCCTACGACACGCTTCTTGTTGCAAAATCAACGATTGCAAAAATACTGCCGCAAACCGCGGCGATACTGAAGGAAAGCGAATTCGACTATCAGGTTAACGTTGAGTCCGATGCCCGCAGCACGGGAGTTGACACACTCGTCCTGTTCACGAACGTACCATTGGTTGTCACCGGCGTCAGCGTCAATGACCTCAACATCCCCTTCGGGGTCAAGAACCTGGTTGGTCGGATCGTGATAGGTTTCGGCAACACAATCAACTTCAGTGCCGCTATTAAAGTGCGCTTCAGGTTTACGCCGTTCCTTGACCAGACCAGTTTCCCTTCCGAAGTGATTTCGAAGAGCAATCCGTTGAATCCGCAACGCGTTGGCACTACTGTGACGGGGAACCTGGCAAGCTGGACATTGAATGCCTCTGGTGTGCCGGAACAGGTCATCGTTTCAGCGAAAGCCGATCCCAATCCGTTCACGCCCAACGGCGACGGGCGGAATGACGAAACGTTCATCAGCTTCTTCGTGTCGAATCTTGTTGTTGAACGACCTGCTTCAATCAAGATCTATGACGTGTCGGGGCGTCTCGTTCGGACGCTGCTGGACGTCAAGACGACCGCTCAGGCGTTCGTCGAGCAGAATGCTATCCGGTGGGACGGTCGGAACGATAACAACCGGCTTCTTCCGCCCGGATTGTATATCTATCAAATACTTGTCGACATCGACGGGCTCTCCCCCGCCGTTGTCACAAAGACTGTTTCCATCGCCTACTGAAACGACATTATGAACCTTCGAGGATTAGTTCTCATCGCTCTCGCTGTGTCCATCGGCACGACGGCTCACGGCGGCGGGTTTTCGAAACTTCCCGTCAGTGCCCGGGCCGTGACGCTTGGTGGATCACTCGTGAGCTTTTCTGACGACCCCAACGTCCTGTTTTATAATCCGGCCGGCATTGCTCCTCTGCGTTCGCTTTCGCTGTCCACATCGTACACACGCCTTTTCCCCGGCATTACCGATGACCGGCTGTCGTACATCAGCGGCGCTGCGGTGGCGAACCTTGGCTTCGCCGGGAATCTCGGCGTCGGCGTCCGGTCGTTTTCTTCAAATACCTGGAAAGAGAGCGAGCTTGTGGGCTCATACGCCCAGCAGTTCTTTGATTTCCTTTCCATCGGCGGCAGCGCCAAGCTCCTGTATTGGTCGACCCCGCCCCCGGCGGGTCTCCTGGCGGTACCGGAGGACGGTCTTTCCCAGGCGACGCTCTCCTTCGATGTGGGAGCCCAATCCACCATACGCGATATTGTTCCCGACAACGACATCCAGTTCGGCATTTTCTTCGGCGATATTACCAGGCCCTCGATTGCAAAGAACGGATCGGGGGATGGTAAGCTCGATCTCCGAATGGCTGCCGGTGCAGCCTATGTTTCGAGAGTCTACGACTACACCATCACCGTTCACTACACCGTTGCCGGGGAAACCAGGCGCATCGGCATCGGCGGGGAGTTCATTGCCATGAAGACCTCTCTCCTCGACGAGCCGGTCGAGCTCACTCTGCGTGCCGGCGGTGGAGGGCTTCAAGCTTCGGGACATCAGGCGGATATCAATGGCGGTCTGGGAATCCGGGTCGCGGGCTTTATGTTCGATTACGCGTTCGCGTACCAAACAGAGTTGCTCAACATCGATGGAACGCATCACCTGACGCTACGGTACTCATTCTGAACATTCTACCATCGCACAGACGATCTATGAGACTGCGCTCTTTACCATTCTCGATGCTGGTCTTTCTTGCCCTGTCCATTCCAGACAGGGCGGTCTCTCAGTTTATTTCATCCGACCAGGACAAGGGGAATTACCTTAACTACTCGGGCCGGAACTATGAGAACTACAGCACGATTCTTCAACGTCGCAAAATCTTCGACAACTTTGGCAATTTTCTGGTCGACGGCATGGCGCTGTTCGGTCTGAGCGAAGAGGAACGCCCGGCGAACCTCTCCTCTCTTGATCTGCCTATCAGTGCTCTCAATAAGTCCCGCTACTTCGGCTCGTACTTCCAGAATCTCGTGGTCCTCAACGACAGCTACAGCGGCGTGACGAGCAGGCTTATCATCGGCGATGCAATCCGGACAAAGTTTACCTCGTTGACCCTCGACAAGGCACGTTTCAACGGCATCCGGTGGGACATCGCAAACCCCAAATACCGCGGCACTGTTGTCGCCTCCCGTGTCTCAGATCCTCTTCGAGTGGATCCCCGGTATTTCTCCCTCGGCGCAGACCAGGTCCAGCGGTCGCGTGAATGGGTTACCTTCTTACTCGGAGGCCATTTCGAAACGGATATCGGAGACATCCTGACCATTGGTGCGACGTATGTGAATCAGCACCAGCGGCGCAGCTCCGTCAGCAGCGCGGACAATTCTCTTCGTGGCGTCCCCGCGAATGCTGTGCCCCGCGTGATTTTTGTACGCGTCCACGATGATTCGCCGGGAGACAATTCCGGCCCCATCATATTCACCACTCCTCAGATCGTCGTCAACGGCAGCGCGATGAAGATGGTGAACATTAATGGAGCGACTCCAGACCCTCAACGGGTGGACCTGCGGTATCCTATTCAGTACTGGGTCATCCGCGACTTCCAACCGATCTACGTGGCCACCTATCCGCAGCGCGACACCGTCAGTCAGACCGAATATGTTCATTACAGTGCACGGTCGGCCCCAACCCGCATTCCGCAATATCCGGTGCAGCTCCAAAGCAGTAATCCCGATGTCGACTACAACATGACGTACGCGTTCGTGATCCCGCCGGGAGTCACCTCCGTTGACTTCAGTGTCATTCTCGCGAACGACTATCGCATCGATGCAGGACACGATTGGATCAACAATCTGGATGAGTATTCCAACCCCGCATTTCGCTCGCATGCCGATAGCATCGTTGTTGGCTCGCTGGCGGTTCCCACAACGTTTCGGACAGTCGCCCGCGCCGAGGGAAATGTGAAGGACGGTTCGAACAAGCGCGTTGTTTCATTTTCCTACGGTCTCACCTCGGGCATGACAGTCTACGGAATGAACTTTAAATTCAACTGGCAGGGGTTCAACATCGAAGGCGAAATGGTGCGAAGCGTCGAGTTCTTGAAATACCCCATTGGGAATGGCGCTCTCATCGATGATGTGGGACGCGGATTCTTCATCCGGGGTACCAAGAAGATTGGGAGGCTTACTCTGGGCGCTGAACGGTACAACATCGAGCCAAAATACAAGTCGATGCTCGATATCTACGCTATGGACAACAGTTATTTCGGTACTCAGAATGCACCGGTCTCACCGGACTTCATGGGCCCCGATCTGACGCAGACTGTCTCACCAGCGGCGAGCCTTCCTGGACAGTACGTCCCCGGTCGGGCTGGTGGGGCCGCTTATTCACTTGTGGACGACAATGATGACAACGACCGTTGGGAAGATGGTTTTTACCATTACAACCTTCGCCCAACACCCGATATCCGCAACGGAGATGTGCTCAACTACAACTATCGCCTAGGGCTTCCCGGATTCGGCGATCCTTTCCTGCTCGGCTACCGGCAGAACACCAACGAAATCGTAGGACTGGGCGACATCGTCCGCCTGCCTGATGCGGGTATCTTCCCTGGAAGAGATAAGGACCATGATGGTATCCCCGATGATGACAAGAATTCTGATGCAATCCCGGATTATTTGCAGGACTTCCTGACGTTCGACACCGATCACCCTTTCTTCAATTACGGTGACGATTGGAACAACAACGGCGTCATCGACGAGCAGGAGAATGATATTCTGCCGGACTACGCTTACAATCCCGATCTGGACGGCTATCACCTGTTCGGGAGTTTTGAAATTATTAGATCGATGAACCTCCGCTTTGGGACAATTCGGGAAAAAGCAACAGCGCGGGGAGGCAAGACCTCCAGTGACTATGTCCGGTTGTCGTACGAGGCAAGCACCCCGCGATTCGGGGGGATGAACCTTCTGTTCATCCAGAAGCGCGTCCGCGACAACATCCCCAACAACGGATACCAATTCGTCCGTGATTTGACCGTTAGCGCCGCTGTCCCGGAGTTCGTGTTTGATCCTCTCGAGTACAAAAACAGCCTAGCGAGCCAGCTCTACCTCGGCACCGTCTACACACAAGTGCCCAACTTGCGTATCGAGAACAATCTCAAGTACGAATACAATAGTCAATATGCAATCGGTGAAGGTTTGCGGGACAGCCGGGGCCTCTACGTCAACCCCGACGAGCAGACAGATGGTCACATCGTGAAACTCGGAATCGTCAACAAGATTCAATACACCGTTAGAATCCTTAGCAACCGTCTGCTGCTCATCCCCCAGTTCAAAGTGCGTACACAAAAGATCCTTGAGAAGGAGCAGTTCCGGTCCGCAAACGGGACGGTGGACGTGAACTCGGTGAAGACGCACAAGCAGGAGATCATCCCCATCTTCCGCATCGACTACCGGCTGACAGACCGAACCGATCTTCGTGTTGGACTTCAGGGCTTCAGCATTCCCGGAACCGGCAGTTCCTTTGGTTATCAGATCCGGTACATGCAAAGGCCGGAGGAAGACGAGAACCGCTCGACATTTGCCATTTCACTCATAAACAAGACAGCATACGGCGGTTACAATGTTGTGATCGACATGGGATTCAAGTTGACCACCCGAGAGTTTCCAAATAAGCTGGACCCCCGCGAGCGTGAGCGGAAAGAGTCGCTGATCTACGTAACACTCTTCGCAGGCTTCTAAGAATGGACGCAAAGACGATCATCTTCATCGTCATCTCGGCTGCGGTCGCGGCGTTCTTCATCCCGACGCCGCAGGAGATGCAGTCGCACTTCAAGAGCGGCCAGGATTACTACGCCTCCAAAGACTACCCGCGCGCAATTGAGCAGTACGACTGGATCATCAATGCGAAGAGCAAGTTCTTGCAGGCAGACAGCATTCGCGTTGCACTTCTCGGCAACGACCTTGTGGTCGGCGTCCGGACTGCAGCGTACTATCAGAAGGGGAACGCTCTTCGCAACCTGGGGAAGAAAGAGGAGAGCATCGAGAACTACAGAATCGTCGAACAGCGTCCAGACTCTCCCAGGCTCTCCGCTCTGGCCCAGTTCCAGATCTACGATGCGTTCTATGCCGATAAGGATTACCGTCGCACCATTGAGGAGGCGACTCAACTCACCGTGCGACATCCGCTGGACGATCGGGTCCCGCGAGCCTGGTATGATATCGGCTGGGCCTATCGGGCGCTCGGCATAACCGACAGCTCGAACCTTGCCTTTCAGACGCTGGTTCTGAGCTACCCCAAGAGTGATCTCGATGCCCGCGCCCGGTACCAACTTGCGCAAAACTACTTTGACCAGGAACGGTGGGAACAATCGATTGCCGCCTTCGAGGACGTGATCAATCGATATCGTCCTGAATCGTTTGCGAGCACAGAGTGGCAGAATGTTGAACTGAAAGCCCTCAAGGATCAACGACTATTCGAGGCCCAATCGGGACGGGATGTCGATGCCAACACACTGGAACTCGTCGCAAAAGCTCAGGTGAAGGTCGCCGATGTCTATCGGCGCCAGGGCAGGTTTGATGACGCCATGCAGGCGTATCGGAAAGTTATTGCAACGTTTGCGCTTATGCCGACCCTCGTAGAAGCCACCTACATGAAAATGGCCGAGTATGCGACGGAATTCAAAGGCTTCGACGGAGGCATTCAGATCTACCGCAGGGCCGTCGACGAGAGCTTCAGCAATAAACCGTTGCAGGCGAAACTCCAATACAAGATTGCAAAAACATTTCAAGAGGCAAAGTCCTACGATAAGGCAGCACAGGAATACCTGTTCTATGTGCAAGCCTACTCTTCCCAGGCGAAGGCGATCAAGTTCCCGGTGGAGCAGGCGTATTTTCTCGCCATCAGCAATTTCTACAACGCACGAGATTTCAAGAACACGCTCGCCTATGCTGACTCCGTTTCCGTTCTGATCCCCCGGAGCGAGTACTCCACAAAAGTAAACATGTACAGAGGACTCGCGAACCTTGGCTTGACACGCTATGTTCCAGCGCGTGCGTTTTTCGCCCAGGTGATCCAGGCGGCTCCGGGTTCCAATGAGGCAATTCTCGCTCGGACGCAGACCGGCAGGAGCTACTTCGATGAGAAGAATTATCCGAAGGCGATCGAATCGCTCGAGCAGCTCCTAACGGAGGACCATTCAAAAATCGACTCGAGCGAGATCCACTATCTTCTCGGCCTCAGCCACTACGGACTCGGAGAGCATGACAAATCCATCGAGCATCTCGTCCGTGTCGGTTCTGCCTCTCCGTACTATCCGTTCACGTTTGCCCGCGTCACACGCGCCTACACTGCCCAGAAACGTTTTGACGAGGCAGCGAAATTTCTTGACGGGGCGTTCAGCGCGGCAAAACACGACACAGTGGATTATGTTCCGTTTGTCCGACTGGCGCGCTCAGAGCTTTTCACCTCGCAGCAACAGTTCGACCGTGCCGTCGTAGAATTCGATTCGGTGATTCAGGAGAAGAAACTCACCGAAAACACGCGGGTTCAGGCTCTCTATGGACGGGGACTTTTGTTCTTCGAAATGACGAAGTTCAAGGAAGCTGCGGCGGATTTGCAGGCTTGCATCAGCTCTGGCGTTTTTCAGCAGGTCTTCCCTACCCTCGTGCCCCAGGCAAAAGAGAAACTCGCCTTCAGCTACATCAATATCGAAAAGAAAAAAGAGGGAGCGCAGCTGCTGACCGAGCTGGTCACCAGTGCAACAACGGAGACCGACAAGAGCAAATATCTCGGCATGCTCTGCGAGTTTCACTATCGTGCGGGAGACTATGCAAAAGCCATTGAGATTGGGAAACAGGTACTGGCTCTTTCAGAGAAGGATGAATCCTCCGTCGTCCGTTCCTACGTTGTCATAAGCAACAGCTACGGCAACTTGCAGCAACAGGACAACGCTATCGCGACCCTGAAAGAAGGGGCAGAGAAATTCCCCGCCAACAGTTCCATCGAAGAGGTGTTCTACCAGCTTGGAATGATCTACTATAACGCTGGTGATTACAAGAACAGCGCTGAGACGTTCCAGAGCCACCTGCAACGATTCCCGAACAGCAAATTCAAGGAGAATGCCCAGTATTTCTACGCTTTTTCGCTCTATCAGACCGGCAAGGCCGACGAGTCAATAAAAGATCTTCATGACTTCCTGAACGCATATCCCGCTTCGAAGCGGGCCGCTGCCGCTCAAATGCAGATCGGAGAAGCGTACTTCAACACGTCGCGATTCGAGGAGGCTGCCAGGGAGTACCAGCTCCTCAACCGCAAATATCCGCAGGATGAGAACGCAGCCCTGGCCATGTTCAATGAAGGATGGTGCTACTACCAGTTGCAGCAGGAACAGCGGATGCTCGGGGCGTTCAAGACCCTCATTCAGAAACATCCGTCGGCGAAAGTTGCGGCGGATGCGCAGTTTACAATTGGCGATTACTACTATAATAAGCAAACATACGATTCTGCATTGACAGCGTATCAGACCTTTGTGGCGTCCTTTGCAGGTGATCCCCGGTTTGAAGAAGCAAAGAATCTGATCAAAGATCTGAGCCAGGTGGAAGCCTACAAGGCATACGAAACGGCTCTGGCGTTCTTCGATGCAAAGAACTGGAAAATCGCGATCGAAGAGCTGACAAAAGTCATGGTAAGCTATCCGACCACAGATATCGTCTACGGCTGCAAATCGAATATTGCTTCGGCATATGAGCAACTCGGAGAACGGAAAAAGGCCCTTGCGGTGTTCGACGAAATTATCAACGAGTGGAAAGATCTCGAGGCTGCGAAAACGGCCGTGTTCTTCGCTGAGATGCACAAGCGCTGGATAGAGGCGGGCAAGTGAGATCTGCTGGCACTTCACCATCGGGTGCCCTGGTGAACCTATGGAAGTGAAAGCACATACAAGGCTTCGCCAACAAGGGCTATGGAAGCGGACCTACCAGAAGTATTTTGCCATCGGGTTCCTTCTGGCGGCGTTGTTGCATTTGCTCATCACATCGGTCTACTACGTCGCTACGGAGCGCCTGCCGGCGGAAGTCTCCGTGAGCGTGGAAAAGAGAGAATACGATCTGGTGCAGCCGCCTGTGAAGTTTGAGCTGCGTGCACCGAAGCTTGCAAAGGCCTTTTCGGTTTCAAAAGTCCCGTCGTACTCCCAGGCGTTTACGCCCAGGGAGATCAAATTTGAGCCGACGCAGGTGACCAAGGTGGAGGCCACGCCCACGCGTACGAGCAGTGATCGGGCGAACAAGATCGAGGGAAGCATCTTCTATGGAGCACTCACCGGAGGATCCGGCGGAGAAGCAAGTTGGGGGATTCCGGGCGGAGCCGTCGCATTTGGCCGCAGCCTGGGCACCGGTGGCCGGCTTGGATGGGGTGAAGGACAGACGGGAGGCGTCGATTTTTCACCCGAACTCAACGAAGAGGTGACCAACGCCCGCACAGGCGGAACAGGGCTCCAGTCGATGCGCAACGAGCTGGTTGGCGCTGAAAACCTTCTCGACCGTTTTGAAGGATTCATCGAGACAGACCCGACCAACAAGAAGAAGATCAAAGGTTTTATCAATTTTTACCAATTGCGGTGGCGCTCAAACACCGCTGAGCCGAACGGTGAAGAAGGTTGGAACGTATTCCCGCAGGCGTTGCCCAAACTGCAAGAATACGCTCAGGACAGCACCGATGTCCGGGTCACGCTCGCCGGCAATATCCGCCTTGATGATCGACAGATCTGGAATGTGCCGGTCCTTTTCATGATGGGATATGTCCGATCGGTGCAGTACACGCGCGAAGAAGCCAAGAACCTTGGCAAATGGTTGCGCGGGGGTGGTTTTCTTTTCATTGATGACGGATATGCCCAGATGAGCGGGGGATTCAACAAAGGCGTTCGTGCATTGCTGATAGACGCTCTGGGGTACGACGCTGAATTCCAGCGCCTCCCCGCGAGCCATCAGCTATTCCATTGTTGGGAGGATTTTGGCGGCCCTCCGGCAGGGCTGGACGATACCAACATCCCTATCGACCGGGATGGAAGAACCCCGAAGCGGTTTCCTGAGCGCTACCCGTACCTTGAAGGAGTGATCCTGGGCGGGAGGCTTGCCGTGCTCATCTCAAGTAAGGGGTACACACACGCATGGGGGTTGTGGCCAATTCTCCCGGCCAATCAAGGCGGTCCGTCCGACAATACACGGCAACTCCATTTCGGCATCAACATTATGGTCTATGCGAGTACCGCAAAGGGTGGTATCATTGATCAGAACAAGGCTCGCGTCGCTACTGAGTTTCAAAGGAAATAACGTGCAACCAACGGAAATACTCAGCAAATCTTCTGGTGAAGACACGGTACCGACGGGCTCCCGGGCGCTGTGCTCGTCGCTTTTCATGATCGGCGCGGTTGCAGTTCTCTTGACGCTCGGCGGCTGTGATCGGGCATATCGCTATATGTTCTTTCCACCGGAACGGGTTGAATACACCCTTGC
>QYQB01000106.1 GCA_007280275.1 bacterium | reverse complement strand
CCGTCGGCTCGAACAACTGGTTTGGGTAACAAGGGCTCTATGGTTGCCCATTGGATGTCTGATAGTTCGTCTCGTCGTGCCATGTACGAAAGTACAGAGCACTATTACAAAGTACAAGTACTATTTTTGAGATGGCTTCTACTCATATACTTCCCGCTTCTTCACAACTCATCAAACCACGTCTTCATCCTGTTGAAGATGTTCTTCACGGAACCCTTGCCTCTCTCGGGTGCTACTGATGACGTCATCGAAGAACGATCACGATGTTTGAATTCGTGTATCACGAGTCCGACCCCCGTGGCGTAAATCGGATTTTCGATCTCATGAATGAGGCCGGCACTGAATCCCGAGGGTATGCCGATCTTTACGGGCATGCCGAGAACCTCGCGGGCCAGATCTGCCGTCCCCTTGATGAGTGAGCCGCCGCCCGTCAGCACAACGCCGGCCGAGAGGTGCTTGGAATAGCCCGACCGCTTGATTTCCATCGCGGCGATTTCCAAAATCTCTTCCATCCTCGGCTGAATGACCTGGCAGAGGAGCCGTTTGTCGATCTCGATCGGCGGACGACCACCGATCCCCGGAAGGATGATGGGTTCATTGTTCACGATCGCAGCCATGAACGCGTAGCCGTGCTCCTGCTTGATCCGTTCAGCCTGTTCTGTCAGGATACCCAAGCCCTTGCGGACATCGTCAGTTACTTTCTTTCCAGCGATGCCGATGACCGCTGTGTGCCGGATGGTTCGCTCCTCAAACACTGCCAGGTCGGTTGTTCCGCCGCCGATATCAAGAAGAGCTACACCGACTTCCTTTTCCTCGTCGTCGAGCACCGCATAGCTGGATGCCAACGGCTCGAGCACCATGTCGTTGACGTGGAGTCCGGCACGTTGGACGCACTTGTAAATGTTCTGTGCGGCTGTGACGAGCCCGGTGATAATGTGGACGATCGCTTCCATTCGGACGCCCGACATGCCAACGGGATCATAGATTCCATCCTGGCCATCAACGATAAACTGCTGGGGAATGACGTGAATGATTCTCCGATCAGACGGAAGAGCAACCTTCTTCGTGTCCTCAATCAGCCGGTTAACATCTTCCTGTGAGATCTCATTGTCCGGTCGGCTGATCGCGACAACGCCGCGGCTTTGAAAACTCTGAATATGATCGCCGGCGATGCCCACGGTCACGGAGGAAATCTTGACCCCTGACTGTGCCTGAGCATCAGCAACAGCGGTTTGAATCGAGCGGACGGTCTTTTCAATGTTGGTTACTACGCCGCGCGTCAATCCGTCGGATGAACTCTTGCCAATGCCGAGGATGTTCAATTTCCCCGGGTGGCTCTCATCCGGCGACGCCACGATGGCGCAGACTTTTGTCGTCCCTATGTCAAGTCCAACAGCAATATCCTGTGTCATACAGCGTTGTTTTCCTTTCAATCCTGATCGGAGTGGTCGATAGCCCCCGTCAACAGGGGTGCTGGTATCTAACTTTGCTTCTTGTTCCAGCGAACGACGACTTGATCGTCATATCGCAGATCGACGTACTGGAGATTGTCAGAGCCTCGCTCACGGACCGCACTATTCCAAAACGCTTCCAGTCGAACCAACTTGCTGGCGATCTCCCCCCGACCGAAAATGATTGGCACTCCCCACTCGGCTGCATACAGGACAATGTCGCCGCCGTTTCTCAACCGCACCTCAGAAATCAAATGATAGAGGTCCTTGCTCACCAATTTTGAATCTGCGAGAATCTGCAATGCTTCTTGAATATCGGGGTGCTTGATCATCGTCCCGGGTGTGAGAGCCATCCCCTCGGGCATTCCAGTCAGCACAGGCAAATCAAACAACTGCTTCGAGATCGAATGGGGGAGCACAACTCCGTCCTCGTCGAGATACAAGATCTCCGAGCTGTTAATGATTGCCAGCGGAATGCGCTCTTTGACCGTGACCTTCAGTGTCGCGGGCAAATCCCGTTCGACCACCGCATCCTTGATGAAATGATGACTGAGGATGTCGCGGCGCACCGCCATCAAATCGACGTCCTGAAGCTGCGCGTTCTTCGGGACCTTGATGAGTTGTGTGATCTCTGCCGTCTCGACGATCCGGTTTCCTTCGATGGTCACGCGCCTCACTCTCAGGTTGGACTTCCACAGATTTGCTGAGACCACGAGTCCCAACGCCAGAAAGAGCAACCCCAAAAAGCCGAATTTTAATTTCCTGCTTGCGCTCATGCGACTTTCTGCCTTACATCATCCGAAAAACCGACCAACTTGACTTCGAGCTCCAAAGGAACTCCCGTGTTTTGATGAACTGTGCGGCGGACGAGATCCACCAGCGTCACTACATCCGCTGCCTTCGCTTCGCCGAGATTGACAATGAAATTGGCATGTTTTTCGGATATCTGAGCGTTGCCAACACGCTTTCCTTTCAGACCGGCCTGCTCGATGAGCTTTGCCGCATATGTTCCCGGCGGATTTTTGAACATGCTGCCAGAGTTTGGCAACGTCAACGGCTGTGTCGTGTTGCGTTTCAAAATAGACTCCCGTCGCCGCCGGATCAGCTCTTCCTTGTCCCCCTGGGGGAGCTGAAATGACGCGCTGAGCACGATATCCTTAGCGAAACCGGAATGTCTGTAGGAAAAGTCAGCTTCCTGTTTCTTAACCTTCTGGATGAGCCCATCGCGCAAAACCTCAACTTCAACCACATGATCCGCCGTCTCGCCTCCGTGTGCGCCCGCATTCATCACGACCGCTCCGCCGACGCTCCCTGGAATGCCAGCCAGCATTTCGACGCCGGCCAATCCCTGTTGTATGCAGAAATCCACGAACTTCGACCAATGCGCACCGGCTTCCGCTACGACCAGGTCACCTTCCATGCGAACGTCCGAAAGGGAGGACTCAAGGTTGATTGCTGCGCAGCGAATACCGTCATCACTAATAATAACGTTGCTTCCGCGACCGAGCATGAGGTACGGATAGTTGTTCCTCTGGAAATACTTGACGATCTCCACCAGATCCTGTTTGTCCGCTGGCTCGACATAGTAGTCCGCCGGACCACCAACACGCATCGATGTATACTTTGACATCGACTCGTTGATGGCGATGAAGCCCCGGAAGAACTGATTTATGTCGCTAAGAGTGACCATACTTGTAAATGCTCAAAAAGTTAATTGGTGATTGGTTAATTGGTGATGCTCTGACCACTCACCATTTAACCAATTAACCACTTAGCTCTTCATCTTCTTCAAAAACTCTTCCCCATACTTCCAGATGTCTCCCGCTCCCATGGTGATCACAATATCACCGCTCTTGACGATCGAAGTGAGGTGATCCGGTATCTGCTTCTTGTCCGGAACGTACTGTGCATCCTTGTGTCCAAAGCGCTTCGCTGCGTTGACGATCAGCTCTCCTGAGATCCCCTGGATCGCTTCTTCGCGAGCAGGGTAGACGTCCGTCACGACAAGTACGTCGGAAAGCAAGAACGATTTTCCGAACTCTTCATAGAAATCGCGCGTCCGGGTGTAGAGATGAGGCTGAAAAACGCAAACAACGCGCCGCCGCCAGCCGGCTTTTGTTCCTGCGAGGGTTGCACGACACTCTGTCGGATGGTGCGCATAGTCATCGTACACCGTGATTCCGTTGACCTCACCCTTCTTTTCCCAGCGGCGGTAGACACCAGCGAACTTTTCGATACCGGCACGCACATTGTCGAACGAAACACCGAGATGCAGGCCCACGGCAATGGCAGCAAGTGAATTCTGCACATTGTGGTTCCCCGGGACCTGAATCGTGACCGGTCCGAGATCGATACCGTCTCGCACGACGGTGAATGTCGATGTATTGTCCTTATGCCGGATGTCGACTGCCTGAACATCGGCTTGGGGATTCAGGCCATACGTGATGATCTTCTTCTTACTGAGCTGAGGCATGATGTCGAGCAATGCCGGCTCGTCGAGACAGAGAACTACGAATCCGTAGAACGGAACTTTTGACGCGAACTGGATGAAGGCCCCTTTGATATCCTCGAGATCGCGATAACAGTCCAGATGATCAGTTTCGAGTGTTGTCAGGACCGCGATTGTCGGGGTAATCGAGAGGAATGAACGGTCGAATTCATCTGCTTCCACAACGATGAAGTCGCCACGACCAAGCCGGGCGTTTGTCCCGCCGAGGCCGCTCAACTTTCCGCCCACGATCACCGTAGGGTCGAGGTTCCCTTCCATCAGCACAAGGCTGATCATCGATGTGGTTGTTGTTTTTCCGTGCGTACCGGCAATCCCGATGCCGTACTTGAGCCTCATCACTTCAGCAAGCATTTCCGCCCGACGGATAACCGGGATCTTGCGCCGCTGCGCTTCGAGCACTTCGGGATTATCGAGCGATACGGCCGAAGAGTATACCAGAGCATCGATATCCTCAACAATGTTTTCGGCCCGATGGCCTTCGAAAATATCAGCGCCGAGCTTCTGCAGTCGTTCTGTGACCTCTGACAGCCCGCGATCCGATCCACTGACGCGGAATCCCTGGTCGAGCAGTATCTCGGCGATGCCGCTCATGCCGATTCCGCCGATGCCGACAAAGTGTATTTTCTTGATTGAGGAGAACATGAATGCCCGATGTCAGTTTATAGTTGAATCCAGAAGTCAGAATGGAGAATCCAGGAGTTTTCTTCTGACTCCTGAATTCTGTACTCCAACGAGTACTCTTTAAAGAGTCTTCCTTCTTCTCACCCCGAATCGGCGGTGGCGACCCTTCGGGACATGGAGCGCTATGCGTTCCATTTCTGCAATGAGTTCTCGGTCACGCTCATACCGCCCGACACGGATGCGGAAGAGGCGCCTGCGCCCCTTCATCTTGAACACGATGAGCTGAAAATGGCCGGCCGTCTGTACCAATCGCTCGCGTCCGATGTGCATCCAATCGATATCGGAGATCTTGATTTCGCGCTCCCGGTTATGAGAATGAAAAATCATCCGATCGTCCGTTATCACGAGCTTGCGGTTCCGTGACAGGTTCATCAGCAGGGTGATGAACGCAACGACAACAAAAAAGATCATGATGTACACGATGGGATCGTTGAAAACGAACTGGAACTGATTCTCAAAGAAACTCCCCTTGATTCCGGCATACAGCAAAAACACGAGCAGGTACAGCAGAGTCTGCTGGTAGTAGAAATCGAGTTTATATTTGAATGTCTTCTGTTCCATACAAGACTATCGTATCACTTCCAAAATGGCTGTTGCAATCTCCCGTCCGGCATGTGGTTTGCCCAATTGGGCGCTTGCCTTGCTCATCTGATCCAGGCGGTGCGGATCGTTCAACAGCTTAAGCAATATCTCTTTCAGGCCTTGTCTTGCGTCCTGGTCGGCAATCATGACCGCTGCGCCGCTGTCTGCTAACGACCTCGCATTATGGGTCTGATGGTCTCCTGCGGCAAAAGGATACGGAACCACAAGAGCCGGCTTTCCGACCCGCGTTAACTCGGCAAGTGTTGTAGCGCCTGCCCGGCATACGACCAAATCCGCAGCGCCAAAAGCGTATTCCATCTTGTCAATAAATGGACCGAGCCAGCCGATGTTTCTGTCGCCGACCGCTCTTCGCACGCGGTCGTAATCGCTCTGGCCTGTTTGCCAGACCAGTTGAACGTCTGCTGCGAGAAGTTCCGGGAGCGACCCGAGCACGGCGTCGT
>QYQB01000176.1 GCA_007280275.1 bacterium | reverse complement strand
GGTTGCCTTGCATACATCAAGGACGAAGAGATCACGAACGCCCAACTGATGAAGCACATCATTGCGCCGGATTTCCCGACGGGGGGCATCATCTACGGGTATGAGGGGGTGAAGGACGCGTATACAACGGGCCGCGGGCGCGTTCTGGTACGGGCACGCGCAAGCATCCAGACCGGCAAAGGAGATCGTCAGCGGATCGTGGTTTCCGAACTTCCCTATATGGTGAACAAGGCCTCGCTGATCGAAAAGATTGCAGACCTCGTCAACGATAAGAAGCTCGAGGATATTGCCGACGTGCGCGATGAATCCGATCGCGATGGCATGCGCATCGTCATTGAGCTCAGGCGGGACGCGAACGCAGAGGTTGTTCTCAACAACCTGTACAAGCACACATCGATGCAGACAACCTTCGGCATCATCATGTTGTCGCTGGTGGATGGCAGGCCGCGCGTACTGACGCTGAGGGAAATGATTCAAAAGTTCGTCGAGCACCGAAACAACGTCGTCGTTCGCCGATCAAAGTACGAGTTGGACGAAGCAGAGAAGAGAGCACACATCCTCGAGGGGTACATCATTGCCCTCGACAACATCGACGCCGTCATCAGGCTTATCAAGCAATCAAAGGACGTTGAAACGGCAAAGCTTGGGTTGATGAAGAAGTTCAAGCTGTCCGAGATTCAGGCGAAGGCCATTCTGGACATGCGGCTGCAGAGGCTTACCGGGTTGGAGCGGAAGAAAGTTGAGGATGAGTACCGGGAAACAATCAAGCTCATCGAGAGGCTCAAGGCAATCCTGAAAAGCAAGCAGTTGCAGATGAAGATCATCGAGGACGAGTTGAAGGAAGTGATGGAGAAGTACGGCGATGAACGGCGAACAGAGATCGTGTACAAGGCTGAGGAGTTCAGCATCGAAGATATGATCGCGGAGGAAGAGGTAGTCATTACGATCAGCCACACGGGCCTTATCAAGCGTTTCCCGGTGTCGGGATACAGGCGGCAGTCCAGAGGGGGAAAGGGGGTAACGGGGGCGGCGACGAAGGAAGATGATTTTGTCGAACACATGTTCATCGCAAGTACGCACAACTACATCCTCTTCTTCACAAACACGGGGCGGTGCTACTGGCTGAAGGTTTTTGAAATTCCCGAGGGAGGGCGAACGGCGAAAGGGAAGCCGATTAATTCGCTGCTGGCAAAGGGTCCGGAAGAAACCGTCAACGCCTTCATCACGGTGAAGGAATTCGACGATCAACACTATGTCTTTATGGTCACAGAGTCCGGACTTGTCAAGAAGGTTCTTCTGTCGGAATTCAGCAACCCGCGCAAAAACGGCATTACGGCGACAACGCTGAAAAAGGGAGACACCCTCAAAGACGCAAGACTGACCGATGGAAAACAGGATATCATCATCGGAACGAAGAACGGTATAGCGATACGCTTCCACGAAGAAGAAGTGCGGCCAATGGGCCGGAGCGCGGCCGGTGTGCGAGGAATCAATCTTGGTAAAAAAGACAAGGTCGTGGGTGTTGTGAACCTCAGAAGGAAGGGGACAACAATCCTAATTGCCACCGAGAGCGGGTATGGCAAACGGAGCGAAGAGGGCGCATATCGCGTCAGCCATCGCGGCGGCAAAGGCATCATCACGGTGAAGACATCGGATAAAACGGGCATCATGGTTGCGATCAAAGAGGCGGTTGAGACAGACGACGTCGTTGTGGTCACGACGAACGGAATGGTTATCCGGCAGCACGCATCGGACATCCGGGTTGCGGGCCGCAATACCCAAGGCGTTCGTCTCATCAGACTTCACGAGAAAGACGCCGTGGCGGACGTTGCAATTGTTATGGCCGAGGAAGAAGAAGAAAAACGTTTGGCGGAGAAAGAGTCTGAAAAGAAAAGCAACGGGATGAAGGATGGCAAGACGAACCCGCCGCGCGAGGAAGCAGCACAGAAGGAAACAAAAAAAGGATCCGGCCACACGAAGCCGGCGAAGAAAAAGAAAAGAGCAAAGTAAGAGATAGGAAGAGAACACCCACCGGTAATGGTGTCGGATGGACCAATTGACCCATTGCTGCAGCAGAGATAACGAAATCCCCAGTTGAGTGCTACACGCACCAATCGGATCATCCCCTACATCAAGGAGAAAGCAATGGAGTTCCTTGCGGGTGTCGCAGTTCTGGCCTTGGTGGCCGTTCTTTCTGAATATCGATTCAGAAAATCGGACTACCTCATAGTTTACGAAGACAAAACCGGCCTGGCGACGAGAAAAGGCCGGCTCTATCCCCGGCATTTCAGCCTACCGATTCGCCGCACAACACACTCAATGCAATTGACCGTGGACGCCTCAGCGAAAGGCAGCCTGGAGATCCGGGTGAAAATCGGGCTGACCGTCGCAGCCAGCCCAGACAATCTTGCGGCGCTTATCCGGGCAGGAGGGTGGAGTGCCGATGCGGTGGCGCGAGCCGCAAAAGATATGGAGGCTCACTTCCAGGGGTTTGTGAAGTCCTACACCGAGCAATACGAAATCGAAACACTCTCTCTCGAGAAAATCCGTGCACATCTGAACGAGAAAGCACCCGTGAGCAAGACCTCGCTCGGCCTGGAAGTGATCTCGTTGACCATTCTTTCCTTCGAACCAGTCAACCAGCAGATCTCGGAAGCGTTGAGGCAGCAGGAGCATGCACGCATTCTTGAACAGACCGAGTCACTCAATCAGAGGGCACGTGTAGCAGCAGCAAAGGCAAAGCTGAAAGCAGACGAGGAAATTGCCCTTCTGGAAAATGAACTTGAGTTGAAGAAACACAACCTGAAAAAGGGTCAACTCGAGCGTGAGTCCGCTCTCGCCGATATTCGCGTGGACCAGGATCTCAAACAGAGCCGGAAAAAACTCGAATTTGACAAGGCAGAACTCGATGTCCTCAGGAGCAGTCCGGAACTCCTCATGCTTACCCCACAGGCAGCGCGCCTGGCCGAAGCAAGCCAGGGATTGAAAAATGCGCGCACCATCGTATCGCTTTCTCCACAAGACATGTCACAAGGGTCTGAGTTGTTGGGTACTCTGCAAAAGATCTTGCTGAGTGCGATCGAATCTTATCGTACAGAAGCGAAAAAGGCCAAAACGAAACGATCGGTCGAGTAAAGCGTTAACCGGCAGGAAGTTTTTCTCGCCAAACAGTCAACCGCATTTCATGCAAACACACGCGACGGATCCGCTTTCCTTGTTCCGACTCAAGCCGCTCAAGGCCGCCAGGGTTTCCGAGATCAGCGAAACTACAGCCTCCTCCGCAGCGAGCCCGGAAGATCGCGTCAACTTTCACATTGGTAACCCCGTTCAGGATAAGCGGCTCACCTCGGCCTACCTCCGGATGGCACTCGGCATCGACATACGCCGTGAGGATTTGAGCGACGATCAAGAGGAACAAATCCTGAGGCACCTGGATTGGGAGCAACAGAACGAGCCGAAACTGGCGTTCTTTAAAAACCTCATTCACAAGAGCGGTCCGTACACACCGCGCGGCGGGTTTGCACGCAACAATCCACACAGTCTCGTCACAGTGTTTGCTGATTGGCTGCAGAATCAACAGGAACCACTGTCGTATGATTTGGGTCAAAACACGGGGCGAAGAGAAATTGTCCTGGCCTCGGGTGGCGTGGAGGAGTCGATTCGCGTTCTCTTCCATGCATTATCATCGTTTCTTATAGAACGGCCGGCACACATTTTTCTGCACCGGGCCGACATCTCTGTTGATGAGGGGGCGTACAATGGACTGGCATTCGAACGGCTTCCGGACGATGATCAGCAAACACTGGGGATATTGACCGACCATTTTTCCCGGTTTCCGCGGCTGCCCGCGTTTCTCATCATGGGGGCAATTCCCGGTGAAGAGACCCGACGGTCGCTGCGGCAGATAAGTTTGGATTCACCCCTCTTCTTCATTGAGGTCAACGACGCGCAGAATCATGTTTCACTTGCGCGCGAAGCAAAGCTCACACAACGAGTGGTGAGGATTCTTACGCCGGGCATTTTTTCCAGGAACCTCCACCGGCTTTCCACCGTGTTCCTGGTCGGCAATGCGGACATCCTGAGTATATTCGAATCGACCCACTTCCAGCTGAAGGGAACCCCCTCGGCATCGGAAATTGAGCTTCTTGCATATCTTCTCCAGAACGAGAGCAACAAGAAATCGTCCGGAGCTGATGAGGGAGAGATCACAGTTGACCCCTCCTATCAGTCCATCTCTGTCGCAGGTTGTCACCCCGATGCTTTCCCCGTCTATGCCCGCCTGCTGGATGACCGGCTGGGCAACTACCTTGCCAAAGTCGCGGACAGCCTGGAAAACCGAATTGACAAGATCACGAGCAAGCTTGACAAGGTAGCCGGAAAGCTCAAGAGCTTTCGTTCGATAGCCCCGTTTGATCTGTTCGCCCAGATGGACACAAGTGCCTTCCTTGATGAACTTGTCGGACACATCGATTCGTCAGAATGGCAGGACGAGCTGCAACAAAGCTTGCTGTACGTGTTTCTGAAGCATCATCCCGAGTATCGCTTATCGCGAAGTGTCGTTGTGAGCGGGTCATCGCGGACGGCTCTCGGGTTGCTGGGATTCCACTGTGGAATCAGCGAGGTCGTGGTGCCAGACCTCAGCTGGAGCTACGAGCACTGTTTTCCGGTGGTCCACGCGGTTCCCCTGACAACGACGTTTGATCTGGATGTGGAGGCGATGATCGGCGCGGTTCAGAAGCGGTTAGCATCAAACGAGGGGTGGAGGGAGACGGGCGCCGTTGTCCTCAACAACCCGCATAACGCGACAGGTCGTGTATTTGACGAAAGTGGGATCACGAGGCTGATCTTGTGGCTCCTGGATCATGGTGTCTGGGTTGTTGACGATCTTTCATATCAGGAAGTGGCCCCTTCCCTTACGCTGCCCCGAATCAAGACCGTCCGGCAGCTTGCGGAAGAACTGGTGTCTAAAGGGATGTTATCGGAGGAACAGACAGCAAGGGTCATCACGGTCCATTCGGTTTCGAAGACGGATTCTTTGGCTGGCGCCCGCCTGGCCATTGTCGAAATAAGGCATGACGGGCTCTTTGGTCGCTTCGTGGGTGCACATCGCTACATCCGACCGAACCTCGGCGCCATTGCGCTCACCTACCTGTTCTACCGAAACGAGACGGAAACCGCACTCGCTTATTGGAGGCTCCGCAACGAGATTCTTCTCAAACGCTCAGATGCCCTCCTTGAGGCGGTTACCAGTCTGCCTCGAGACCGCAATCCATTCGATATCGAAATTGTTCCCCCCACGGGCAGCCTGTACCCGTTGATGGTCATTCATCAATTGCCCTCCGGGCTTTCGCTCGACTGGCTGGCGTCGGGACTTGCACGTCAGGGTATAGGGATGCTGCCGCTCTCCACGTTTGCCCGCACCGAGCAAGGCTTCGATACCGGCCGCAAGACGTTCCGCCTCACGCTCGGTGGTGCGGATTCGGCAGAAGTTTTGCTCAAGAAAACGCGGCGCGTTCTCATTGATCTTAATCGACTTATCGCGGAAGAATCGTCCCGCTATAACCGTCTTCATCCCGCGCTCTCGACCGGTCACCATCAAGCAGAGGATCGCGAGCCACTCTACCTCGAGCGGTGGAAACGGATCGAGGAAGAGATTATCAGGGCGTGTCGCAGCATGAATGTGCGGCAGTTTCGGAGGATCGGTGATGTTGAGTCGGATCGAAAATTCCGAGAAGAGTACGCGCCGGAACGTCTCTCGGTGTTTAAGCAACGTTGCATGGACCGGTTTCATCAAAGCGATGAACTGATGTACATGGCTCGATCCGATGCCGGCAGATCGCTGATCCAACGACTTGAGCGAGAACTGTACAAAGATTCCCTTGCACGGCGCGATGCTGTTTTTCGGATGCGTACGAGCGACCGGACCGTCCACCCGACCCAGATGTACTCGATCCAAACCGAGGGGTGCTTTGAAGAAATAATTAGAAAAGCCTTACACGGTGAGGCCATTTCTGCATCGAGTATCGAAAAGACGGCACGAAGCCTCCTGGAAGAATTTTTGGGACTCAACGTGGCGATCACGTCGAGCGAAGAATCTGAAGAGCTCATCCTTGATCTCGGCGCATTGATCGCCGCAGAGAACGCCTCGCTGCTTTTGGACGGAGACGCCGCCGGCTCCATAATATCTTTCTGGGGAGATTGGGATGGCAGCAATAGGCCTTCCGGCCAGGGTCATCGTCTGGTAGGCGCCACCCTTATTGCCAACGTCAGCAGTCTTGCAAACCTCCTGTCGGTTCTCTTGAGTGTGGACAAGAGTATCAGAATCGATACGAAACTCGCTGCCGAAGTTCGGAGATTATCCGAGAGTAATCAACGATTCACGAAAATTCTAAACGACATCACCGATCTCACCCATCAATTGGAAAAGCGGTATCGGGGCGTTTTGCCGTTCAGCGTAAGGCCGGGTGCGGTTCGAAATGTTGGGATGAAATTGCGGCTTGCCCGGGACCCCCTGACGCTCTTGTGGCAACACAACGATCGCCTGGAGCGGAAAATGGTTGATCTGCGCCAGCAACGCAGAGAGACCCTTGAATACTACTTTGCCCTCAACAAACAGTTGCGCAAACAACTTTTTGCCCTGCTCCCCGCGCTTCAACAGCACCTTGGCCGCGAAGGTGTTCTTCGGGAGGCTGCCGGCTTCCGTGATTTGCTGCAACGGATGGTGATCACGCCGCGGATCGACCAGGCCATGATCACCGCGCAAGACTCTTTTGCAATCGACACGACCGTTCACAACATCTACGAAATTAATGAAATTGCAGCACGACATGGCAATCCCGGGGTAATCCTTGCGCTTCAGGTAAGCATGTCGACGCAGGCCGAAGCCTTGATTACACTGGACAGGAAGCTGCGTGCGCGTCGCGAGTATTCATTGAGAAACAACCCCCAACTTGAACTTCCCAGGATCCAGCTCATTCCACTCTTCGAAGATATTGCTGCTGTCCGGTCGATTCCGTCATACCTGACGAAGATCTGGGACTATGCTTTCCAGAGTCGCCATGTCAACCAGGACACAACCGATCGGTTCGCAGAGATTCTTTCCGAGGTATTCATAGCGGGTTCTGATCTGAGCCAACAGGTGGGACAGGCGGCGGGTGCATCTCTGTACCGGCAGGCAAAACATGATGTTATGCTCTGGCTGGCGGAACATCGCGTGATCGACCGGGTGAGAATCAAAATGGGAAGCGGAGAGCCCATGCAACGCCAGGGGGGATACTACACGAACATATCCGGCGAGCCGGCATTCATAAAAACGACAATCGCGCAGCACCTCATTACATCACACCTCCATGCCGCAGCGCGCAAGAGCACGGAGTATGCGACAACACCATTGATGGGAATTTTCACCAGCGGTGATCTTCGCACGCTTCAAAGCACGATATCGGAGCAACTCCGTCACCTCCCGGCCCAGGAAATGGCGAGTGTGTTGTACCACTTGAGGGAATCTCAACGGAGGCACCGGAACGACCTGATTCGCGCGGCCGAATCTCTTGTAGAGAACCGGCTTTTGCAGAAGAAGCGGGGAGCACAGGAACTCGAACGCCTGACCGTGGGCACCAGGGATTCGGTCTACGACCAATTCATCACACTGCTGACGGAGGACTTCCGCCAAATTCTCTACGGCAGGGAAGAAGACGTTGTGGGTGTTCACATTGTTTCCTACTTCATCGCCCGAACGATGCCTCAGCTCCGGGATAGACCCACAATTCGTCCAACCCCGGGAGGGGGGACCGAACGCGGACAACGAATTCTCGAACAAATCGCGAAGATCATACCCCTTTCACGTCATGGAAGCCGCCTGAGAGCCATCGCTCATAACCAGGCGCAAACGGCCGTGTTGGGCTTGAACCAACTTACAACGGGACTTTTTCGAGCGCTGGATCGTTTCACGCAACTCGAATTCAAAGAGGGGGATTCCCACTCTTTGATAGCGGACCGACTCTTACCGCATCTGCCGGTGTACGAGATGCTTCACACGCTGCGGTTGTACCATGATCCGGACTTAACGCACTTGAAACGGATAGAACCGGCATTTCCCGCGGGCACGTCGGCTTTTCTTGCGGTGAGGGAAGATAACGACAGCCTTCCAAATTATGTAGGGCTCCTTCAACAGGAATTGTTGCGCCGGCACGGCCTTGAGGTCAACGACTTTTTCGAGAACAGCACATTTATACCAGGGCTGCTGGCCACGCTACGACCAGACCTGGCGGTTCTCTTTCAAGGGGACCTCTTCAACACAGATGTCGACAAGCTGTTGAGCGTTTCAAGCCGTCGGGCGGATGAACAATGGCGCAAGGGTGTCCGCCGACTTCTTACAATCCCGCAGGAAATCCGTTCTTGGCGGTTGAAAATCTGGGAGCTCTTGGAAAATCCTCTCACCCAGCGCGTCCAGAGTTTTGTCGAGCTTGCCGTCGCATTGAACACGCTCTCGCTGAATCAGCCTTTGAAAAACGCACCCAGTCCACTTCGCGCCATGAAGCTATCATCTGACCTGTCACACTTCTTCACGGCGTCAACCTCGACTGACGATATGCGGCAATTTCTTGGGGCGGCGCTGAATTACCTTGGAGCCTTATCGGAAGGAATGGTTGAGGTGCCGGTCGCGATTGTCCGGTCGCTGAAAGAGGTAGAGAAGATTGCGAAGATTGAAGAACAGGCCTTGTCACCGGAGAAGCAGCAGCTTCTGCGCTTCTACATGCTTCAGATAGCGAGGCTTGCGGGAGAGAATGGATAAAGAAAGATCAAATATCCAGAGACCCAGAATGCGCCGTTTGGATTCCCCGACCAACGCACAGCTTTGGTGCGGCGGGTGGTCAGGCCCCTAACAATCTGTCGGGTTAACAATCCTTCACCGGAAACAGCGTTACACCCCGTACGGCACCCAGATGTTTTTAACCTGGGTGGACTTCAGAAGCAGTTTTTCGTTCTTTATCACGTCCCAAGCGATCGGCTCTCCGTCGGAAACCCACGTCTGCTTCATGTTGCCGATGGACGCTTCTTCAACGGTCTTGCTCCCTGCGGCTCCGCTGAAACTCCAAATTGCATCAACATCCTCATGCTCAGCGAGCACCTTCGCAACTGCGTCAGGATCTTGCGCCGTCAGAAGGTTGATTACACCGGCGGGGACATCGGAATGTTGGATGACCTGGACCAAATCCATCGCCGTCAGTGCGTGTTTGCCGGCAACAGCCACAACGGTGTTTGCCATAGCGACAGCAGGGGCGAGGATCGAG
>QYQB01000281.1 GCA_007280275.1 bacterium | reverse complement strand
CTGAAGATCGCTCGATGTCTATGCCCGGCCGAAGAATGATGTTTGTCTCACGTGATACAAGCGATGAGTTCGGCGTTGGGAACACATACTGGTACCTCGCGCCTTCTTGGCCAAGGGCAGATTGCATAAAGAGAATCGATACACCTAACACTATTCGCAACTCAATGCCCAGTCTCATCTTGTTATGCTCCCTATGAGAACGGAAACAACAGTCGTACAAAGTGACTTGTATTGAGAGAAAAAGGGCTCAGGAAATTGAGCCCTTTTTCAAGTCGGAAGTGCTTCACGAGGCGCTTGACGCTATTTGAGGAGCAGGAGCTTGCGCGTCTGGACATTCTTGCCGGTGACAGGGCGGCAAAAGTAAACAGCTGAAGCGAATTTGCCGGCATCCCAGACGATGGAGTATCTGCCTGTAGCCTTCGAACTCGGACTAGAATTCCGGCCCAAGAGAGAAATACCACATTGGCGTGGAGAATCCAGATCCGTTGAAGCTCCACGCTACATCAATGCGGAGAGGAAATCCAAAAAAGAAAAATCGCGCTCCGAACCCGGTCCCCACAAGGAGGTCTTTCCTCTGAGTGCCTTCGGGGGTCGATTGAAACGCCCGCCAGGCTTTGGTATCGCTCCACGCTGATCCGACATCAACGAACGCCGTGCCAAGCATGTTCGCAAAGCCGATAGGCAATGCTCCGAGGATCAGGTAGCGAACCAGAGGGAATCGCAGTTCCAGATTAACAACACCGAACCGCGTCCCATTGAGCGCGTTGTAGTCGTACCCTCGCACCGGCAAAACGGGGGTCAAGAATGCGTAGTCTTCGACATTCTTGATGGGCACCTGACCGCCTTGATCAAAGCGCCTGTTGATCCAGCCTTCCGTTCCTCCAATGAAGAAATACTGCCGATTTTCGCCGTAGCTTGCACCGCCTGCGACCCGGTACACGAAAATCAGCTCGCGCGCGAACTTGTTGTAGCTCCGGTAATCGAACGTGAAGGTCTGAACATCCAGCGCCTCATCGCTGATTTTCGCGCTGCCATAGGCTGTGGCGTGAAACCGCGACCCATTGTTGGGAGCAAACCATCCTCCCTGCCAGAGTGAGTTGTCATTGACATACGACAACGAGGGCATGATGAACGACCGTACCTGCGCGCGCGCTGAGGGGTCGTCAAGATTGTCCCGCGACAGATTAAGCCAGTTGACCGACAGATCAAGCCTGCTGAAACGATCGATGGGATATGACGCAACCGCACCCAGCGCCCACGATCGGAACCGATAGAGCCATACATTTCCGTACGGGTCATCGAGATAAAGAAACCGTGCCGTGTGAAAGCCCTGGAATCCGTAGTCGATTCGGTTTGGCAGATAGAGATAGGTCAATCCATAGTCGCTGTTCTTCAAATCCAGCAACAGGTTCGTCTGGAGAACGATTTGATGGTCCCCCAGCATATCGCTAAAAGCAAAAATCGTCGAACCCTCAATTCCGTAAAACGTGCTGTATCCCGCCGTCCCGTACACGAGGTCGGGAGTGAAGTTGAGCTTGTATTTCCTAGGTACATAGTTGCCGTCCGAATCACGATTGTTCGCAATGTCAAAGCGAGCCGCAGGCTTTGCTGTCACGAGGGTGTCACGCATGCTTTCGGGGGAAAACACGTAGTTCTTGAGATCGACGCTGACATTTGCCTGATATTTTGATGGTTCCGCCGATGTGTCCTGTACTATGACGATGTTGTCCCGAATGACCACGGTGTCCTTTGGAGTGGCAGTCGCGAATATTTCGCGCGGTTTTTCTTCCCGCGGAAGTTCAAATTTCCGCTTGATGAACTCCGTCGGCTGAAGTTGGGCGACACTGAGCTTGCGCTCCAAGGGGGAGCGCATCAGGAACACATCAAATCCGGCTTGATGCAGCGAGACGAAGACGAGCTTTGAGCCGTCGTGAGACAGCGTCAGCTGGTAGATGCCTGACAGGGAGTTCGTAATCGGACGATCGGATCCCGTCTCCAGGGTTCGTTCGTACACATTGTTGATGCCGTTCCGGTCAGAGATGTAGATCAGTTTCTTCCCGTCGGGGGAGACAACCGGCGACGTCTCATCGGAGTTCGGCAGGTCTGTAATGCGGCGGATCGCGTGAGTCTGGATGTCGACCGAATATATATCAAGCTGGCTGTAGTCGATCTGAGACATCTTCAGACCCGGCACAATCTTTCCCGGCGAGGTGAAGTCCCGTCGGTCTGACGAGAAGTAGATCGTTTTTCCGTCCGGAGCGAAGGCGGGATCGAGGTCTGTGAACACATCGCCCGTAAGGTTTGTCAGCTTTTTCGAGTCGAACTCGTACACATAAATATCCGCATCGGGACCCTTCAGTCCCTCGAAGGTCAACATCTTGCCATCACCCGACCAGCTCACGGAGAACACGCCGTCGAGACCGAGCTCGATTTTCTCCTTGCTTCCGGAATTCACATCGACGATCGAGATCGCGTCCGAGCCCCCCGCCTTTACACCGAATGCTATCTTTTTTCCATCGGGAGACCAGGCGATACCGGGGGTCAGCAGGTGGAGCTCCTCAAAATCACTCGTCCGTTGGCCACTCACGAGCTTATCGAGTATCTGGCCGTCGGTGGCCGACATGAGATAGACGTCAAAGAAATCATTGCGATCGGAAATAAACGCAACCTTATCCCCCTGCGGGGAAATGGCCGGACTCGTGTTGTAAAAATTGCCATCTTTGGTGTGATCGGTCAGGCGACGCGCAAAATCAGCCGGCTCTTCCCGCTTGGCGATATCCGGCCAATAGAGCACCTTCTGTTCTTTTTGCCACCGATCGGAAAGCTCTTTCAGGGTTAGTCCGATTGTGCTCTTCAGTCCCTGCTCAACGCTCCGCGTGCTTCTCATGCGGTTCATGATCTCGCTGATTTTTTGCTCGCCGTACTTGTTCGCGATATAGTACCACACTGATTGTCCACCCCGATAGGCAAAGTACCCGTTCAGATATTCGATGGGCGGCAGGTAGTTTTGAATGGTCGCGTCTCGGATGAACATGTCGGAGTTCGTCTCCCACTTCATCGACGCGTACTCTGCGAATCCTTCGTTCATCCACAGAGGGAGCATGAACGGCGATCGGCTCGCTATGAGTGACTGAATCGATCCCCCGTAGAACATATCATTGATGACCGCATGGACAAGCTCATGGTGGATGACATGCCTGAACTGACGATAATTCCCCTCGAACGGAACGACGACGCGGTTTTTGAAAAGCTCCGTGACACCGCCAACCCCTTCCTCAAGGTACTCATCAATGACATTCGTTTGCTGAAACTCGTTATGCGAATTGTAGATGACGATGGGAATACGGTTATTGATATCGTACCGAAGTATCTTTCGGATGGATTCATAGGCATCTTCGGCCGCATCCGCCGTAAACTCGGCGAGTTCGTAGCCGTTCTGGGAAAAATAGATGTCGAAGTGGTTGGTCTGAATATACTCCCACTGGAAATTCTTGTACTGCACCTTGTTCTTCCCGAACACAGAATTCTGGCTCACCGCCAAACTTGAGGTGAACAGTAACAGGGCGCTGACAACCAAGATCCTTTTCATACATGCTCCCGCTGCAGTGAACAAATCCTTCATTTTGAATGCATTGTAGCCAAAAAAGCAAGAAAACACCATCCCCTCTCCCCTCCTATCGAACAATACTACGCATCAAATCAGTTCCGGCCCTTCACCGGCGGCGCTTTCTGTGAGGCGCAGGCGGATCCGGCTGATCGGCCTCCAGAATGGCAAAGTCTATCTCCCGCTCCTCCGGATTCACACGAAGCACCTTCACCTGCACCGCGTCCCCAAGGCGATAGCGCTTGCCGGTTCGACTGCCGATAAGCGCGTATTTCTTCTCGTCATATTCATAGTAGTCATCATTGAGATCCCTCACGTGCACCAGGCCTTCGACAAGGAGATCGGTGATCTCCACAAAAATTCCGAAGCGCATCACGCCCGAAATGACGCCGTGGAACTCGTCCCCCACGTGGCGCTTCATGTACTCCACCTTCATCACTTTCACGGCAGCGCGTTCCGCCTCCATCGCTACCCTTTCCATCGCGGAGGATTGCTTCGCAATAAACGGTAACCGACCTTCGATCTCATGTCGCCGCTCAAGCGATGCGGACCGTTCGTACTCTTTCAGAAGCCGGTGAATGACGAGGTCTGGATACCGGCGGATCGGCGAGGTGAAATGCGAATAGAACTCGAAGCCAAGCCCGTAGTGGCCAATGTTTTGCTCCGAATAGACCGCTTTGGCCATCGAACGCAATGCAACTTCGTTGATCACATTCTCCACTTCGGTACCCCGGACCTGCTCGAGTAGCTTCTGGAGATCTTTCGAGGGAACACCGGCGTCAATCCGCAGCTTGTAACCAAATTGCTCGATAAACGCCGCAAGCTCGCGGATCCGGTCCGGATCGGGAGAATCATGAATTCGATAGAGGAACGGTCTGCGATGATCCTCTTTTTTCGCCATCCCGATGTGCTGAGCCACGACCTGATTCGCCAGCAGCATAAACTCCTCCACGAGCCGGTGACTCCTCAGCCTGGGCTTCTTGCGAATCTCTGTCGGATTTCCCTCATCATCAAAGTGGAACTTCGCCTCGGCTGTCTCGAAGTCTATGCTCCCCTCTTTGAGCCGCTTCTTCGTCAGAACAGCGCTCATGGTCTGCATCGCGTGCAGCATCCGCAGAGTCTCACCATCAGCGTGTTGGTCCGAAGCCCGGTCTATTGATTCGTCAAGGAGGCTCTCGACCTCTTCATAGGAAAACCTTCGTTTGCTGCGAATCACGGTTTCTTTGATCTCATAGTCCTTCACTGTGCCTTTTGGCGTCACAGTCATCAACACGGAAAACGTCAACCGGTCCTCGTCCGGACGTAGACTGCAGAGAATGTTGGAGAGCCTCTCAGGAATCATGGGGACGACCATGTTTGGAAAGTACACGCTCGTCCCTCGCTTCAACGCCTCACGATCGATCTCGCCCCCTTCCTTGACATACGACGAGACATCCGCAATGTGAACACCCAGCCGATAGTCACCGCCACGGAGCTCGGTCAACGAAACGGCGTCATCGAAATCCTTCGCGTCCTCCGGATCGATGGTGAAACAAAGTTCATCGCGCAAGTCGAGCCGCCGGGAGAGTTCGGAAGCCGGAATCGAGGCCGGCAGGAGTTCTGCCTCGCTCATCACTTCCGCTGGAAAGTGCAGGGGAAGCTTGAACTCACGGATGACCGACTTCAACTCCGCCGAGACCTCTCCGGCCTTTCCCAGGACTTCAACAATACGCCCCTCAGGATTGAGATGACCGACTCCCCACGACTCAATTTGTACAACCACCTTCTCGCCCGGTGTAGCCTTGTTGAGATGATCTTTGTCGACAAATATATCGCGTGCGATTTTCCGGTCATCGGGGATAACGATATAGAAATTGCGGCTGCGCTCAAGTGTGCCCACAAGATCGACTCTCCCCCGCTTAACGATCTGGACGACTTCCCCTTCACGTGGTTGTCCCTTCTCGGTTCGCACCGATGATTGAGCGAACAGAGAGACTTCAACCGTATCGCCATGCACCGCCATCCCCCTGTAGCGCGGAGGTATCGAGACAGCGTCATCACTCCCCTCGGGAACAACCGTCCCGAACCCCTGTTTTGTCATCTTGAAGAGTCCCACAACGGTCTGGGGAATTTCAAGATGACCATACAATCCGCCCTTGATCCGCTTCACCTTATTTGTGTTTACTAGAAGGCTCAGGGCGTCTTTGAATTTCTGATAGTCCTGCTGCGTCTTGAAACTGAGACGGCGGGCGAGTTCCTTGGATTTGAAGGACTGATTCGGATACCGTGACAGGAACGCCAGTATGTTATTCGCGACGGTTTCGATAGGATTTGCCTCCGGTGCCTTTGTTTAGACGCTTCGAAGTTTGAAAAGGTTGAACCTACACACACTACATCTTACGTAATGGAAGTGCTTTCCTTAGTGTCTTAGGGACTTTGTGGCAATCACGCTGAGCAACTACACAATTTGAAGCAATGACCACACTGATTGGCGACAGTAAATCAAAAGATGATTCTGTAGAGCAGTCTCAGGCCTTTTGACTCTCGCCGCTGATCAACGGATTCAACGCCCTGGACCGTGCGCTCGGCTTCCAGAAGGAGATTCCGCCATTTTTCTGAACCAACAATTGCGCTCATTGGAAGCTGGATGCTGACGTTTGTGTTGTTCAGATCGCTCAGGACCCGACCGCCGAGCCGGAAGACAGCATCTCCTACTTCGCCAGTGAGACGAACGTCGGCCGATTCCTGAAAGCTCCCTCCGCCGTAGTACAAAACGTCGACTGACCGAACGATGCCGAATTCCTTTCGCAGAAGATCGGTCAGCGGTCCGGAGAGAATGGACGAAGCGACTCCGCCAAGCACGCTGGAACCTGCCAGGGAGAGTTTATCCTGTTGAGTGAGTTCGTCCCGGAACGATCCGGTGACGAGAAAAGCGATCGCGTCCCCATCCATATCCGGTCGTTCTTTAAGAAGATTGCCGAGTTGGTCATACTCCGCGAGCCCCATTTTGACTTTGGGCTGGTCCCTTGTCCCCGTAATGAAGACTTTGACGACTACTTTCACACCCCCACCGGAAAGACGCGCCACTCCGCTCGTATCACGGTGGACGCCTTCATAGCTTGCGACAACGTCAAGTTCCGGGTTGAGTGGATCACCGGTAAACTTGACTTTTCCAGTCGCGTCCAGCTTCTTGAAATTGTTGTAGTACGACCTGCTTCCGAGCCCGAGCTCCCCCGTCAGGCGCACCTGATCGCCATCTCTGGTGAACGCCGTCCTGCCATTGAGCTCAGCCAGCAACTGCTCGTTCGTGAAGTCGCTGAACACAAACCTCAGTTGAGTCACCCCCTGGGTCTCAATTGCCAGGTTGTAGACAGTATTATCGAGGAACGACCTTGAGGAAGGGGCCACAACCCCCTGCGCTGCGGCAAGAGGTTTGGCTGACCGAGATGGCGCGATTGCACCCTTCGGTCCGGTCCCTTTTTGTCCTTCTTGGGCACCGGTGGATTTGATCACGACCGTTGTATCATCGATGACCCTGACATCGATTCTGCTGTTTGGCAGATCTTGAGTTTGTCTTGTCGGAGGCAAAGTGAGGTTCGCGTACTTCACAGATACATCGCCGCTGACATATGATCGTGAAGGACTTCCCTTCCAGGTGATCCCAAGAGGGCCCGTGCCCGCGAAGAGGTCTCCATAGAGTCCCTGGTTCGCGCGTCTCGCGCTCTCTTTCATCACCAGCAACTGTCCATGAGGTGCGAGATCGAAATCTTTGATCTTAAGCCCTTCGAGCGAGAAGCTTCCCGAGAGATTTATTTTCCCATCCGGCCGATCTTCGGGGATGTTGCGCACCGTTACATCCTCGAACACGATGTTCCTCCCGTTCGGTACCAATTTTCCATCGACGAGGTAATAGATTCCGAGTGGATTGAAGAGAAACCGGGCATTCTGGAGAACCACCGAGCCTTCATACGAAGGAGATTCAATTGTTCCCCGCAGCTTCATGGTGCAGATCATGAGACCGCTCAGATTGCTCAGTTCGGGGATGAACGGGTCAAGGAATTTGAGACGAAAGTTGCTGGACTGAACATCAAGGTTCATTTCGCCTTCAAGCTTCCGGTCGGCTCCTCTGCTCAGCGAGAGATCGTACGGGACTGTTCCATTCACGAGCAGCTCAGGAGGTGCCGATGCACTGTCGGGACGACCATGAAGTTGAGCAAAAATATTCAGCAGGCGGTTGGTGTACGAAGAGCGGATCTGCACCGTGCCATAGGTTTCCTCCTCATATCGAACCCCTGTCGCATTCACATCGAGGGAGAAGCGGGGCGCTTCAAAACTGCCGTCGAATGTGGCTTGTGCACTCGCGATTCCGCTCACCACTGGCAGCGATTCGACGGAGGCGGTTCGCCGAACCACCTTCGGGATATTGTTCAGAAGCACGTTGTGAGCCGTAACTGCCACACTCGAAGTCCCCGTGGGATTGAAGTACCCCGAGGCGCTTATTTCCTCAGCTTCGCGACGCATCAACATATTCGAAACCTGAAGACCGTCTCGGCCGACCTTCAATCCAACGATCCCGGAGTTTTGGAAGACATGGGAATTGAAGTCCGCCTGGAGCATGTCAAGGTTCAATGAAAACAGCCGATTGGCATATGTTCCTGAACCACGTGCCTTCACGGTCGCGACCGAATCGAGCAGCGCCTCGACATCAAAGGAGCTCGAATCACCGCGCATCTTCAGATCAACTGCAAGATTCGAAGTCTGAAGACCAGCAATGTCAAATCGCTTTGCGCGAGCCCCAATCGACAACCCCATCGATTGAAGCAGCCGTGTCGGCGTGAGTCCGTCCGCATTGAACGAAAGCCTGCCCCCTACCATTGCAAAGCTGATGCTCTTATCCGCATAACGGAGCACTTGAACGTTCGCCGTTGCATCACATCGAGTTCCTCCCTCCCCCGCCAGGACATGACCGCTGGCGGTGAAGCTTCCTTCAAGTTCCCTTCCGAGCACGACGCCGATGGGATAGCTATCGTTGACATTCAATGTGAACGTGTAACTGGTGGAATCATGACTTGATCCAACACTGGAATGAAATTCTCTCGCGACCTGCTGGCTTGATGTTTCTGTGCGAAGAGAATCCAGCGAAACGATGCGATAGCGAATCGCATCATCCACAAGCGCGACCCCTCGCGCAAGAGCCGTGGCTACGGTCGAAGGTGTAAACCGCCCCTGTACATCGAGATCGAAGACGCCGGAGTTGACAGTCAGTGTCTGAGGTTCAGCCCCAAGCGTATTGATTCGGATGGCGGCTGGTCCACCTGCAAACTGCACTGTATCGAAGGAGGAACGGAAGAAAGTCAGATCGAAGTTCCCCGCAAGTGCATCGAGTGTTTTGAAATCCCCTCGTGCCTGAAGATCAAATGAAATGTCGCTGTTGTGTTGATCCTTTTTCGTCAGATCGGCCAGGTTCAGTGAGTTGATGCGGCCCGAGATGTCGAAATGTACGACGTCCTGCGGCCGGACTTGAAGCGTTCCTCCAAGATCAACTCTGGATGAACCGATATGCAAAGAGATACGTGGACGAATGATGCGGTCGGCAATATCCACGACAGCCACGGAGCGACTAACCGGGAGCCCATGGAATTCCGACGAATCAATCTCTGCACGCGCAACGCACGTCATTTCGGCCAGTCTGGACCCTCTCCCCTGAAGCGAAATCGTTGCCTCCAACCTGCTCGCCAACGAGCTGTCTCCAACCAGGAGACCAAGATTGAACCGGGAAGTCTTGACCGTGCCATCATACGACAAAAGAGTTTCCCGAAAATCGACGTTACCATCGACGTCAACGCTCCCGACATCCGAACTGCCGGCCAGTCGGACGTTGAAAGCGGTGGGTTTCCCTTTGAAGCGAAGATCAAATTCAACGAGGCCGAGGGGCGACAGATCGGGTATTCTGAGAGACGGCATCAGGTGACGGATATCGACAGGGTCAACTTTGTTCTTAGTACAGGCCAGGTCAAGCTCGAGATCCCTGGGATTGTGCAGGTTGGCCAGCGTGCCGGCAACCCTGAGAGCGGTGGCACCGGCGCGGAGCGTCACATTTCGCACATCCATCAAACCGAATCGCCCCTCGACTTCGATCTGGCAGGCGATTTCCCGCTCAAGGAACCTGACCGAGCTCCCGATAAATTGCTTCAACTCAGAAAACTCCAACCGCTCAACATCCAGACGGGCGGAGATCGGGACGAATCGGAGCTGAGCGAGATCCGTCACCTTCGTGATGTCAATGCTGTCAAGCCGTGCGTCGAGACGGAGGTGTGATCGTTCTGTTACCAGGTCTAGTTTTCGAACAGATACGGTCGTCGGAGCGAGCAGGAAATCACCCGCAAATTCCTTGATATGCAACTGAGGTCGAAGCAGACTGCACGCGAAGGAGCGGAGGGTAAGCCCTGTCTGCCGTGAACGGACGGTCAGGCCGGCGTCAAGATAGAGTGAATCAAGCTGCAGGTTTGCGTAGTCGATTCTGCCAGGCCAGATTTGGAGCGAACTATCAGCCGCACGCCGTGCCAGGCTGAGCGAATCGACAAGATGCAATTCGCCGTTTACTATTTGTACCTGCTTGAGATTGATCGTCCAGGCAGAAGAGGATGTGTCCGTGGAGGTAGACCGAAGCAACCGCTCGACATTCCAGGAACCTGTCCGGGAGCGCGTGAGACAAATGACAGGGCTATGCAAGGTCAGGCGTGATACTGACAGGCTCTTTGTAAGCAACCCCAGAGGGTCGTACTTCGCCTCAAGCCTTTTCACGGAGAGGACGGATTCGCCATCCCGGCTGAGAACCACATTTTCCGCCTGGAATCCCGTGAAGAGGTTACCTTCAAGCATCCCAAGCGTGAGTTCAGCGTGGATCTCGGACGCGACGGTTTCAATCAGGCGACTGCGCACATATGAGTGAAACAGTTTCGTCTGGGTGAAACCGAGCACCGCAACCGCCAAGAAGAGGACGATGACAGCGAGAGCATATGTTGTTCGGAAGAATCTTCGCACGGAATACCGGCTCGTTCAGTTCGATGCTTGTCGCTGTGGAACACCCCCGGAATTGAAACAGCTCATTGAGACTGCGGGTGCACAATCTGAGTGATTTTCTGAATGATCTTGCTTGTGGAACGATTGGGGAGGAATTCTATGGTGTGAACTGAACCGCCTGCTGCCTCGACAATGTCTTTTCCGACAATATCATTCACAGACCAATCTGCACCCTTCACAAGAATATCTGGCACGAGGGCTTGGATCAGTTCATACGGTGTGTCCTCGTCAAACAAGCAGACATAGTCAACAACAGCGAGGGCAGCAATAACTACAGCTCTGTCTCCCTCCTCGACAACCGGCCGATCAGGACCTTTCAAGCGCTGTACGGAACCGTCAGTGTTGAGTCCGACGATCAGAACATCCCCTTGAGCTTTTGCCTTGGTCAGGTAGTCAACGTGACCGCGATGGAGAATGTCGAAGCAACCGTTCGTGAAAACGACCCGCTTCCCCGCCTTCCTGAGCTGCAGACGGATTCGCACAAGGTCATTTCGAGAGAGAATATCGCCCATCATTCATTTCCGGCATTGTTTGAGGCATCCAGCACGGTTTTTCTAAGGACATTGACATCGATCGGTACGATGCCGACCTCTCCGCAGACAATTCCACCGGCGAAATTCGCGAGCATGGAAGCCTCCCGAACTGAAGCACCAGCAGCCAGAGCCATCGTCAAGGTTGAAATCACGGTATCGCCCGCTCCCGACACATCGGCAACTTTCCGAGCCGCAGTCGGCACATGGGTTGCCTGGCCGCTCCCCTCGATCAACGTCATTCCCTTTTCTCCGAGTGTCATGAGTACATTTTCCGCCGCGAGCCGTTCCACCAACGTTCGTCCAGCCCGTTCGACCCCCGCCTGATCATCCAGACGAACCCCCAGGGCTTCTTCCGTCTCCGTTCTATTTGGTTTGAAGACGGTAACGTGCTTGTACTCAAAGAAGTTGTTGAACTTTGGGTCGACGGTGATAATAATCTGATTTCGCTTGGAGAACTCGACAAGCTCCCGAATGAGGGTCTTGACGATGACGCCTTTGTTGTAGTCTTCGATGATGATTGCATCCAGGGAACTGGCGTTGCGATGCAGCACATCCAGAATCTTGGTTTGGATCTCTTCAGCGATATCGCGTTTCACTTCCTTATCCACCCGCACGACGTGCTGATGGTGCGCTATGACCCGGGTCTTGACAGTCGTGGGTCTCGATGAATCGACAAGGACACCTTCACCCGGGAATCCATTCTCCGCAACAATCGACATCAATGCCCTGCCGGCATCATCCTGGCCAACCACGCCTACGAGAAAGGGTGTCCCCCCCAGGGAAGCAATGTTATTAGCGACATTCGCTGCGCCCCCCAGCCTCGTGGACTCAGATTCGACTTCAACCACTGGAACCGGAGCCTCTGGTGAAATTCTGGCCACGGATCCCCAATAATAGCGGTCCAGCATCAGATCGCCGACAACGGCAACCCGTTTCCCAGAGAGGTTTTCAAAAAGGGCCTGGAGACGGGAGTGAGTAAATGTTACCAAAATTGTACCCTCGCTTTGACCTTGGTTTTCTTCGAATATACCCAGAAAACGAAGGACAAGCAAGATACGCTGAATGGCGGGCTGGACAGTATGAATAGAGGACTATGCGCGACGATCCCTCGTTGCGGTCAAATAGCGACAGGAGTCGATTCTTGCATGGGGTAGACTCAGAGAGACTTTCACAGCGAATCTGCGAGATTCCTTTTCCTCATTTGCCTCCGATGGGAGGATTGTCTGTTTGGCGGTCACTCAGCCGGAGGATGTTGGTTGCGCTTTCCCTGAGAATGTGAACGGTCGAATGATCACCGATGAAAACCGAATTCCGCCCCTGCGGTTCATGCGGCGGATCGCACATAAATGGGTCGCCTATTCTCCATATCCCATCAGGATGTTTCGCCGCGGCCTCACCTCCCCATCCCCAGAAGTTGGATCCGGCAATGGGGGAGCCGGACTGCGCAGAGTCGAGGACTGCTTTCAGGATCATTCGGAAATATCGGTCGCGCGCTGTCACGGGAGTTCCCGGACGTATCTCTCCTCCATCCCGGTCCAGGCCAAACTCCTCCATGACGATAGGTTTGTCAAGTTGCCGGGCCAGCGCGAGATGAGCGGCGATGTAATCCAGCGCTTTCGTTTCTGTAACCGGAAGCGTCTCCTCGATGCGCTTCGGGTCGAACCATCCCCAATTCAACGGCCACAGATGAAACGTGAGATAGTCGATGTGTGGTGTCGTGTGCGATTTGAGGAAGAAGGCCGATGATTGAAGCGTCCCGATTGTTCCTTCAGATCCGGATGAAACGAGGTGGTTTGTGTCCAGAGAATGAATGAAGAGAGCGGTCTGGTCGATCCAGTTGTAGAAGTCGGGAAGATTCTTTTCCGAAGAGACCCCCACCCTGCCGGGGCGCGGTTCATTGGCGAGCTGCCAGGCCATGATCGTCGGGTCCTCGGAGTATGTTCTTCCGTTGCAGGAATTTGTTCTCGTGATGATTCTCTGTACATACTCGCGGAACATCTTCTGGGCCGGTGCATTTGCATAGAAGGATGCAGAAAAATCCATGAAGGCTCCCCATCCTTGCGTTGTATCATCCGGATCGATCGGCTTGGCTCCGGTCCAGACATTGTACTGCGTCATTCCTCCGGACCACTCCCAGTAGTTATTGAGATAGAGTACCGCGTGCATCCTGCGTTTTGCCATCTCAGCCAGAAGGAAATCGAGACCTTGCAGGAGATGTTCATCGATTTCTCCGGGCTTCCGTTGAAGGACGGGTCTCACCGAGCGCTTGATGTACCCTTCTTCCGATCCTGCGAGGACTCTCAAATTGACGATGCGGTTCGCCTGCAGTGAATCCAGTTCTCGCAGGAGGCGTGGCCTGTCACCCGTCTCCCCCGATGAGGCAATGTAACACCCGTACCACATGTTGGCGCCGGTGAAGTAGTATGGTTTCCCGTTGAGCATGAGGTGCGTCCCCTTCACGCGCACAAAATCCTCCCGCTCGCGCAGGAACGGGAAGAAGGAACAGGAAGGCACCAGGAATGAAACGAAACAACAGAAGAGGAGAAGTCTGAAGAACATGGTTATTCCTTGTCTTAATGAGCTTCTTCGGACGCGAAATGTAGTGTGTGTGTTTTCAGCCGTCAGTTCTTTTTGTCAGCTTTGCATTTCTTCAAACCGAGTAGTATTATGGGGCACCCCAGCGGGTTCCAACGCCTTGAAAACGCTCCCACTTCTTGAACTCTCCATCGTCACAGCGCTCATTTCCATTGGACTGCTGCTGGCGCATGTTCCGATTCTCCATTCGGCCTGGATGTATACGCTCGTTTTCATCGGAACATCTATTCTTTTCTGTTGGATGTGCTGGGTCATCAACCGGACCGATGTGTCAAGAAACTGGCTGTTCATCGGCATCGGTGTTGCAATGCTGATCCGCCTGAGCTTTGTCACATCCACCCCCATTGGTTCCGACGACATCTACCGGTACATGTGGGATGGCAAGGTGCAGAGTGCGCAGATCAATCCGTATCTGTATGCACCCGACTCGAGCGCATTGAAAGCACAGCACTCAATTCTACTCCCGGCCGCCGTCAATCATCCCGACATGAAGACTCTGTATTTTCCCTTCAGCGAGTGGGTCTTCTATGCGTGCTACCAGTTGAGCGGCGAGGCCGTTTGGGGGTACAAGGTTGTTCTTCTGGCAGCGGAGGGGGCATCATTTCTGAGTCTGTTTCTTCTGCTTGCTCTGTTCCGGATTCCGACGAAATTTGTGCTTCTGTACGCCTTCTGTCCGCTCCCCATTCTGCAGTTTGCACTCGACGGACATCTCGATGCCCTTGGATTTCCATTCCTCCTCTTCGGATTGCTCCTGTACGTCCGACGCCGGACAATCCCGGCCTTGCTTCTGCTCGGCCTTTCAATGTCGGTCAAACCTGTCGCACTCGTGCTGATCCCGATTCTGTTTTTTCTCGAACGATCGTGGAAGCAGCGACTCCTGACGATCGGTATCCCGGCAATCACCGTCTTGGTCCAATTCCTCCCGTACATGGTTTCTACCAATCCGTTCGAGGCGCTTGCGACATTCGCCAGGAACTGGACGTTCAACGGAATCGTCTTTGAGGGTTTATATGTCCTTCTCGCCGATAATCAACAGACGAGGCTCGTGTGCATGGTTCTTCTTTCACTTGCGCTGTTGATGGTATATTTCAGCAAGAAGGACTTCCTCAGGAAAGTATATTTCTCAGTGTTTCTGCTTCTGATATTCTCACCTGTCGTGCATCCGTGGTATGTCGCTTGGCTTGTCCTTCTTCTGCCGTTGACGCGGAGTTGGTCGGGAATTGTCTATGCCGCAACCGCAAGTTTGACCAGTGTAACAATTCTTCACTACAAACTCTACGGTGTCTGGGAACAATCTCCTCTCGTCTTGGTTGTGGAATACCTGCCGGTAATCATCCTATTGGTGCAAGAACTACGAACTGACGATCCTTCTCCAACGACAGCGTAGAGAGCCGGTCGAAAGACCTCACCGCCGCCGAAAACGTCCTTTTGGCGGTTGCAGATCTTCCGGAATTTCCTTACCTTGGTACCATGAAGTCAATGACAGGCGAGTAGTTCTCCAGAAAGTTTCTTCCCACCGACATAGAAGCTCGCCCGTCATACATTGATTCGTTCTTCGGAAATGTCGTTTTTCATTTGATTTCAATGCCCGGATGTACGCCTGCGTCTTGAGAATCAGACTTCGGCGTACAATTCAAGGGTGCTTTGAGATATCCTATTTGCCCGGATGGCGGAATTGGCAGACGCGCTAGCTTCAGGAGCTAGTATCGGTGACGATGTGCAGGTTCAAGTCCTGTTCCGGGCACACTAAACAAAAAATCCTCCCATAAGGAGGATTTTTTGTTTAGCATCGTCATCGTAATTCGAATTCCGTCCTGCCTGCCCCGACGTTCTTTGCCGGGGCCTGCCCTGAGCGATCCCGAGCGAGCGAACGTAGTGAGCGAGTCGAGGGAGAGTCGAAGGGTTCCGGGCAGACGAGGGCCCCATTTTATTGAGTACTGTTTCTGCTTTGTTGCCGCATCCACTTTCGATCCCCCCAATGGCTACAGGGGGAACCGAAATACCACTTGTTGCGTTTTGTGTTGTGAAGGCAGACTAACGCCAAACCTCTCGCCACCGACGTAGTCTCTCGGTCTGCAAGACTAACACACTCACCACAAGGAGGTCACCATGGTCCCTATTCTCACCCTCTGGCTCCCGATCCTGTTGTCCGCAGTCTTCGTTTTCATCGCGAGTTCGATCATTCATATGATGTTCCGATACCATGCGAATGATATGAAGAAACTCCCCGACGAAGACGCAGCCGCGGATGCACTCAGAAAGCTCAATATTCCAGCAGGGCAGTACATCATACCACATGCTGGCTCAATGCAAGCCATGAACTCACCTGAGTACCAGGAGAAGGTCAAGAGAGGTCCGGGAGTAATCCTCACGATCTGGCCGGGGGGAACCCCTTCCATGGCTACGAACTTGACCCAGTGGTTTCTCTATTCCCTGGTGGTGGGCATTTTCGCCGCATACGTGGCCGGCAGGGCGCTGGAATCAGGGGCACATTATCTTGCCGTATTTCGATTCGTCGGTGTCACGGCGTTTGCATGCTATACGATCGCCGGTTGGCAGGAGTCGATTTGGTTCAAGCGTGCCTGGTCGGTGACCCTGAAAAACACGCTTGATGGACTCTTCTATGCATTGATTACGGCTGGGACGTTTGGCTGGTTATGGCCAAGGTAAGGTCGACGGGGGGCGAACACCGATTAACGAATAACGAAGTGAACGCGTAATGAAGAAAGCCCTCGAGCGATTGGGGGCTTTTTTGTTTCCATCTTGGAGAGCGCGTATCATCACGGAAATCGTCAGTCTGGTTCGCTCTCATTAGCTCTTCCCATCTTCTTCAGATACGGCCCATACAGTTTCTCTTTGCATTCGGGACAGATGCCGTGAGTAAACTCTGCTTCCGAATGTTCCTTCAAATATTTCTCAAGCTGGTTCCAGTATCCTTTGTCATCACGAATCTTCTTGCAGTTCGCACAAATCGGGATGAGCCCTCCCAGTATCTTGATCTGCGAAACGGACTGATCCACACGCTGCTTCAGTTCTTTTTCCCTTTGCAGCAACAGCGCCACCCGCCAGCGATAGACAAGGAAAATTGACGCAACGAGAACAATTCCGCAGAGACCATAGAAGGATCCTGTCTGATAGAAATATGGCTTCAGCTCAATCGCAAGAGCAACCCCATCTTTACTCCACACCTCATCGTTGTTTCGGGCCTGGACACGGAATACATAGTTGCCGGGCGGGACATTGGTGTAATACGCAACTCTGCGGGTTCCTGCATTCATCCACTCTCTATCGAACCCATCTAACTTGAACTTGAAGATCATCTTATCGGGCACAACAAAACTCAGCCCTGCATAGTGAATTTCCAGATAGCTATAGCCGGGACCTATGCTCGCTGGTTGCTCGAGGTCGATCGATATATTATCGACCTTGAGAGCCTCGATGGACACTTCAGGAGGAATAGAATTGAGCGGTATGTCAGAGGGGTTGATGATTGCCACCCCGTTGGTTGTGGGGAACCACATCCGTCCATCTTTGGTTCTGATTCCTGCCGGCTGTGAGTTCCCATTACATTCACTGCTTTTCATGCCGTCAGCGGTCCCGTAGCTGATGGATACCACCCCTGCGATCTTCTTGTCAGCAACGTCGTTCAGCTCATTGCGTGCAACGCGGAAGATTCCCCTGTTGGAGCTCATCCAGAAATTCTGATGATCATCCTCGAGAATCTGATATACAACATCGTCAAACAATCCATCCTTCGTCGTAAATCTTGTTACCTTCTCGTCTTTCAATCGGAACAAGCCGTCGCCGTAGGTACCAATCCACACGGTGTGGTCTGTATCTTCGTAGATCGCGAACAAATCGTTCGGCAGGCCCACCTCTGCTTTGTAGAATGTTGCTTTCTTGTCTCTCCATCGTATAAGCCCTGCATCTGTCCCAATCCACATCGTTCTGTTTTTCCCACGAACTATGACCCGGATGCCAACCCGCGGTATCCCCTCGTGTTCCATATTCTCGAAATTGCCGTTTCTGAGGCGGTCGATTCCCTGTGCAGAATAGCCAATCCAAATATTCCCATCGAAATCTTCTGTGACCACACGGGCATAATTGTGCGACAGGCCGTCGCTCATTGAGTAATTCTTGAAGTGTTTTCCATCGAAGCGAGAGAGCCCATCCCTGGTTCCCAACCAGAGGATATCATGCTTGTCGAGATATACCGATCGGATCTGATCGTGCGGCAATCCGTCTTTCGTGGTGTAACTCCTGACCGCGCCTGCATTCCAACGGGAGAGGCCCGACTCTGTTCCAATCCAGATTGTACCATCCCGTCCTTCTGTCATTGCACGCACGAGCGGACCGGCAAGCCCTTCATTTGTTGAGTAGGTCTCAAACTTACCTCGCCATATCTCATCGACGCCGTTGTAGAATGTCCCTGCCCAGATATTGCCTTCACGATCTACACAGAGGGCCAGAATATAGTCAGCGGAGAGTCCTTCCCGCGTAGTAATCACCTCAAACTTCCCGCCTGCATATCGAAAAAGTCCGCTCTTTTCCGTGCCAACCCACAGCTGGCCATCCTTGTCTTCACACAAGGATCGAATAATCTGATCGGCCAGCACACCGATCTTGTTGAATTTCCTGGGCAGACCGGGTTTCGCGAAATAGAGTCCTTCGAGTGTTCCCACCCACAATGTCCGGTCCTTGCCAAGACAGAGAGAGCTGATATCGGCGTTGTCCGGAATTCCGTTCCCTGCAATGTCCCTGATCTGTCCACCGCTCAGAAGCCTCAGGCCCAGCCCCGTCCCAATCCACAGCTCCCCTCCCTGGTCTTCGCAAATTGTATTGACGGAGAGAATAGGACTATTGCCGGGCACTTCGAACTTTGACAGGACACCCTTCACCACTCGTAGTATGCCAGTCCGCGTTCCAACCAGGCAATTTCCTTTTCTGTCAATGAAGAGGGTGTTTCCGATGAATGGCGTAACGCCGCTGTCCATTCGGACCACCTCGAATTTTCCGCGACGATATTTCAGAATTCCCCGAATAGTACTGATCCACAATGTCGAATCTTTGTCTTCGATCAATGCTGTGACTTGACTATGCGGGAATACCGGGGTGTTTTTCTTGTCGAAAGTCTCAAAGCGTGCCCCATCGAAGCGGATGAGTCCCTCCTGCGATGCAAGCCAAATGTATCCCTGGGCTGATTGATAGACTGCGATGATCTTGTCGTTCGGCAGCCCATCCTTCATCGACCAGCTTCGGATATTATATTGAGTGATCGGTGTGATTGGATGCTTTTGCGCGAGCAACACGTCACTCAGTAACAAAGGAGAGACAAAGAGCGCAAGAATTGCAGCGCGACAAAGGAAGAGATGGGATCGATGCAGGATATGTAAATCCATAGGTTTGACCGCGAGAATACCTCTTACCTCCCTGACATGCATGTGATTATAATAGAAAAAGGATGGAACGAAATCAATCCGCAACTTGGGAATTCGACCCACTCACTTTCAGAAGGACGTGCTTTTCACATAGGCTCAGTCCATGCGGGGCAAAACCTCCAAGGAATGCGTCTCGGATTCCAGTTCTTGGCTTGGAATCAGCTGCTATCCCCGGAATTCCAGTCGGGCCAGCTTCCTGGAGATCCTCAAGACAAGAAGCCGTTCCATCAATAGCGTGAGCAACGCCATTGCCACCACCGAAACGACGTAGACCACTGTATTCTGGTAGACAAAAAACGAAAAGCCGAGAAGGAGGCCAATCAGCAAGACCGGTCCCAGAATCATTACAGTGCCCAGCAGCGTTACGCGTTCACCCAACTGGCGGGGGACTGAGAAGGGCATCTGGGGATTGACGAGCAGATAGACTTGAAGGAACGCATAGCTGAAGAGAAGCAAAACAAGCATGTGCATGAGCACGTGAACGATGTTCCGGAAATAGTACAAGAACACCAATCCCAATATGCAGAGATAGGGAACGACGAAAAACCAGAACAGGATGTTCTTGACCGCAATGACGAGCCGGGCTTTCTCCGCCGGTGCGACAAAGAATATCCACGACGCAAGATATGATTCGGAGCGGGTGACAGCCTCTTTGATCGTCATCGGGAACAAGATAATGACAATATAGAGGAGTGACGAGCTGCCGAGCGACTTCCAATCGGGATTGAACGGATCGAAGAGCGTTCCACCGCCGCGCAAGCCCATCAGGATGTAGAGGATGGTCAACGGGATGATTGCGAGAATACCAAGCCTGAAACGAGTGTCGTGCTTGAACTGGCTCCTGATGAGCGCCGCTATCGCACGATCCTCATCCCTCTTAAACAATAGTCTGACCTTCCGGGATGCTGCATGCTCACGGCGATTCTTCTCTTCCGGAACCGTGCTCGCTTCGGCCAGACTCTCAGCATACGTCAATGAGATCTTCGAAAGCGCAAAAGGTATCACACCCACAAAGAAGAAGATCCCAACGATTGCCAGGAAAACGGGGACCGCCTCAATCCTTCCTCCTGCAAGATCGAAGAACGAACTGTACCAGCTCATCGGCAGAACGTACACCCACCACGGCTTGATCGCTGGCAAATCCGCGCCAACGCTTTCGATGAAGGATGGAAGCAGCGAGTAGCTCCCGTACACGAAGAAGGACATTGCGAGCTGGATATACGAGAGAACGTTTTTGAGTTTCCGGAAATGTACATATCGCAGGATCGTTGCATACACAAGAATCATGGACATTGCTACCCCGATGCCGACCATGACGAGACCTGCGAGAGCAGCGAGCATTTGGCGCGGATCGATGGAGAAGGCGCCTCCTTGTACTCCGTGGGCAATTCCATATACCACAACCGACGGCAATCCCAGCGCCAGGGTATAGACAAGAACATACAACAGGGTGAACGCTACCTTGGCGGCAAAGTATGTCCTGGATGATACCGGTTGAACGCTGAAGATATGATAATCCTCGGGGGCGACGACGATGGTGCCAAACTCGACGAGCATCAGAGAACCGACCATGAATCCCACGACGGTGAAGAGAATGAGCGAGGACCAGAAGGTGTCGTGTATTTTGAAAACGAAGCTCGTCATCACCAATCCCATCACCAAATACATGAACGCGGAAAGAATGAGCGAGTAGTTCATGTCTTTTCCCCGCCCCGAGGACGAGTCAAAACGGAGAGAAGACTGGCGGTTTGCCAGACGAATTGCCGTCCGGGTGAGCGCCTTCCACTGAAGGAAGTCAAGGCCGTTTGCTGTGAACATACTTTCCAGCATTATGAACCCAGGGCCTCCAGGAAATCCTGCGCGGAGTCACGTGCATCCCGCACGCCGGTTAATTTTGCGAACGACTCCTCAAGCGTGCGTTGACCCGTCGATTCCGCAATTTCGCCAGCCGTCCCTTGTGCGATGATCAATCCGTTATCGATAATGGCAATCCGCGTGCAGATCCTCTCGACGACTTCAAGAACGTGTGAGGTGAAGAATATCGTCTTTCCCTGGTCGGAGAATTTCTTCAGAAGTTCTTTGAAAACAAGAGCGGCGTTTGCATCGAGACCGTTGAGCGGTTCGTCAAGGAAGAGAACGGGGGGGTTGGCAATAAGCGCCGCAGAGATCAGGATTTTCTGCTTCATTCCTTTCGAATACTGTTGAAGCCTTGATCCGCGCTCATCCCACAATCCAAAGAGATGCAGGAATTCCTCCAATCGTTTGCCCGCTACGTGCCGGTCCAAATGATGCAGGTCGGCAATGAGTTGAAGGTACTCCCACCCGGTCAGGCTCTCAAAGAGCGCCCCGGATTCGGGAACGTATCCGATTCGCTTTTTTACCTCCACCGGTTCCTTGAGTATGTCGAATCCTGCCACAAGAGCGCTTCCTGATGTGGGAAAGATCATTCCGGTGAGCATTTTCACCGTCGTTGACTTGCCGGCACCGTTGGGTCCCAGAAAGCCGAAAATCTCTCCCTCGCGCACGACAAGACTCAGATCGCGCACCGCCACTTTCGCGTCGTAGTGTTTCGATAGGTGGTGAGTTTCAATCATCCGAATGTTCCTCAATCTGGAAGGCTGGCAGTTGACCGATGTGTTGCGGAGAGGCGGAAGATACCCGAGTTGAATTCAGGACCACGTTTGTCGCTTCTAAATCTGAAGGTCTATGAAGGCTTTTGGGAACTTGCGGAATCCGATGAACCATTTTTCTTGAGGAAGACTTCGAACATCGGCTCAAGATCGGTGAGACCGCTCTCAATGAAGTATGTGATGCCATCACCAAAGGAATGGAGAATGACCACTGCATTGATGTTCGCATCCTTCTGGGTCGCCTGGTGCAGGCGATCCGCCATTCCCTTGTTGACGATGTTCACTTCTTTGTAGATCTCCTGGAGACCCTTCAAATCCCAGTCAGGTTGCTGGCCCTGACGCATTAAGAGGACCTGAGCTGTCAGGTACGAAGAGATGGAACGAAAAAACGTCTCGAGAGAGTTCGCAAACGGAAGATGGAATCTTGTCATCGGACGCAGCTTGGACATCACCGGGCAGTTGCTGGTGGACATATAGATCCCGATGATCCCGCTGAGTCCCTTTTGTAGCGTGGTTTTCTTGAAATACGTTCGCAAGGATGTTTCGACGGTCACCTCCGCAGCCTCATAGGAAACGGCATCGGAAAACGCGTCCACGAGCCCGGCGAGGCTGACTGCAACCGGACAATGCTCGGCGCTATCCGGCAAAGGACAATTCTCACACTGTGAATACTTGAGCTTTGTCCACTCCGGCTTCGGATTCAGGTCCTCACGGACCAATTCCAGCGTGGATTCGTCCAGTACAACTTCAAACTTCTTCTCTGTTCCGTCCTGGAACTTGAAGTTGTAGAGATAGCGGATTACCGGTTTTTTTTCGGTCGATGACATAAGTGAATCGATTTAGACACAGCCCGACGTCGTTGCCCAGCCCATCAATGTGCTGATCCTTTTCGAATCTCCCTCAGTTTTTCCGTGAGTTGGGTGGGACTGATGTCCTCGCTGCCTGGCGTCCCCACGTCCGTCGCACGCCTTGAGATTTCAGCAACGAGCTCGAGCTTCTCCTCCAGTTTGGCGGCAATCTCCCGAGCACCCTTCAGAATTTTCTTCCGTTCTTTCTCAGCATCCCCTGCGAGTTTTGAAGCCTGATCCAACATTGTCTGAATTTCTTTCAGCGGCCCCATAAGCTCTTCAGAGAGGAATCCCAGATACTCCTGGTGCACTTCCTGCAGGGCGAGTTCAGTGGACCGGGACCGCACCAGCGAACGCAGCCGCGTCACCAGTTCAGTCGTATCGACCGGTTTGACGAGATAATCCTTCGCACCGATTTTCAGGCATTCAATGGCCGTGCTGAAATCGGCGAACCCCGTCAACATGATTGCTTCCGTCTGCGGGTATGTCTGGCGAATGATCGTCAACGCCTCTATGCCGCTCATCCTCGGCATGTTTATGTCGAGCAGCACGACATCGGCGGGCTTCGCCTTGAGTTTCTCAAGCGCCTCCTCTCCGTCGACGGCAGTGTCGACGTCGAAACCAGCGGACTTCAATTTGAACTTCAGCGACAGGCGGAGACTTTCCTCGTCGTCAACAACCAGAATTCGTTCGTTCATAGGATCCTCTGGAAATGGATGATATTCATCATTCTGCCACTGGCAACGTAAAGCTGAACGTGGTCCGTTTGCCGGGCTCACTCTCCGCTGTTACGCTCCCTCCCTGGGCCTCAACAATTCGTTTGCAAATGACCAGGCCGAGTCCGGTCCCTTTTTGTTTCGTTATTCTTGCCGACGATACCTGTTTGTACCTCTCGAACAGCGATGACAACTCCTCGGAAGGGATCCCCACTCCGTTGTCCACGATACTGATGCGGATGTACTGTTTCGCCTTTGGCCCGCTGGCCGTTATCACTTCCGCGGTGTGCGGTTTCGCTTCGAGCGTGATGGTGCCTCCGCTCTTGGTAAACTTGAGGGCGTTACTCAGAAGATTCATGACAACCTGCTCGGTTTTCGCCGGGTCAACAAAGACGTCAGGCAGATCTCCCTGTATCATTTTGACAAGCTTTACGTTCCTCTGCCTGAACTGGATGTCCATCTGGTCGAGCACCGGGTCGACAAATCTGGCGATGGGAACAGCAGTTCCCTCAAACGGTATCGTCCCGGCCTCGTACTTGGAGAGATCAAGAAAATCGCTGATCAGTTCGAGCAGTTTCTTTGCAGATGTATGCGCTGCGTTCAAGAGTTCAAAATGATCGTCGTTCAGGATTGTTCCTTTGCCATTGTCCTGGAGCAGCTCAATGACGCTCTTGACGCCGATCAGAGGGCTGCGGAGGTCGTGCACGAGCATTGCCATGAAATCCGCTTTGGTTCGCTCGAGTTCTGCTTCTGCCCGTTTCAAATCGATCAGCATTTTGGTCCGAACCAGCAGTTCATCCGTATCAATCGGTTTCGTCAGGTACTGTTCCGCACCGAGAGCCAGACCCGTCGCTATGCTATCCACGTCCTTCCGTTGTGCTGTCAGAAAGACAACGGGGATTTTCGCCGTCGCCGGGTTCGCCCGCAGACGCTTAAGGGTCTCAAACCCGTCCATCTCAGGCATCTGGATATCGAGCAAAATGAGATCCGGCTGCCGTTCCGCCGCAAGGGCGAGGCACTCCTTGCCACTTGTCGCCCGTAGCATCCGGACAGGTTTGCGCTTGAGGGCAAACTCAAGCAGGTCGAGATTGTCTTCTGTATCGTCAACAACAAGGAGGAGGGGTTCATGTTCTTGCATAAGTACCTCGTTACGCCTTCGGTGGAGGGGCCACGGTGAGAATTCTTCTGATAGCGTTCGAAATCGCAGCCGTCGTGAACGTATCCTTCAGGAGATAGTCGACAACGTAGGGATCAAGTTCCTTATGGTCTTCAGGCGTCAGCGATTTTCCCGTCAACACGACAATCGGAATTTTCTTCCACTCTTCCTTGCGTTGCAGTTCGCGCACAACAGCAAATCCGTCCATGCCGGGCATGACCAGGTCGAGAAGAATCAGCGACGGTATCGAGTCCTGGAGGATTTTAAACGCTTCATCGCCCCGCGTGGCAATCTTGACTTCCAAGCCGTCTCTCTTCAGGAGATCTTTGCACGCAAGCGCAAAGTCGAGATTATCATCTACCAACATGATGAACTGGTCACCCGACTGGTAGTGCTTTCGGATCAATGACAGCAGTCGTTTCGGGTCCGTCGGTTTTGTCATGACGTCCACTGCTCCAAGTGACATTGCCAGCGGTTTGTTGTCGACAATGGAGTGGATCAGTACGGGAATATCCTTGGTTTGGGGATTCTGTTTCAACTCGCGCAGCACTTGCCATCCATCTTTCTGCGGCATCATGATGTCCAGCGTAATGAGTGCTGGTTTCATCTTCACAGCCATCTCCAACCCTTCATCACCGGAGAGTGCACCGACGATGGAATAGCCTTCCGGTACAAGATACTTGCGCAAGATCTCGATGACATCCGGGTCATCATCAATACTCAGGATCTGTACCTGTTCTCCGGTTGCCGACGGCTGGGGCAGCGAGGAAACCAGCGAGGGCTTCCGTTGCACAGGCTCCGGGCGCTTTGCAGGCACCCCTGCTTGTTGCGATTCTATCAGTGCCTGAGGGACCTTTGCAGGAATGGTCATCGTGAATGTCGAGCCCTTCCCCAACTCGCTCTTCACAGTCAGATCGCCACCGAGCATGCGCGCAAGCTTGCGGGCAATCGGCAATCCCAAACCAGTGCCCTTGTATTTCCGCGTGTTGCTGGTATCAACCTGTTGAAACTCCTCAAAGACTCTACCATAGTCTTTCTCTCCTATCCCAATGCCGCTATCCTTCACCGCAAACGATACCATGCCGTCTTCCTGGTAAGTAACCTTGATCGAGATTCCCCCCTCCTCAGTGAACTTCGATGCGTTGCTGAGGAGGTTCACCATGATCTGGCGCACTTTGACGATATCGGTTGTCAGCGACGGCAGGTTCGGCTGAAGGTCCTGCGTCAATGTCAGCCGCTTGGATTGAATGAGCGGCTCGACAATGAGTATGCAGTTCGAAAGAATGGCTGAGACGTCCTCGGTTTCAACACTCAACGTCATCCTCCCCGATTCGAGCTTGGAAAGATCAAGGATGTCATTGATGAGTTGCAGGAGATGCCGCCCGTTCTTCAGCACTTTTTCAAGCGCCATCCGCTGATCGTCTGTAAGAGGATCACCGCTGGGACCAAGCAACACCGAACTGAACCCGATGAT
>QYQB01000132.1 GCA_007280275.1 bacterium | reverse complement strand
CTAGCTCTCCGTTCATGATCTGCTCCTGAAGTTGAACGTCATATGATGTGAACACAAATCCCCCGCACATTTCCGTTACTGACCGGACAATCGCATGAAACACAAGCCGTTCCTCATTCTCTTGTTCATCCTTCCGTTCAGTTCTGCATCCGCCCAATCGTCCATCGACCGGCGAGTGGATTCGTTGCTCGCGTTAATGACGGTGGACGAAAAAGTTGGGCAGCTCGTGCAGTATAGTGGCAGATCCGGTCAACACGAAACACTGCTCCGACAGGGCCGGATAGGATCGTTCCTCAATGTCCTCGGCGCGAATTCAACGAGGGAGGTACAACGAATCGCTGTGGAAGAGTCACGATTGAAAATTCCTCTCCTCTTCGGCTTTGATGTCATCCACGGATACCGCACGACGTTTCCGATACCCTTGGCGACCGCGTGCAGCTGGGACCTTGCTCTGATTGAGAAGGCAGAGCGCATTGCCGCGACCGAAGCCACAGCAGCAGGGATTCATTGGACGTTTTCACCTATGGTTGACATCGCCCGCGATCCACGCTGGGGCCGCATCGCAGAAGGCGCCGGTGAAGACCCGTATCTGGGCTCTGCCGTTGCCGCCGCCCGAGTGCGTGGATTTCAGGGACCAAGCTTGAGCTCGCCCACTTCCCTTCTTGCGTGTGCCAAGCATTTTGCCGCATACGGCGGAGCCGAAGGAGGCCGTGACTACAATACGGTCGACATCTCCGAGCGCACGCTCCGGGAAATCTATCTTCCCCCCTTCAAAGCTGCCGTCGATGCCGGAGTGGGATCGTTGATGTGTTCATTCAACGAAATCGCCGGAATGCCGAGCAGCGCGAACCGCATGCTCCTCACCGATATCCTCCGCGGGGAATGGAAGTTTGACGGGTTCGTGGTGAGCGACTGGAATTCCATCGGCGAACTTCTTCAGCACGGAGTCGCTGCCGACCTCAAGGAAGCGGCCGTTCTTGGACTCAAAGCCGGTGTGGACATGGATATGGAGGCAGATGCTTATCACTCTCATCTTGCCGCCGCGCTGCGAGAAGATCGGATCACCGGATCAGAGCTTGATGAGGCAGTCCGGCGAGTGTTGAGAGCGAAATTTCAAATTGGCTTGTTCGAAAATCCATATAGAAATTGCGACGGCGGGCGCGAACGACGCGACATGCTTACTCCGGAGCATCGGGAAGCAGCACGCAAGACGGCTCAGCGGTCGATTGTCCTCTTGAAAAACCAAAACAACCTTCTCCCCCTGAAGAAGGACCTGAAATCGCTCGCCGTCATCGGACCGCTTGCAGACGATAAGGAGAGTCCGCTTGGTCCATGGCACGCTCAGGGCAAACCGGAAGATGTCATCCCTGTGCTTGAAGGCATCAAGGCCAAACTTGGTTTCGGCACAAGACTACTCTTCGCACGAGGATGTGAGATCGAAAAGCCTTCAATGACCGGGTTCACCGAGGCGTTGGATGTCGCCAGACAAGCAGATGTCGTCGTGGTCGTCGTGGGTGAATCAGGACAGATGAGTGGTGAAGCCGAAAGCCGCTCCAACATCGGGCTGCCGGGCAGCCAGGAAGACCTTGTGCGTGCGGTTCAAGGAACCGGAAAACCGGTCGTCGTCGTACTCATGAACGGAAGACCGCTCGCATTGCAGTGGATTGCTGAGAACGTTCCTTCAATTGTCGAAACCTGGTTCCTCGGTGTCGAGACCGGCAACGCAATTGCCGATGTCCTATTCGGCGACTACAATCCCAGCGGTAAGCTCACAACCTCTTTCCCCCGTGCCACCGGGCAGATACCGATCTACTACAATCACAAGAACACGGGCCGCCCTGCTGTCGATACAGTAAAGTGGACGTCGAAGTACCTCGATCTCAATAACTCCCCCCTCTTCCCGTTTGGTTACGGGCTTAGCTACACGACGTTTTCGTATTCGCAGCTTGCGTTGAGTGCGACGACCCTGAAACCGTCAGAGAGCCTGCTTGTAAGCGTCACTGTAAAGAACGCGGGGGATCGTGCAGGCGAAGAGGTTGTTCAATTGTATGTCAGGGATGAGGTCGCGAGCGTCACACGACCCGTCCGGGAGCTCAAGGGATTTCAGAAGATCTCGCTTGCACCCGGCGAATCGAAACGCGTGCAGTTCATTCTGACTCCGGAGAATTTGAAATTTTATGACCGTGACATGAAATGGACTGTTAAGCCTGGAAGATTCTCGCTCTACGTTGGACCGAACAGTGCCGAAGGATTGGAAACTGGTTTTCATTACATTGCACAATAGCGCCGAATTTCGAAACGTCTCATATCCGAGGTAGCGATGTCAGCCATCAATGTAAAGAATGCGATCGAGCGCGAGCGGTGGACGATTGCGACAGTCTACTTAGGATTCATTGCGGGAGGAGTTCCTCTTTGGCTTGTTCCTTACTATAGTATTGATTTGTCGAGCCCGGCGTTTCTGGGTCGATGGATAGTTGCGGGCATTATTGCCGGAGGATTTCCTGCGGCACTCAGCAGTCTTTCAATGCATCGCTCAGCCGTCTTGCTGGGGGCGGGCTTTGGGATGGCAGTCCTTGCAAGAGTTCTCTTCGAGACAATCCAGGATCCCTCGACCCACGACTTATGGCCTTTCGAGCTCGCTATCGGGATTGCTGTCGGCTTGCTCTCCGGCATCGCAGGGACTTTATTGGTGTACCTGGTGAGACTCATAAAGAAATGAAAGCGATCTGCCTCGTGCTCCTTTGCTCCATTTGAGGGAGGAGGCAGTCAATTTACTTCCTACTTCCATATTGGAGTTTGAGCCATGCCCGCAAACCGAGAATCCAAGTCCGACTCTGGTCACCCGAATCGCAGAACTTTCCTCAGAACCGGCTTGACCGGCGGAATTGCCGTCGCAGCGTTTCCGGCCCTGGCCGGAACTGACGAAGCTGCCGCCTCTCCTCTTCCCTCTCCTGAAGTCAAGCCTTTCGAACTGGACGAGATGACAATCGCAGAACTCCAGAAGGGAATGAGTACCGGGAGGTACACTGCCCGCTCCATCACGCAAAAATATCTGACCCGCATCTCGGCAATCGACAAAAAAGGCCCAACTCTGAATAGCATCATCGAGCTCAACCCTGATGCTCTGAAGATTGCCGATGAACTTGACAAAGAGCGAAAAGCAAAAGAACCCAGAGGGCCTCTTCACGGAATTCCGGTTCTGATCAAAGATAACATCGATACTGCGGACCGGATGGCGACGACGGCCGGGTCGCTTGCTCTTGTCGGCTCAAAACCTCTTGCTGACTCGTTCCTGGTGCAACGGCTGAGAGCCGCCGGGGCAATTATCCTCGGCAAGACCAATTTGAGCGAGTGGGCCAACATCCGCGCCAGCCGTTCCACTAGCGGATGGAGCGGACGCGGCGGCTTGACCAGGAATCCGTACGCGCTCGATCGCAACTGCTCGGGATCCAGCTCAGGAACGGGGTCCGCTGTTGCTGCAAGCCTCTGCGCCGTTGGAGTCGGAACGGAAACGGACGGCTCGATCGTCAGCCCCTCGTCGCTTTGTGGCATCGTGGGAATCAAACCGACCGTTGGATTGGTCAGCCGCACCGGCGTGATCCCCATCTCGCATACGCAAGACACCGCCGGACCCATGACAAGAACGGTCCGCGACGCTGCAATCTTGCTCAGCGCTCTGGCCGGAATCGATCCGGAGGACAAGGCAACAGAAGAGAGCCGGGGAAAATCGTTCGCCGACTATACACAGTTTCTCGACCCAAAGGGCCTGCAGGGCGTAAGAATTGGAGTCGTGCGGAGATACTTCGGGTTCCATGGCGCAGTTGATGCATTGATGAACGAAGCGTTCGACACTCTGAAAAAGAACGGCGCGGTCATCGTTGATCCGGCAGACAGTGACGCATTAGGACAACTCGGAGACGCTGAGGGGATCGTCCTGCAGTACGATCTCAAGGCCGATCTCAATGCATACCTCGCTCGTCTCGGACCGGGCGCGCCGGTCCACTCGCTGAAGGAGATCATCGAGTTCAATGAGCGCAACAAGAACACGGAGATGCCGTACTTCGGCCAGGAGACCTTTATCAAAGCGGAAGCACGCGGGCCGCTCACCGACAAAGAGTATATCGAAGCTCGCGACAAGAACCTTCGACTCTCGCGGGCGGAAGGCATCGATGCCGTGATGGACAAGTTCAAGCTCGACGCGCTGATCGCTCCCACCGAAAGTCCGGCGTGGGTCACCGACCTCGTCACCGGCGACCATTTTCTCTGCAGCAGCTCGACTGCGGCGGCCGTGGCGGGGTATCCGCATATTACGGTTCCGGCAGGATTTATATTCGGGCTGCCTGTTGGGATTTCGTTCTTTGGAAGGGCGTGGAGCGAGCCGGTCCTCATCAAGCTGGCTTATGCGTTTGAGCAGGCAACAAAACACCGCCGGCCGCCCCGCTTCCTGCCGACAGCGGATCTATGACGCTCGTGCCATGTCTAGAAAGTAATATTGCGTTTTTTTGTTATTGGTTCTCAACGCGGAGACGTCCCGACTGAAGACGTCGGGATAAACTCCGTTCGCGGAGGTACGCAGAGGTATCGACTATTTTCTCCGCGATGAAAACTACAAGATGATTTACTTGAATTGCACTATCGCTGCCTCCGAGAACTCATTATGTAATTGAGAGGAATTAACGATGAGCAAGAGCAGAAAAATCCAGAAGGTCATCAGGAGCAAGCCGACGCTTGAAGGCGCTGGCGTCCATCTCAAACGTGCTTTCGGATTCGGCGATACTCAGCTCTTTGATCCATTTCTGCTCTTCGACGATTTTCGCGGGGATGATCCGGAGCAGTACATCAAAGGATTCCCATGGCATCCGCACCGGGGAATCGAGACGATCACATACGTCCTTCGTGGTACCGTTGACCATGGCGACAGCATGGGAAACAAGGGGACTATCGGGCCTGGCGATGTGCAATGGATGACAGCCGGCAGCGGCATCATCCACCAGGAAATGCCGAACGGTGATCCAAACGGTTTCATGTGGGGTTTTCAACTCTGGGCAAACCTCCCTGCCTCACAGAAAATGATGGATCCGCGTTACCGGGAGGTCACCCATGATCAAATTCCCGAAGTATCGTTGCCGGGCGGGGTTACGATCAGAGTGATTTCTGGCGAAGTGAACGGCACAGAGGGACCCGTACGCGACGTGGTTATTGAACCGGAGTATCTCGACGTGATGATGCCTCCAAACAAGGAGTTCACCCATGCGATACCATCAGGTCACACTGCCCTCGCGTATGTCTTTGGCGGAGAGGCCTACTTCACTGAGGACAGGAACGCTCTGGTTGCCAACGAGCATCTCATTCTCTTTGATGACGGCGAACAAGTCACGGTCGCGACGAAGGAATCGCCTGTACGCTTTCTCCTCTTGTCAGGCAATCCTATTCGAGAACCAGTGGCCTGGTACGGCCCCATCGTCATGAACACACAAGAGGAAATCCAGATCGCCTTCGAGGAGTTTCGCAACGGCACGTTCATCAAGCAGGGAAACAAATGAAGAAACATTTCACCTGTAAGGCGAAATTTCATTTCGCCTTCCTGAAAAAATGAAACCACTGATTCTCAATCAAGCCCTTCCGGAGGCACTACGATGCCCACGCAGACTCTCGCTCACAAAATGAAGCTCAGAACACGCCACCGTGCTGCAGTCATTGCTGGACCAGCTGGTTACCTGAAAGAGCTCGCTCCCCTGCCTGACGAAGTGGAAGTGTCCGCTCACCTCAAAGGAACATTCGATTGGATTCAGATCTTCGTTAAGACCAAATCAGAATTGGACAAATTAGTTCCGCGTGCGGTCCGAACGCTGAAGCCCGAGAGCATCATTTGGATCTCCTTCCCCAAAGGATCGTCAAAAATCCAGACGGACCTGACCCGTGACAAAGGATGGGAAATCCTGGAGAAGACCGACTTGAAGTGGATTACACTCATCTCCGTGAACGAGACTTGGTCTGCTTTCGGACTTCGACCGTACCGATCCGGCGAAGCGCGATCATAAACAACCCACAGAAGGATCATACCACAATGACACCGAACACACATCAAGAGGCCGGCCCGCGGACGAGGCTCATCCTCGCTCTATGCATCCTCCTCACCCTTCTCACAATGGCGATTCCTGCTTCTGGTCAACAAGGCGCAAAGCCGGTGAATTGGAATTCTTATCGATTCTTGTTTGGGGAGTGGGTCGGAGAAGGTGGCGGCGATCCCGGCCAGGGAGTCGGCGGCTTTACATTTTCCCTCGATCTCCAAAACACGATCCTTGTTCGAAAAAACTTTGCCGACTACCCTGCGACCAAGGACCGTCCAGCCTTTTCTCACAATGATCTGATGGTGGTTTACAAGGAGGGAGAAAAAACACGGGCGATCTACTTTGATAACGAACAGCACGTTATCAACTATACGGTAACGATCTCAAAGGACTCGAACTCTGTGGTTTTTCTCAGTGACGTCATTGCATCCGCCCCAAGATTTCGACTCACGAACACCAAAACGGGCAATGACTCAATGAAGATCACCTTCGAGTTTGCGCCACCCGGAAAGCCGGAAGCATTCGCGCGTTATATCGACGCAAATGCGCGGCGGAAAAAATAGTGCGCTCGGCGCTACACCCATTCTCACGGCAAAGCCCGGTCGAAGTTGACCGGGCTTTTGCTTTTTCGCAATCGGATGAAAGCAGGGTTGCGGATTGATTCCTGAACGAGGAACTTATCGGAGAGACAAGTTCTCTTTGGAGAGGGATAGCAGCTTAGGCTCGCGGGGGCATGCCTCGAAGCCAAGCAATTCCTCCTAATCCTTTTCTTCTTTCTCTTCTTTTTCTCCCTTTTCCTTCTTCGGCTTCATCACGGTTTTCTTCTGAATCTTGCCATCGGCATTAAGATTAACACTCACCTTCTCTTTGCCATTGGCGACTACGATATCAAAGGTCACCACTTTGCCCTGGGTGGTTTTCTCCCCGCTAACAATTTTCCCCTTGGGAAATTCCGCTTTGACCGCCTTCGCGATATCGTCTGGCACCATAGCCTGCGTCAATATCTCTTCCGCTTCCGCAAGCGTTCCATCCGCTTTGTAGAGAAGGTCGCGCTTGATCTTCCCCTCGACCGTTTCGAGCTCGTAGAACGTCACTCCCTTTTCCACCTCTGTGCCATAGTTGTTCACTTTGGCCTTCGGGTAGGCACCTTCGAATGCCTTCAGGACCGCTGCGGGAACATCCTTCTTGGTGATTTTCTTGTCCTGAGCGTTTCCGTTTGATACGACGCAGATGGCCAGCGTGCAAACGAGAACGATCGTGGTAAACCGAAAAAGTGCTTTCATAAGACACTCCCTATAGTACTATGGATGAGTGATGATCGCTTAATTGCTACGACCGTTATCATTGAATCTACCAAATGAATATGAAGGCAGGGCGAAAACCGGCCCATCAGGAAGGCCCTCTGACCATTTAAATCCACGGCTATAAGCCATTGTCGTATTGCAGAGCTTTTTCCTTGGATTTCTTTGCCGGCATACCAAAATGGTACGTCAATCCAAAGTACACAATCCTGGAATCACGGTTGCTCACGACATTCTGGGTTAACCAGGGAGTATTCAGATCCGTTTTTCGGTTCAGGGTTTTCAGCAGATCGGAGACTGTCAAAATGAGAGAGACCTTGTCATCGAACAGATCCTGCCGAAAACCCATGTTCAGGACAAAGCTCGGCCTGTTCTCCCCCTGGGGGGTCAATCGTGCTGAGCGGTAGTTCGAGTTAATCTGAATCATCGTCGCCTTCGACAAATTCGCGCTTCCGTTCAATGTAGCGCTCCACGTCACGGTCGATTTCTTATTTCCAAAACCCAGATTCGACGCATCGATTTGTTCGTAGAAAGCGTTAGCGCTCACGTTCGCTGTGAACAGGTTTCCAACGTTTCCCGCGACGACGAACTCAAGTCCTGCCGATTGATCACTGGACAAATTCTCGTGCGTGGTCAACAGTGTCGAGTCGTTGAGGGCCTTGATGACAGTTGTGAATCCATTATATTTATTACGATAGAAGATGCTCGGGACGACAGTGAGGTTGTCGTTCTGCAACTGGCAGCCGAATTCAATCGAGTTAATGGACTCAGGCTTCAGGCGCGGATTACCGGAGCGTATGTTGCGAGGGTCCTGGTATTCAGGGAACGGGTTAAGGTCGTCTCCCTCGGGCCGATTGACGCGGCGGCTGTAGTTGAGCTGCAATTCCGCGAGTTCGCTGAATTTGTACGCCAGATGCAATGTGGGGTACAGATTGAAATTGTCGTTGGAGATGATCGAATCCCCGGTAACGAGATCAGACTTGACAAACGATCCCTCCGCGCGTACTCCTCCCAGGACGCTGAACAACCCGAACGAGTTCTCGTACGTCCCATACAAAGCCTGAATTGTTTCGTTGTAGATGAACTGGTTTGTTCTCTCGACATCCTTTGTGAATTTCTGCTGGGTCGGATCAAAATACTCGCCATAGAAATTCATATCCCTCTTGTTGAATTCTCCGTCATACCCCGCCTCAAACGTCGAATGCTCGGCAAGTTGAAGCGTGTAGTCTGCTGTGAGTTGTTTTTTCCACTCGGTTTGTTTGATCAGCGTATTATCGTACGTTTGCGGACTCGCGGGGACCCGGTACACATCCGTATAGTGATTGTCTTCCTGTTCCGGCGTCTGTGCCGCATTGAACTCGAACCGCAGTTTGTGATTCTCCCCGTCGAAATTGTGCTGGAAAAATGCAGTGAGGCCCGCCTCTTGTTCATATTCATAATCTACGCGTAGTCGGTCGTAATCATCGGTCACGATATTGTTGCTTGTGAGGACCTTCGTCGAGGCGTCGTTTCTGGTAAATCCTCTATAGTGATAATTCCCCGATAAGCCAAAATTGTCCTTTTCATCGAGCCGATAATCCAAACCCAATGTAGCGACGTGCGACAGCGGACGTGAAAGCGATCGAGCGTTATCCTTGTAGTAGCTTAGAGCATTCGTGGCCAAATCGCTCTGTGCGCGTGCATCGGTCGAAAAATTGTTTCGATCATCCTGACGAAAACTGTAGCTCCCAAAGATATTAAACGATCCCGGATTGTAGTTGGCACTCGCATTGACGTTGTATCGATTCTTGGTGCCGACATTCGCGGTCAGATTTCCATTTAATCCCGTGGTCACGTCCTTTTTCATCACAATGTTAATTATGCCGGATGTGCCATCGGGTTTGAATTTAGCCGAGGGGTTTGTTATGACTTCAATCCTCTCGATAGAACTCGCAGGCATTTGCTGCAAGACTTCCGCCCTGCTTGCCCCCATGAGCGGCGATGGCTTGCCGTTGATGAGCATGAGGACATTTGCCGATCCCCGCAGACTGACAACTCCATCAATGTCAACTTGAACTGAAGGAATGCTCTGGAGCAGATCGCTTGCCGTCCCTGTCTTGCTCATGATATCCTGTTGGACATTGAACACCTTTCGGTCAATCGCGGTGTTGAACGTGACCCGTTGAGACGTGACCGTGACCCCGTCCAATTTCAATGCCGTCTCAACCAGCAGAATCGTTCCCACGCTCAAGGCTGGCCGCTTGGAATCGATTCTGAATGTGGTGGGCTGCTTCTCTTTATAGCCGAGCAGGCTATACGTTAGGAAATATTCGCCGTCCGGAACGTTGTCGATCGTAAACTTTCCTTTGCTATCTGTGCTGGTTCCCGTGACAATGGCGCTATCTGCCTGATTGAGCAAAATGACGTTTACAAACTCGAGCGGCCGATTGGTCGAATCCGCCTTTACGACTCCGGAAACAACACCGCCGCCGCGGCCTTGTGCGAACAGGGTGCACGTGAAGAACAATGCGCTTGCAGCGAACATGCAACATGTTTTCATATGCTGGGAACTCCGAGAAATTTCATACAGGGGGAATTGTTTATTCTTAGCGGGTCATCACACAACGGCTGCCACTTCGTATGCGACCGATGTCAATCAATATACTCGAACAAGATGAAAATGGGATGAAAGATGAGCGAGCGGAAACGTTTCTAGTATTGGGAAGAACGATTCTAGGAGGTTGCTGAAAAAGCATGCCATCGACTGAAGTCGACGTCTTTGTAAACGCGAAACCCCTCGGGTTTCGTGAAAAACAAGACGTCCGATTTATCGGATGGCGAGCAGAAGCGGTTTTTCCGCACCCTGCTAGGCGGGAATGGTTTTTCTGGGAAGTCTCACAACGAACCGCGCCCCCTTGCCAGGTGTGCTTTCAACGGTAATTTCTCCGCGGTGCATCCGTACCACCTCGTCGGCAATGGCCAGTCCTATCCCACTGCCGCCTTCGCGGGAGCGTTCAGTGTCTGCACGATAAAAGCGCTTGAAGATATGTGGAAGATCGATGGGGGCGATACCGGGCCCGGAATCTTCGACGACGATGTGGATGTTGTCCTTGGAGTGGACCGTCAACGAAATCAGGATGATTCCCCCATCAGGCGAGTAATGAATCGCATTGTCGAGAAGATTAAGGACCACGCTCTTGAGCCAATCGCGATCCGCCTGAAGCTCGACCACATCATCGACGTGGATGTCGAGGGTGACGCTCTTTCTTGCCGCCGGTTCGTTCATGTGCCGGACACATTCTATCAGGAGTTCGTCGAGCCGGATGAGACGAGCGCTAAGCGAGAAGCCGGGTGCGTCCAGTCGGGCAAGCATCAACAATCCATCGGCGAGACGTGCAAGCCTGTCGAGTTCTCCAAGCGCGACCCGGATGCTTTCCTCGGACTCGAGCTTACCCGGGTTCCGTTGAGCAAATTCCAGCTCGCTGCGAATAATGGTCAGCGGCGTGCGGAT
>QYQB01000086.1 GCA_007280275.1 bacterium | reverse complement strand
TGCAGGAACAGCAAAAATGAGAGTGTAAGAAGAAAGTAACGTTTGGTCATGGTTTGAACCTCCATTTGTAAGATGCGGATGCCTAGAGTTTATCCAAATTTTTGGGAAAAGCCAATGGGAGAAAACAGATTTGAGCAAGGGGGAAGTGACCGTCACTTCACAAAGCCCCCAAAGGAGTGCCGGTCACTTAACTGGATCGTAGTTGCAGCATGGTTACATGAAAGGTGACCGTCGTCACGATGACCACTTATGGTAAGTGACGGGCACCCTCGCGGCGGCTCGCTCACTTTTTCACAAACACCCTCACATCTCCGAACTTCATGTTGAGCTGATGGTCGCGCGATGCCGCCCCCCCCTCCGACGCTGCCAGCGGTTGAGGGAAGCGAACAAACCGCTCTCCATCGCTCGAAGCGATGATGGTTGCTGCGTCGCGGGTTGCGCGCACGCAATCAGGCTTCGAACTCCAGAGTCGCACTCCGGCACTGGCTGCAAGCCACCGTAAGATCTCGACGGGAACCGGGCCGCTCCCGACATAGACCGACTCGAAACCGTCGTGCATTTTGGAAGCAAAAGCCGTTTCCTCGGAATCCGTCCACCTGCCAAGAACATTAACTGAGGCATCCCCGGCTTCAACAGCAAAGCGTGGGGTGTGTTCCTTTGCCACGCCGAATTTCTGACTGATGGTCGTCCCTTCGTGCATGAAGTCGGCTTGGATCATCATCGGTCCGGCCGGGTCCATCCGCTTGAACCGAAATCCGGTCAGATCCTCCATCTGAGACGGAGTCAGACCGGAGGGCGAAACGTACCCCGGGGCGTAGTACCAGAGAACGGTCGCCTTGCTTCCTTTGAGCATACTCTTGAGCTGCTGAACTTCTTCTTTGGTGAGATAGAAGATGTTGGGCATAATAAAGAGCTTGTATCGCCTTGCATCTTCCTTCTTCAAATCGAAGCGATAGAGGAAATCGATAGGTGCGCCGATTCTGTTAAGCGTCCGCGCCTGGCTATTCACGAGCCAATGGTTGAAGAAATCGGTAATGGCGATTCCGAATCCCTTCCAGGGTTCTTCCGCTTTCCAGTGTTGAGTGACGAGGAAGCTTTTGACGTCGTACACCGCGGCTATCTCGGCAACGGAACGCGTGTCAGACCGAGTACGCGTTTTCTGACCGAGTTCAGCCCATGTCCGGATCTCCTGGATCATCGGAGCGTCGTCATACCAGCCCTTCTTTGCTTTGAAGGTGGGAACGTGGCCGAATTCAAAAAGCCATCCGCCGTTTCCCTGAACAAAAACCTGGGTTAAATCGCGACGCAGAATGTTCAGCGTGCCATCAACCGTATCGAAGCCTGAGCCTCCCTCTGTGGTTTTCTCCGGTTCGAGATACGTGCTCGGATCCATCTCCGCGATGTAGAGCTTCTTGTGTCGGCGCATGGACTCAAGGAGCACCCTGTATCCTCCGTCGCCGCCGACTCCCCTTGCTCTGCCCAGCCAGTTGCCCGCGTCATCGACGATGTCGCTTTCCCACCGCTGTTTGCCGGGAATGTTCCCGTGCTCGTAGGTGTACGGGGAGGCAATGTAATCGATGTCGTTCGACTCCAGGAGCTTTTCCGGTGCCAGGAAGCCCGCCTCCTGGATGCAAACGTTTTCCATGACGTAGGCGAAAAACGTCCCTGTCACAATCTGCCGCTGCGTTGCTTCCTTTGTGATGCCAGCGAAATACAAAACGACATCGGTCGTGTTCTGATGGAATTTCCGATAGAAGTCGATGACTGCCTGCTCGCGTGCAGGATCCCGAAGCAGACCATGGGTTGTGTGCATTCGTTCTTCGGCGCTCGGCACCGGTCCGGCCTTCCGCTGCATCGGCTCGCTATAGTCGGGAAGATAACGCGAACCGGTATGATGCCACTCTGCAGTCATTGCGCCGGAGAGGTGGTATCCTATGATTCTGCTGCGGAGGGGAGATTGCTCCATGTGAAGAAGGAAACTCTGCAGCGTGATTCCCATTTCGGTCTTCCAGACATCGGATGCAAGAGAGGCAGCGTAGGTTTCAAGGACGCTGTTCCAGTCAAACCCGCTGTCGATCGCAATCTTCCCCATCTTGAACTGAGTTTTATCGACCGGCAGTCCGTACTCGGCAAGCTCCTTGGGATGAGCGTCTTTCCACCACATCGGCGCATAGAGATGCAGGCGTGGCAAGAAGTAGGCATCGGGATGGGCCGAGAGAAGCCTCGCGAAGTACTGGTCGACAGGTTTCCAGTCGTACTTATCGGGAGCGAGCCAGCCGTTTTCAAGGCTGATGAGGGGATGATAATACTTGATTCCCGAAGCATTGAAACTCTTGATCGTGTCAATCAGCCCTGAGCTGCCGGCAAAAAGCGGATATTCTTCCTTCCCGTTGATGAAGAAGCGCGGGCCGCCGCGCTCGAACCGGACAGCAGACGTTGCCTTCGGTTCACCGCGGAGGCGGTCGAACTCTTTCAAGATCTCTTGTTCGTCTATTGGAAGGCCGATATATTCGTACCGGGGCCGGAGGGAGGGAATGGCAGCGGTCCCGACAGCCATTCCGAAGAGTCTCAATGCATCACGTCGTTTCATGGGAGTGATTTCCAGGTTTTGAAAGAGAATTGGATACGTTCAGCATCCTGACAATGATTCTCCAAGGTCAGGGGACAATCACCGTTCGTACATCGCCGCCAAATCGCTCAAGCCGGTCAAGCGTCTCGTTGATGGCATCTCCATCGAGTGGAATAGTCCGTGTCACGACGCGCGACGTATCAAGTATTCCACGCCGTGCCATTTCCACCAGAAGCGGAAGCTCCTGAAGAAGATGGTCATTCGATCCGATGATTTCGGCTTCGTTCCCCAGTAGTTCGCGATAGGTGTCAATTTCGAGCGGCTTGTTGCTGAGGCCTGCGATAACAGCCCTGCCGAGAACACCCAGGCATTGAACGGCTTGTCGCATTGTTTGCGGGAGCCCGATCAACTCCAGGGAGACGTCCACGCCGTTGCCCTTTGTCAGTCTCTTGATTTCTGCGACCGGATCGGCCCGTCTGGCATTCACGGGAAAGGCGCCATAGGATCTGGCAAGTTTCAGTTTGTCCTCGTTGATGTCGACAGCATACACCTCCAACGCGCCGAACACACGAGCAAGCTGGACGGCAGACATCCCAAGTCCGCCGACTCCGAAGACTGCGACAGTTTCTCCGGCCTTGAGTCTGGACTTGCGCAACGCGTGGAACGCTGTGGCGGAAGCGCACATCAACGTCGCACCCTGTTCGAAGGGGATTTCTTCCGGAAGCAGAATGGCGTTGCGCTCCGGGACGACGATGTATTCAGCATAACCGCCGTTTGTGTAGTGACCGAGCATGAGGCAGTGCGGGCAAAACTGCTCATTTCCGGTGCTGCAATGGTGGCAGTCGCCGCAGGTGATGTTGTAGTGTAAACAGACACGCTCTCCAACCTTGTTCCTTGTTACACGGCTTCCCGTCTGTTCAACGACGCCGGCAACCTCGTGGCCCAGGGTCATAGGCAGCGGACGAACGGGCGAGAGACCTGCCCGGTAGTGCGCGTCCGAATGGCAGATGCCGGCGGCGCGGACACGTACAAGAATGTCGTTGTCTCCGGGGGATGGTCTGGGAATCTCCTGCATCTGCAGAGGTTTTCCAATTTCTACGAGGCGGACGGCTTTCATTTAGCGACCTCCATGCCACATCTCAAGACTCTATCAGGAGAAAGGAGAATCTTGTGAAAGAACAAAGAATAGCACACAGATAACACTGATGATACGAGATCTTCACTGATTAGAAACCATCTCAAAAACACACTCCAAAGAATAATTGTCATTCCCGCACGTCTTCAGCGGGAATCCAGACGGCGCGTCCTGGACTCCCGATACAAGCATCCCCGAAAAAAGAATTCGGGGCAAGTCGGGAGTGACAGCGGTTTTTGAGATAGGTTCAAGCGAATCATGTCCGACAGATAATCTGTCGGACAACATATGTTGGGTTCTATTGCGCCAGCATCAAATCCGCGATCTTCCTCGCGATCTCTATCGGCTCGCCCTCACTGCGGTTCGTCAGGATGATAATCGTCAATCGCTGATCGGGAAACCGCAGGATCGCATTCCGAAAGCCTCTGGTAGAGCCGGTATGATTCACGGACGGAATATTTTTGTAAGGCTCGATGTTCCAGCCGAAGCCGTACTTTGTGCGGGTTCCGTCGTTCAGCGTACCGGGTGTGAAGGACTCTTGACGGAGCGAAGCGCTCACCAACCTATTAGCATAGAGATCCTGATCCCATTTGAAAAGGTCTTCGACCGAAGAATAGATTCCGCCGTCGCCCAATACCGCACTCGTGTTGCTCTGGTCCGTTCGGACAAAACCTTTATCTGTTCGTGAATGGCCGAAGGCCCGGTTGTCCACCGTGGAGATTCCATTCTGGAATGCCACGGTGTGGTTCATCCCGAGCGGCTCAAAAATGTTCTGCTTCAAGAAGACTGCAAACGGTTGGCCGGAAACAGACTCAACAACGAGCGCAAGCAGCGCATAGCCGGAATTGCTGTACCGGTACTTCCCTCCGGCCGGAAAATACATTGTATCGATTGTACTCAGGAGTCTCAAAACATCTGTGTCGAGTACCTGTACCGTCTGAGTGTCGGGCACGAAATCCTCGTAATCCACAAGTCCTGAAGTATGATTGAGAAGATGCCTGATTCTGACGTCGCGCGCGTAAGGGAGCGCACCCGCAAGAACATCGGTGAGGCGACTGTCAAGCGAGAGCTTTCCCTGATCGACCAGTTTCAAGACCGCCGTGGCGGTAAACTGCTTGGTGACGGATGCGAGACGGTAGTTGGTATTCGTCGAGGCGGGAATTGCGTGATCGACGTCTGCGAGGCCGTATGCCTTGCTGAGCAGGGCTTTACCGTCTTTCACAATCAAGACGGACGCGCCGGGGGAGTCCGGCTTGTCGTAGTCGGCGAAGAGTGTATCGATCGCGTCCGCGATTGAGCTCTTCATCGAGTACGGCGCGCAGGCAGAAAGAGATATCGCGGCAAGGAGAGCCAATATTGTTTTTTTCATCGGTGTGTGAGGGTTGAGCCGTAAAACTCTCCGAAGGATCAAAGCGAATTCTCGCTGTCCGTCGAAACGTTCGAAGAACCTACAGTCCTTCCTGCGCCATCACGTACGTCAAAATCGCCATCGCGGCAGCGCCGCAGGCCAACTCTCTTTCGTTGACGGCTGTGAGATTGTCGTTCTCGGAGTGATGAGAGTCGAAATAGCGATGCGTATCGACAATCATCGACATGAGCGGAATCCCTTTTGGCCCCATCGGACTGATGTCTGCCCCTCCGCCGCCGAACCGAATGAGATCAGCATCAAAGAAGGTAAAAAGGGGAGCCCAGGGAGCAACCTTCTTGAACGCAGCAGAATCGGCGATGCCGAATCCCCGCGGACGGAATCCACCTTCGTCGGACTCAATGGCTGCGATGTGCTTCTCGCCCGGCCGGTCTTTTGCCGCGTACCCGATCCCGCCGCGCAAACCGTTTTCTTCATTCATAAACATGACGGCCCGAATGGTCCGCTTGGGCTGCAGGCCGAGCTTCTTGAGTATTCGCAACACCTCGATCGATTGGACGCAGCCCGCTCCGTCGTCGTGTGCGCCCTGACCAATATCCCAGCTGTCGAGATGCCCGCCGATGACTATCACCTCTTTGGGCTTTTCCGTCCCGGTCAATTCGCCGACCACATTGAACGATTCCACATCAGGCAATGTCTGCGCTGAAAGCTTGAAGTGAATCTTCAATCGATCTCCCTGCGCGAGAAGCTTGCTGATCCTCTCAGCCTGGAGCGTGCTGATGGCAATGCCCGGCACTTTCTTGACGGTGTCGACATATCCCATACCGCCTGTGTGCGGAAAGTCGTCAATCCTCGTTGTCATCGATCTCACGAGGGCTGCCACGCCTCCTGCGCGGGCAGCCATGATTGCACCGCCGCCGCGTTGATCGACAGCGCCGCCATAAGCCGCGAACGTGGATATCTGCTTCCGGTCCATCGGCCTGTTGAAGAAGACGATTTTTCCCTTCGCTTTTTCTCCAAGGCGGCTGAGTTCATCAAGGGATTTCACCTCGATGATCTCCGCGGTGATTCCTTCGGAGGGTGTGCCGATGCTGCCGCCGAGCGTCGTGATGTTCAGCCTTTCGCGCCTTCCCGATGAATACATAAGGTATGCTTCTTCCACAGTCCCACGCACCCACCGCGGGACCATCACAGGCTCGAGATGAACATTATCAAATCCATATTCTTCCATCTTCTTCTTTGCCCACTCAACTGCCTGCGCCGCCTGTGGTGAACCGCTGATTCGGTGTCCGACCTTTGTGCACAGGTCGGTGAGGTTCTCCATGGACATATTCGAACCCAATGCTTCCTTGACGATCTTCTGTGCGTCGGCATCATAGCGCTGGACGACGGATGATTGTGCGGCGAGCAGGGAAGTCATCAGAATGATGAGGAAGGGGATCACCAAATATTTTGATCTGTGCATGTGGATTTGTTCTCCGGACATGAGTGAACTGAACAGCGATTATTTACACCTGACCCAGAATTTGTATACGTTCGGATTCATAGATTGCGACTCCGGTGTTTTGTTGTTTCGCGACAGAGAGCATCGCTTGTGCAACCCTTTTCGCTTCAATGGTACGGTACCTTCGAAGTCGGCCAACAAACGCAAAAGAGATCAGCTTCATTACCGCAATGGCGAAGGTTTCGTTCGATCGGGATTCTTTTCGATCGCCGATGAGAACTGATGGCCGGAAGATCTGAACCGCCTTGAACGGGAGCTTCGATACCGCCTGCTCGACCTCTCCTTTCACACGCATATAGAATGCACGTGAATTCTTATCCGCTCCAATTGAAGAAATCACGAGAAACTGCTCAACGCCGTTCATGGAGGCAAAAGAAGCCGCTTGGGTGACGTACGTGAAATCGACCTTCCGGAAGGCTTCCTCTGACCCCGCAACCTTGATTGTTGTTCCGAGACAACAGAACAGATCGTGGGCCCTGAACAAGGCCTTGTGCTTCTCGAGCTCGTCGAACTCGATCGCAGTCTCCTCAAGTTTTGGATGTCGAAACGAGAGGGGTTTCCGCACCAGAACGGTTACCCGGTCGTAAGCTTCGTCATGAGCCAGGAGACGCAGAAGATGCCCGCCAACGAGGCCGCTGGCTCCGACAAGAAGAGCTGATCGTGGTTGCACTGTCAATGTTGGAGGGTGAAGGAATTCGCAATCTCTGATGAATACTACCGAATTTTGTGCTGTCGGTCAATTAAGACCATAAACAAACTTGCGGGAGAGCGGGCGATATTGTACATTTTCTCCGGACATTGAGCTGGCAGCAGAATCACGATGCGTCCGATGAGGCATACCGCACTATGAAAAAACTGACGCTTCACCTGCTTAACGAAACATTCACGATCAACAAACTCCCCCAGTTTGCTGAAATCCCTTCTATTTTGAGCCAGGGCGATATGTGCTTTATGCTCCGGACAGATGATGAACTGTGCATCGTCTGCCCGGATTACATGGCGCCGAACAATGTTCAACAGGAACTTGGCTGGCGGTGTCTGAAGGTGGAAGGAGAGATGAAACTGCAGGAGGTTGGCGTGCTTGCGTCAATGACTCAGCCGCTCGCAGAAGCGAACATCCCGCTGTTCGCGATCAGCACTTTCAATACGGACTATGTATTTGTTATGGAAGAGCAACTCGTGAATGCCGTGCAGGCACTGCAGAAGGCAGGGCATGAATTCGCCCATAAAGAGCAATAAAGGTTGAACTTTCAAGCTACGAAGAACACAAAAAGATCTTTTGGATTGTGCTGTGAGGAACAACTCCGTCATCGTCTTCGAGCTCTTTGTGTCTTTGTGGTTTCCGCTGCCAACAGCCCGATAAATCTCTCACCCAGCCGCAACGACGTTGTCGCCTCCTGTACGTCCGGGTTTTGTCATCCTCTTTTTCAGTACCGCTGTCACGTCTGACAGACTCAATCCCTGGTCTTGGAGCAACACGAGAAGATGGTACAACAGGTCCGCCGACTCCTCTTTGAGTGAGTCTTGATCGTGTTGCAATGCCGCGATAACGATTTCCACTGCTTCCTCGCCAACCTTCTGTGCTATTCGGGGCGTGCCCTGCCCAAAGAGTTTTGACGTGTACGATTCCGCTGGCATCTGCTGCCGCCGCTCTCGAATGATCGTCTCCAGTCCCGCAAGCACCGATTCCGCATCCAAGGTTCTCGCTTCGGCGAAGCAGGTATAGGATCCGGTATGACACACGGGTCCGGTCGGGATTGCGCGGACCAGCAGGGCGTCTCCGTCGCAATCGGTCTGAATGGAAGAAACCTCAAGTGTGTTGCCCGACGTCTCTCCTTTCTGCCAGAGTCGTCCTTTGGTCCTGCTCCAAAATGTGACCCTTCGCTCCTGAATGGTTTTCTCCACGGCCTCGCGATTCATAAACCCGACCATCAACACCTGGTTCGTCGTGGTATCCTGAATGATTGCTGGAATCAAGCCGTTCAGCTTGGTAAAATTGAGTTTGTCGATCATAACCGGACCGGTATGTTGTTCTTCTGGAGATACTCCTTGATTTCCGACAACGAGATCTGTTGATAGTGGAAAATGCTCGCGGCAAGAACTGCATCTGCTTTGCCAAGCGTGATCGCATCCCTGACATGTTCTTTGGTTCCGGCACCGCCGGAGGCAATCAGAGGTACGCGCGTGCACTCGGAAATGGTCCTCAGCAGTTCGAGATCGTATCCTTCTTTCGTGCCGTCAGTATCCATCGATGTCACCAGGAGCTCCCCCGCACCAAGTCGAACCGTCTCCCGGGCCCACGCAATCGCGTCAAGCGACGTCTCTTCTGATCCCCCCTTTATCCACACCCCCCAGCCATTCGAGCTCCATTTCGCATCGATGGCAGCTACGATCGATTGTGAGCCAACGGCCGTCGATGCTTCCAGGAGGAAATCCGGTCGTAGGACAATCGCAGTGTTCAGAGAAACCTTGTCGGCTCCCGCGTCAAGAGCACGCATGACGTCGTCAACCGTACTGATACCCCCTCCAACCGTAAAGGGAATTTGAATAGCCCTGGCGACGCGCTCAACGACCGACAGAAACGTCTTGCGGGTCTCCTGCGACGCGCTGATATCGAGGAAGACCAACTCGTCTGCCCCTTCGTCGGAGTATCGCGCCGCGAGCTCAACAGGATCGCCCGCATCGCGGAGGTCGACGAACTTTGTCCCTTTTACCGTTCGCCCGTCCTTGACGTCGAGACATGGAATGATGCGTTTTGTCAGCATACGTTGTTCATGTCCCCGATAGATTAGCGAGGTCGGATGGTCTCAGGCGTCCCTCGTACAGGGCCTTGCCAACGACGGCACCTGAGCATCCGGCTACCTCAAGGTCCTGAATGTCGGACAGCTGCGAAATGCCGCCGGATGCAATGAAGTGCAGGGAGGGGAATTCTTTCTTCAACGTGGTGTACAATTCCGGATTGGGGCCGGCCAGCATTCCATCACGATCGATATCGGTGCAGAGAAAATGAGTCGCACTGTAGCGGGCCATGGAATCGATGAATGCAGATGGGGTCAGGTTCGCCCGCTCGAGCCATCCTGAATGTGCCACAGTTCCCTGTCGTACATCAACGGCGATGACAAATCGTTCGCTCCGAAACTCGCTCAGCCAGTCTTGCACAATGTGCGGCGATTTGACGGCGACGCTGCCGACAACCACCCGGGTTGCACCGGCGATGAAAAGATACGAGATATCCTCGCGGGTCCTGATGCCGCCTCCGACATGCGCGTGAATCCCCGGAATACGAAGGACCGCTTCTATTGACTGCCGGTTCACAATCCGTCCTTCTTTAGCCCCCTCAAGATCGACAATATGAAGGAATGACAATCCCTCGTCGAGGAACGATCGGGCAACATCGGCAGGCGATTCGGAATACACCTTCTGCTCGGCAAAATCCCCTTGCCGCAGACGGACGCACTTTCCTTGAAAGATATCTATAGCCGGATAGATCAGCATAGTTCCGAAAAATTCCTCAAGAGTTGAAGTCCGGCGTTCCCCGATTTTTCCGCGTGAAATTGCACGCCGTAGAAGTTCTTGTGCTGGACGGCCGATGAGAATTGCCGCCCGTATTCCGTCGTTCCGATTGTGTCGGGAACGAGCGGTGCACCGAACGAGTGAACGAAGTAAAAAAACTCGCCGTCCCGGATTCCCTCGAACAGAACGCTCTGTGCCTTGAGGTTCACGCGGTTCCAGCCCATGTGTGGCACTTTCAAATCCGTATCGTCGAATCGCGCCACGCGCCCCGGAACAATTCCCAGGCAGGCGGTATCCCGCTCATCCGAATGTTCAAAGAGTATCTGCATGCCAATGCAGATGCCGAGAAATGGGACGCGAATCGTCGTGAGCCATTGTAGCAATCCAACGCGGTCCAGCGATTCGATGGCACTGCGTGCCTCACCAACGCCGGGCAGAATCAATTTGTCCGCCCGCTGAAGTTCGTTGACATCCTGCGAAACGAAGAACTGCTTGCCGAGTCGTTCCAGGGCATTGCCCAGTGATCGGATATTGCCGGCTCCGTAATCAAGTATGCCGATCACAGCGTCCCTTTCGTCGATGGAAGCGTTGCGGGTGAGCGCTGGTCGATGGCAACAGCTTGTTTCAGCGCCCGTGCGACAGATTTGAAAATCGCTTCGATCTTGTGGTGATCGTTTCGGCCCTGCACCGTGATGTGAAGATTGGCCCGCAGCCCGTCCGCGAATGCACGGAAGAAATCTTCGACAAGCTCTGTGGGAAATTCACCAACCGTTTCGCGCTCGAATTTCCCGCTGAAAGCAAAATAAGGCCGGTCGCTCAGATCAAGAGCAACCTGGGCAAGCGATTCGTCCATCGGGAGAAGAAAGCCGTACCGTTCAATCCCGCGCTTGTCGCCAAGCGCCCGTCGAACCGTCTCTCCGATTGCCAATCCCGTATCCTCCACCGAATGGTGCTCATCGACGTGCACATCTCCCCTCGTGTTCACCGTCAGGTCGATCAATGAATGCTTGGACAATTGAGCGAGCATATGATCGAAGAAACCGATGCCAGTATTGATTGTGTACGTGCCCGTCCCGTCGAGTGTGACGTCGACCGAGATCACTGTCTCAGCTGTGCTTCGCTCCACGTGAGCCGAACGGCCACTCCGAACGATGAAGCGGCACGCTTCCAGGAAACTTGTCGTCACGAAATCAGCAT
>QYQB01000125.1 GCA_007280275.1 bacterium | reverse complement strand
CGAGTTCCCTGACTCATCGGCTGTGTGAAAATCGGCCGGAAGTTCTCTTTCGTCGCGTTGACCATCGCTCCGGGCGTAAAGTCCATCGCGCCGGCGAACATGCGAGTGAAGGGAAGGATCACATCGTGTTGAGGCGTGATGTCAGCCGACCACTTGCTGTGTTCGAGTCCCCGGACTCCTTCGCGTGTAAGAACGTTGGGGTAGGTCCGGCTGAGGCCTGTCGGTTTGTAAGAACCATGGAAATCCACGAGCAAATGTCGCTTTGCGGCTTCGATCGCGACCTTCTCGTAATAGTTTACCATTTTTTGATCGTCGCGTTGCATGAAATCAACCTTGATTCCTTTTGCCCCCCACTTCTCGAATTGGTCGAGCGCGTCGGACATCCGGTCGTCCAACGCTTTCGAAGTCACCCAAAGGATGATTCCGACATCCTTCTTTTCCGCGTGTGCGAACAATTCCTCCATGTTCATCTGAGGATTAATCTGGAAGAGGTCGGATGGTTTGGACCAACCTTCATCGAAAATGACGTACTCCAGTCCGTGCCGGGACGCAAAGTCGATGTACACTTTGTATGTTTTCGTATTGATGCCTGATTGAAAATCGACACCATGAATGTTGTTCGCATTCCACCAGTCCCACGCCACTTTTCCCGGCTTGATCCATGAAGTCTCCTTCAACTGGAGCGGACTGCCCAAACGGTAGATGATGTCGTTCTCGATGAGATCGCCGTCTTTCTCTGCGATGGCGAACACCCTCCACGGGAACTCACGGACGCCCTTGGTCTCGGCTATGTAGTCTGCGGTTTTTGTGATCTTCACAGTTCTATCCCTGTAGAGCTGCTCTTCGAGTGGATATGGAGGGAATTTGGATTGAAGCACTGGCTGACCTCCTCCGGAACCCCGCAGATAGAGACCAGCATAGTCAAGCAGATCTGATTCGGAAACAGCGACCTTCAGTCCATTCGATTTCACAATCACGGCCGGCAGGCAGCACATCTGCGTGTCGGCAATGTCGCTTATGGCCAGAAGTCTGTAGAGACGCTCGGAGTGAGAGAGGAAGCTGGTCTCATCAGGAAACCAGATGGAATCGTTTGGAGCCAATGTGAGGCTGAGTTCTTCGTTCCTGACCTTCACCGTCCCCGCCATGTCCGTCACGAAACGATACGCGACCCCGTCATCGTAGGCTCGGACCTTCACACTGTAATTACCCTTGAATTCAATCAGGAGCTCGTTGTAGATATCCGGTATGACGTTCCGCTTCTCCGGCACGACAGGTTCTATCGTGCCACGAAAGGATCCCGGTTTCGTGCTTTTCACGACCGGACTTGATCCTATCCGCACTTCAGAACCGAGCTCCATCGAAATCGAGGTTGGTAAAACGACTTCTTGTCCGTTGTGAAAGATGGAGATCGAAATCTTGCCGGATACCCCGACTCTCAACTCGGTTTTTGCGTCGGGGGACTTGACGCTATACGATTTCCCTTGAGCAAGGCATAGGCCGCTCGTCAGAACAAGCATTGCGAAGGATGACAAGATCGTTGCTGCATATCTCTGATGGTTCATCGTGGTACCTCCTTTGACTCTCTAAGGTTTTCGATTTCTGATGTGGAGAATTGAACGAGTCATCTGCGGATGGCCTTTGGATTTTCTCGAGTATTGAGTACCTTGCGCCTCGACAGGTTCTGACCCAGCGCCCAGGTGAAGCGAACGTGTGGTGTCGAAGCGCTGAATTGGGCCGATGCACCCCCAACGTACTAAGTAAACGAGAAATGCGAAAGGATAATCCGCCCGAGCGCTTTCTTTGACCTCAACGGTGAAGCGAAGGAAACTAGGTTGCACACGAAGGAGAGTCCGACATGACGATGCGAATGGTCTGGCTGGTATTGACACTGCTTGCTGCTTTTCCGCTTTCTGCTCAGGAGAAGGAAGAAAACTACGTCCCCGAACAGGATCCCGCTGTTCTGGCGAAATTATCACAATGGCAAGACTACAAACTTGGCCTTCTGATGACGTGGGGGACGTACAGCCAGTGGGGAATTGTCGAATCGTGGTCACTGTGCGGTGAGGACGAAGGCTGGTGCGAGCGCCGGGGTCCGTTTGCGAACGACTATGAGAAGTACAAGAAGGCATACGAAAACCTCAAGACGTCATTCAATCCGTTGAAATTCGATCCGGATCGGTGGGCGGGCGCGGCGAGCGAGGCCGGAATGCGATACGTCATCTTCACGACCAAGCATCATGACGGCTTCTGCATGTTCGATACCAAGACGACCGACTACAAGATCACATCCAAAGAAGGTGCATTCCGTGTCAATCCAAAGTCAAACGTCGCCAGGGAGATCTTCGATGCTTTCCGGAAGAAAGGACTGGTGGCCGGAGTATACTACTCGAAACCGGATTGGCACTCCCCCGACTACTGGTGGCCGTATTTCCCCACTCCGGACCGGCACGTCAACTACGATCCGGCCAAATACCCTGATCGATGGAACCGATTCAAGAATTACACGTACTCCCAGATCGAAGAGCTGATGACCGGCTACGGCCCGATTGACATCCTATGGTTTGACGGTGCATGGGTTCGCCCGCTGAACAACATGCCGAAGGAATTCGAATCATGGGGAAAGAAACATAACTACAATCAGGATGTCGATATGCCCCGCATCGCGAAGATGGCACGTCAACATCAGCCGGGAATACTTGTCGTTGATCGCTGGGTCAACGGATTCTATGAAAACTATCTGACGCCGGAGAACAAAGTGCCGGAGAATGCGTTGAGCGTCCCTTGGGAGTCGTGCATAACGATGGCGACGAGCTGGTCGTACGTGAAGACGGACAAGTACAAGTCCGTGAGAGAGCTCGTGCACCTCTTGGTTGATGTCGTGGCGAAAGGGGGAAATCTCCTGCTCAACATCGGCCCTTCACCGGAAGGGGAATGGGCGCCCGATGCGTACGATCGTCTGAAAGGGATTGCTGCCTGGATGAAGGTGAACAAAGAATCGATTTATGAAACGAGGGCGATTGCGCCATACAAAGAGGGAAAAGTTTGTCTCACACGGAAGAAAGAAGGGGGCGCAGTCTATGCGATCTATCTTCCGGAGAAGAATGAGAATCGCCCGCCGCGAACCATTGGGCTCAAGAGTCTGCAGCCTGCTGCCGGAGCAACGGTGACCATGCCTGGTGTGGATGGTGAACTGAGGTGGAAACCGGATGGCAACGGTGTTGTGATAGATCTTCCAGAGAGCATTCAGCAGAAGCCTCCCTGCGAGAACGCGTGGGTCATCAGGATATCGAAAATTCAAAGGTAGAGATCCCGAAATCAATCAAGACGAGGCTGCCCGAAATTGCATATTGAATTGCGTCGCACGGGTGAGCATTCAGTGATATTTATACGTAGACTCAATCTTCAGATTGCGTAGGCAGGCTTGGAACGAGCAGCCGAGAGGATCGCACCGCCCCTTGTTCTTTATCTCAAACTCGGATACCTTAGCCACATCTCTCACACCGACCAACCGCTTCAACACTGGAGACCCTATGCCTTTCAAGAAAATGCTCTTTCTTTTGGTTGTCGTATTGGCGCTCGTTGTTCCCGCCTTGTCGCAATCTCTCCTCCGGGTCGAGACGGACGCGCAGAAAGCCGAACGGATGAAGTGGTGGACCGAGGCACGCTTCGGTATGTTCATTCACTGGGGTCTGTATGCGCTCCCCGCCCGCCACGAATGGGTGAAAAACTATGAGCACATCACAGACGAGGAGTATCAGAAGTACTTCGAAGTGTACAATCCCGATCTCTTCAACCCCAAGGAGTGGGCCCGGATGGCCAGAAATGCCGGGATGAAGTACTTCGTCATCACGGCAAAGCATCACGAGGGATTCTGTCTCTGGGACTCGAAGTTCACAGACTACAAATCAACCAAGACGCCATACGGCAAGGACCTTCTCAAGCAGGTGGTACAGGCATTCCGTGAGGAGGGGCTCAAAGTTGGGTTCTACTATTCGCTCCTCGACTGGCACCATCCCGAATATACCGTTGATCGGAATCACCCGATGTATAACAATGAGGAGTTCAGGAAGAAGGCCGGAACCAGGGACATGCAGAAGTACCGGGAGTACCTCTTCAATCAGGTCCGTGAGATCCTGACTGAATTTGGAACGATCGACTGCCTCTTTCTCGACTATTCATTTCCCAAAGGCAAAGACGGGAAGGGGAGGAAAGACTGGGATTCCGAGAAACTGCTGAACATGGTGCGTGAGCTGCAGCCGAATATTATCGTCAATGACCGTCTCGATCTTGACGATGTCCCCGGCGGGTGGGACTTCAAGACGCCGGAACAGTTCATCCCTCGTGAGTGGATCACCGTGAATGGCAAGAAGGTTCCGTGGGAGACCTGTCAGACGTTTTCTGATTCGTGGGGATACTACCGGGATGAAGAGGGATGGAAGAGCCCGCAGCAATTGGTGGCGCTTCTCGTCGAGACTGTAAGCAAGGGGGGAAATCTTCTCCTGAATGTCGGTCCGACATCGCGCGGCACATTTGATGAACGCGCAAAGGAAAGGCTGCAGGAGATGGGGAATTGGATGAAGCTGCACAACCGGTCGATTTACGGCTGCACGCAAGCGCCGCCAGAGTTCAAAGCTCCAGACAATAGCCTTCTGACGTACAATCCTCAAACGAAGCGATTGTACATCCATGTATTGACCTGGCCGCTGGGCAATCTTTTCCTCAACGGTTTTGCGGGGAAGATCAAGTACGCTCAGCTTCTGCATGATGGATCTGAGGTGCAATTTGGAAAAGCGGACAGGCCATTCCAGAACAAGCTGGACACGATCGGATCCGAGACGGTGATTCTGAAGCTGCCCGTGAAGAAGCCCGGTCCCGTCATGCCCGTGATAGAGCTCATTCTGAATTAGTGACTCCGGAGTTTTTCCATTGATCGCAGACTTATAGGAAAGAAAGGTCTTCATGATGACAAGCAAAGAACGGGTTCTTGCGGCGCTCCGGCATCAGCAACCCGATGCCGTGCCTGTCGACTTTGGCAGCACGGCTGTTACCGGCATTCATGTTCAGATTATTGCCGCTTTACGAGACCACTATGGGCTCGAGAAGAGGCTCGTGAAGGCGCACGAGCCGTACCAGATGCTCGGGACCATCGACGAGGACCTCAAGCAAGTGCTCGGTATCGATCTGGAGGGAGTCGTGCCGCCGGAGACGATGTTTGGGTTCAGGAACGAGAACTGGCGCCCGTGGCGACTGGACGGCGGTCTCGAGGTTCTCGTGCCGGAGAACTTCAAAATCACGAAAGAGCCGAATGGCGACACGCTGATCTATCCGAAGGGCGATCTCACTGCACCAGCCTCAGGGAGAATGCCGAAAAACGGATTCTTCTTTGACTCCATCATTCGTCAGGATCCCATCGTCGAAGAAGATCTCGATCCGAGGGACAATCAGGAAGAATTCACGCCTATTTCTGACTCCGACCTCGACTACTTCGAAGCAGAGGTGAAAGCGAAGGCGAAAACGGGACGGGCGGTAATGGCGACATTCGGGGGACTGGCTTTTGGGGATATCGCACTGGTGCCTGCTCCGTTCTTGAAGCATCCAAAGGGAATCCGTGATATCGAGGAGTGGTACGTTACGACACTCACCAGGCCTTCCTATGTCCACGCAATCTTCGAAAAACAGTGCGAAGTGGCGATCGAGAACCTGATGAAGCTCCACAAGCGTATCGGTGATTCGGTCAATGCGGCTTTCATCTGCGGGACGGATTTCGGGACGCAGTGGTCCACCTTCTGCTCCGTCGATACCTACAAATCGCTCTACCATCCCTATTACAAGCGTGTGAACGACTGGATTCACATCCACACGACGTGGAAGACATTCAAGCACTCCTGCGGTTCTGTGATTTCGTTGATTCCCTCTTTCATTGACTCGGGATTCGATATTCTCAATCCTGTGCAATGTTCTGCGGCAGGGATGGAGCCTGAGAATCTCAAGCAGGAATTCGGAGCTGATCTCGTTTTCTGGGGCGGAGGCATTGATACTCAAAAGACGCTGATGTTCGGTACGCCCGAACAGGTTCGTGAAGAGGTTATAAAGAGGTGCGAGATCTTTGGAAAGGATGGGGGATTTATCTTCAATACCGTTCACAACATCCAGGGCAATGTGCCGGTGAAGAATGTTGTAGCGATGTTCGACGCGTTGAAGGAGATGCGGGGGCTCTAGGGACGTCGGCCGTACCTTTGATATCCGTGGTTCGATGGTCCCTCTTCTCCGTATTCCTGGAATGCCTGATGTGCCAACTCTTTCGCCTTGACATGCATCGATCAGATATGTATCTTCATTGTAGATACGGAAAGGTCCTACGATGGAAACCAGGGTGCAGAAGTGGGGAAATAGTTTGGCAGTGCGACTCTCAAAGCACGTGGCACGAGAGTCGAACATCCAGGAGGGTACCTATGTCGCTGTCGACGTAGACGAGGGAAAGATCATTTTGGAAGTGATGGGAACGAAGCGATATTCGCTGCGCAAGCTCTTGGCAAGAGTGAAGCGGACGAACATCCATCGGGAGTTTGAATCCGGCCCGCCGGTCGGCAAGGAGATCTGGTGATGCCAACTCCCTATTGTCCTTCCCGGGGTGACATCGTCTGGATCGACCTGCTCCCGACGATTGGACACGAGCAATCCGGCAAACGGCCCGCTATCGTTCTCTCGCCTCTCGCATACAACAAGATGGTGGGACTGATGCTCTGCTGTCCAATCACGAGCAAGGAAAAGGGATACCCTTTTGAAGTGAAAATCCCTGAAGGGTCTCAGATCTCAGGTGTAGTTCTTTCCGACCAGGTTCGGTCACTCGACTGGAAATCGCGCAACACCTCGCTCGTTGCGAAAGCACCGCGAGAACTCATCGATGATGTGCTCGCGAAGCTGCAGACGCTTCTCACTTAGTTCCTCGCTCCTCGAGGATGACTGCTTCTGTGCTGTTCGTGAGATCTGCTCACGAACAACCGAGCCAGCGCATCACAATCGGGAGCGGAGCTCCCGATGAGCAGTTGAGGTGGCCGTGGTCTGGTGTTCTGAACGTGTGAAGGGGCTGTCCAAACTGTCAGTCGGAACGCTGTTCCGACTACACTGCACAGCCCCTTCCGATTTCCACGGGGGTGGAGCGATCATCTCTTGCCGTATACCGGGTAACACCACTGCCGATACTTTGCCACCTTCCCGCGTACCACGTTAAAGTAAATCTCCCGCAGCTTCTGCGTCACAGGTCCCATCGATCCCGTCCCAAGCTTCCGATGATCGACGCTCGTAATCGCAACGAGCTGAGCGCCGGTGGCAACCATGAACGCTTCATCCGCAAGATAGACTTCTGTTCTGTCGATTGACCGCTCCACGACCTCCATGCCGAGCTCATCGCGTAAGAGCGTCATCATTGAATTGCGAGTAATGCCCTCAAGTATGTTGTCGGTGACCGGTGGCGTGACGATCTTCCCTTTGCGATAGATAAAAATATTCTCCGCCGACCCCTCAGAGATGTGCCCGTCCTGATTCAGGAGTATTGCTTCGTCGAAGCCCGCGAGGTTGGCATCCGTCTTGGCCAATGCAGAATTGACGTACCCGCCCGTAATCTTGCCGCGTGCGGGGATGACGTTGTCATCAATCCTTCTCCAGGACGAGAACGTGACGTGCGCGCCCTCTTCCTTGTCGATGTATCGGCCGAAGGGAAGGACCACGATGGAAAGAACGGGGGTTACATTGTGGAGGCGGACTCCGATAATCTCGTCGCCGTAGAATGCCAGGGGCCGTATATAGCAGTCTTCGTGGAGATCCTCCTTGTGGATCAACTCCATAAGGACCTTCACGATGTCTTCGCGGGTGAACGGAAGCTCCATCCGGAGCAACCGCGTCGATTCGAGAAAGCGTTGGAAATGATCAAACGGTCTGAACACAAAGAGTTCTTTCTCCTCATCATTCCAGTATCCGCGTGTTCCGCCGAAAACGCCCGTACCATAGTTCAGGCCATGCGTCAACACTCCGACTTTCGCATCAGCATAGGGAACTATCTTGTCTTTGAAGAAGGCGTAGTTTGGAAGTGGCATAGCCTGGTCCTTGAGTGTTCTTCAAATTGATGGGTCAGGTTGCTAAGGAGAAAGGATGACCTGGCCACGAAAGTAGCAATAATCTATGCGAAATCTGGTTCATGAACAAGAACCTTGATGCGAAAACCGATGGTGATGGAATTGTCTGGTTATCGGGCTAACTGGTGGAGGTTCCAAAGAGCCACAGGATTGATTCTCGACAACTTTCGCTGTACCTTCAGGCAATCAGTCCTCGTTGGGGCTATCTGAAAGTTGTTCCTCTCAGGTACTTTATCGACAGGTGAAATGAAGGGACTAGTATTTAACATACAGCGCTTCTCGGTGAATGACGGCCCGGGGATTCGTACGACCGTGTTTCTGAAGGGTTGTCCTCTCCGCTGCAAATGGTGCCATAACCCGGAATCGATTTCCCCTGACCAACAGCTCGTTCTGCGGGAAGATCGCTGCGTTCGCTGCGGTGACTGTTTCGCCCTGTGCAAGAACCATGCGGTCCAAAGGGTGGATGGTGGCTTCACGACGGTTCGGGATGTCTGCGTCGAATGTGGGGAGTGCTCCGAGGTCTGCAATGCCGAAGCCCGTCAAATTGCCGGCAAAGCAATGACGGAAAGCGAGGTTATGGGGGAGATTGAAAAAGACGTGATATTTTACGAACATTCAGGAGGAGGAGCTTCATTTTCAGGCGGCGAACCGTTGCTTCAGCACGAATTCCTCTGTTCGCTTCTGGAAGCCTGCAAAAAGAAAGGCATCCATACGGTCGTCGATACTACCGGAATGACCTCGCCCGAAATCCTGGAGCGCGTCAGCGCGTTTGTCGACCTTTTCCTGTTTGATCTCAAGATGCTGGACGATGCGAAACACAGAGAGTTCACCGGTGTCTCGAACAGTATGATCCTCAGCAATCTCAGAAGGCTCGCAGAGATGAAGAAGCAGGTGATTGTCCGCATCCCTATCATTCCTGGTGTGAATGATGATCCCCGGGAGATCCGTGAGTCGGGGGCCTTCATCGCGTCGCTCGGCAATGTCGCTGAAATCCATCTTCTGCCTTATCACACGATCGGTGTGGAAAAATATCATCGGCTCGGCGAGGAATATGAAATGCAGCAGACCGTTCCTCCGTCTGCCGACGATCTGAGCACGATCGTGAAAGAACTTCTCAACTACGTTCCATCCGTTTCAATTGGAGGTTGATGCATGACCGACCGCGTGCGAAAACTGCGCGAGCAAAGTATCAACGCTGTTCCGCAAGTCTCACCTGAGCGAGCGCTTCTCATGACCGAGTTCTATCAGGAAGGTGCATTCTTTTCACCTCCTATGCGCCGGGCCGTGGCTTTCAAACGGATCATGGAGAAGAAGGAAATTTGTATCAACGACGGAGAGTTGATAGTCGGTGAACGTGGTCCTGCGCCCAAAGCAACGTATACCTTTCCGGAGCTCTGCTGCCACTCACTCCGGGATCTCGACATCCTCAACTCACGCGAAAAGGTCTGGTACAGGGTGAATGATGAGACGAAGAATCAGTACGAGGCCAAGATTATCCCGTTCTGGAAGGGG
>QYQB01000240.1 GCA_007280275.1 bacterium | reverse complement strand
CCGCCGGAGATGTCGAGAGGCGCGTGGGTCACGACCGCCTTCCACGCAAAAACGGAAGGGTGGAAAGCTCGGATGGGGTGTGGCCCACGCGCGAGGGCAATACTCTGAAGTGGCGATTTTCCCACAAACAGGGAATCGATGTACAGATCGGCTCCGGACGGCTCGGTGATGATGCTCACCGTCCCGATCGAATCAGCCGTTGGTTTGGACTGACCAAGAAGGCTGGAACACAGGAAGACGCCTGCGATGACGAATGCTTTCATCATTTCACACCTGGCCGCAGGGCTGTAATGTATTTGTCTTCTGAAGTGAGCAACAAAACATCCCCCCAGATAACGGGTGAGACTCTGATACGCCCCTCCACCGCATACTCCCAGATCTTTTCTCCGGTTTGGAGACGCAGAGCGTACAGCGTGCGATCCTGTGAGCCGACATACAGGACATCGCCTGCGATGAGAGGAGCGCAACTGACGACGCTCTTCGCCGAAAAACTCCAGACCTTCTTGCCTGAATCCATGCTCAACGCAGTGACTGTGCCATCGGAGCTCCCGATAAAGACCAGGCTCTGAGAAGCCGATGCGGGGGCATAGATCCGCGATCCCATTTCGTACTTCCACCGGAGCCTGCCCGTCCGCGCGTCAATCGCGTAGAGCACGCTGTCGAGAGATCCGACGATGCAGAGGCCCTCTTGAAGAACGGGTGTGGCGAAGACGCTTGCACCCGTCTGGTACTTCCAACGCGGTGTTCCGGTCAGACGCTCAACTGCATAGATCACACCGTCATCCGAGCCAAAGACAATGACCTCTCCGTCTGAGGCAGGTGACGACCGAATCGGCTTCCGCCGTTCCTTCGCCGCTGTTTCGTACTTCCAGAACTGCACACCATCTGCCTTCTTGAGAGAAACGAGCGTTCCATCGAGAGTCGTAATATAGAGAAACTCCCCGATCAGAAGCGGCGAAGTCTCGATGGCGCCGTATTGCGCCCTCCATTGCCGCTTCCCGTCCCGGAGAAACACGCACGTCAGTGTTTCCTTTCCCAGAGCGCTTGCGACATACGCGCAGTTTCCATCCACGACAGGCGTGCCGACTACGGCAGATTCGAGAACCGTAGTCCCGTACCCTTCTCCATCTGACAACCTGATCGCGTGCAACTCACCCTTGAGCGTCCCGACGAATACGACGCTGTCCTTGACGAGAGGTGTTCCTGCTATTCCGGAGACCGCATCATATTCCCAGACTGGCTTGAGCGGAGGCGAGACGACAGATTTACTCTGGTTCGTGCGGCCCGGCGTCCCTCCATACGTGAGCCAATCGAAAGGCCCCGTCACAAGGTTCCGTTTCAGGTCAATCCCCGTGGCACACCCGGCGAGGATCAGGAAGAGTACTGAGAGTACAATGAGCAATCCACTGTGCAAGGAGCGAGCCTGAGAAAGAAAACGTCTTACGTTTGTCGAATGCATGTTCCTGGTTGCGCTCAAAAGTCCCATCCGAAGAAGAACTGATAGAACAAGCCCTGCTGGAAATTGGAGAGATTGTTCTCGATGCGTTTGCCGATGTCATACCGCAATACAAGGATCCCGCCGAGGTTGAACCGGATTCCGACCCCTACACTCCCTTTCGTCTCGGTGTACTTTGTGTCCCATGCCCCACCAAGATCCGCGTAAACAGCTCCCCGGATGGAATTGAACGCGAGCCCGCCGAAAGGAAATCGGATGCCGAGTTGATCGACGAAGGGGAACCTGAGTTCGTGGCTTGTGAACCAGATTTTTTGCCCGCGGATTTCCCATCTCGGCCAGCCCCGAAGATCCCAGCTCCCCCCCATGAAGAACCGGCGGGCTTCCTTGCCATCATTGTACCAGAGATTCATACGCGAGGCCAGCGAGCTTCTTGTGGAGAGCCTCCAGTAGTTTCGGTAATCAGCGAGGATGGTGTAATAGTTCACATTCGAGTAGCGAATATCCGTCGTGTAGGCCAGCGTCAGGCGTGCACGACTTCCATCCATCGGTCCCGTGGGACCCCAGAGCGAGTTGTCCGAAGTGAACGAGAACGAACTCGACACGAGCACCGCTTTACGAGGAACGGTTTCGATGTAAATGTCCTTGTCGGAATTGCTGATCGTCAGTCCGGCTTCAATGCGGCGCAGCTGTGAGAGCGGGTAGCTTAGGACAAAGTACCCGCCAAAGGACCGCTCGTAATAGAAGAGATTAGGATCCGTAAGATCGTACCGGTCTCCGGCGAGGTGAAAGATACCGTAGTTGTAGTTGGTCCGTCTGCCGAGAGAAATGTGGGACATCGCAAGGTTGAAGCTCGAAAGGAATTCCGATCGCGCCTGGGCCGAGTTGTAGAGCAAGAAGTAGTACTGGTCATTGCCAAGAACGTCGCTCATCGCAACGGCGGCTCCGCCGGTGGTTCCAAAGACGGGATCCGTCGAGATCTGACTCTGAGCGAGATCGAGCCTGTACTCACCGGTATAGCGGAAGTCGCCCACAACGGAAGATGCCTCCACTTTCGGGGCATCCCACGGCTCTTTGGTCACATCATACCGGAAGCCGTGAGTGATCTTCGCCGAATTCAGAAGGGATGAAACTTCCTTGATTCTCTTGATCTGGAAGCTGAAGTTTTCAAATGCTGCAAACACCATCTCGTCGTTATCGGTCCAGCCCGGATCGAATGCAGCAGTTGAAAAGTGCGTAAGCTTCTTCATGGTTCGCCCGAGCTTCAGCCGGTCCATCTCCATCACCCAGACATTCCGGGCGCCGTCAATATCGGATGTAAAGGTCAGGAGTTTTCCATCCGGCGACCACGCGGGCGCCGTAAAATTCGCCTGGCCGATTGTGAGATATTCAATGTCGGCGCTCGTCAGGTCATACGTGAAGAGATTCAGAAAGCCTTGCTTTCCATACGGATCGCGATCGGAGCTGAAGACGATCGTCGTACCGTCCGGCGACCACGCTGGATCCCGGTCTTCATAGAAGTCATTCGTCAGACGTGCAAGCGAGCGGGTTGTCATATCAAGAATGTAGAGATCGCTTCTCCCCGCCTTATCGATGGACGAGAAGGCAATGCGTTTTCCGTCCGGCGACCAGGACGGCGAACCCAGGACTACAAGGTCGAGGAACCGGAGGGTTTCCCGAAGGTGGTCGCTCTTCAGATCGTACAGATGAAGCACGTCCGTCTCGCCGCTCTTGGTGACAAAAGCCATCAATCCGTCTCTGGAAATATCCAGCTTGTTCTGCAGGAGATGAAACGCTTCAAACTCGTGGGTATTTTCGCCCTCCACCACCATCTCGGGCTCGGGTTTCTCCTGGTCGAGATCGACACGGTAGATGCTGCTGTAACCGGTGTGGTTGCCGATGAAATACAGCTCCCTCTTTCCTTCACGTTTGAAGAACAGGGGTTTCGAATTAAACCCCACGTCGATGATGCTTTTTGCCACACCGCTCGGCAGATCATCTTCGGCAAGGACGGGATAGTAGCGCTTTTTGAGAGCGTAGATCCACTCTTCATCGAACTCCTTGTATGTCTTGCCGATCGTCAGCTTCATCACCTCGGTGAACGAATTCGCTTTCCAGAAATTCTCCATCAGCAGCAGGATCTTCTCCGGACCAAAGCGCTGGGCGATGAATTCCAAAATACTCTGCCCCTCCTTGTACATCAGGTAGGAGCCGTAGATCCGCTCCATCTCGTTGACAGGAACTACATAGTTGCTCAAAACCGCGTCGCGCATCACCATCTCGGCCTGCGTATCCCACGTGCTCGACCAAAACTCAGCCAATCCTTCCGTAAACCAGAGAGGAGGCTCCCGGTCCAGCGAGATCCGGTGATCCAGCAGGATGCGGTTGACCTTGCTGTGCATGAAAACGTGCACCAGTTCGTGGCGGATCACATGTTCGAATCGTTGGATCGAACCGTCATAGGGAATAACGACACGCCCTTTCACGAATTCGAAGAATCCACCGACACCTTCCGGGATGAACCCCGACGTGATGTTCGTTTGCTCGAAATGGAGATGGGAGCTGTAGAACACCAGTGGAATCCGATGGCCGATATTGTGATTGAACCGCTGCTCGTGGATCTTGTAGCTTTCTTCCGCCAAGTACGCTCCACGCTCAGCCAACTCCTTCATCTCGGTGTAGTAATAGATGTCGAAGTGTTCAGTGCGCAACACCTTCCACTCGAAACGCGTGTATTGGACTTTGTTCCGCCCGAAGTAGTAGAATTGGGCCGAAGCCGTGTGAACGAGAACAACGAGGAGAAGGGAATATTTGAGAAGCCGGGCGATCACAATTAGTGAAACGTGGAAGTTGAGAGGTGAGTTTCGTAATTGGAGAATTCGTTTGTTGGAAGAGATGGTTAATCGGTTAATTGGTTAATTCGTTTGGGGACCTCCCACCACATGACCATTCACCAATTAACCACTCGGTGTTACCATTCACGTTTTTGCCAGTTCACCCTTCAAATACTCAATCGCCTTCACGGGGGTAGGGTTTTGTTTGTTGAGGATCGCCAGGTAAAAGCTGACCCAGTCACCAAGATAGACGAGCGACATGATTCTCGCAAGCAACGATCGGCCTTCGCTCCGCACCTCCAGGACATCCGAGGCATATGATTTGATGATCTTTTTGGTGATCTCTTCACGCAACTGAACGCGGGGGTGCGTTCCGCGATCCCGGAGGAACACCACCGTCATCCTCTTCATGAGTGAGCGATTCATGTTCCACCCAACGATCTCGTTGTGATTCATTTCAGGTAGAACATGGCCGTATGCGAGTTGTTTGGCGTTTTCACTGATCTGGCCCCGCCACCGTACATTGACAGCATCGAGATGGTCGGAGGCTGAATAGAGAATCGGGAGCCTTCCGTGCAGACGCTCTGCAATCTCAAGAGGAAGATTCCCGGGACCTTTCGGATTTCTATAGAGGATGGACCGGGATTTGAGAGCGCCAACCGTTTCTTTGATTTCACGTTGTTGTGGCTTGATGAATCCCAATCTTGAGAGCGCGATCAGGAGTGGAAAAAAGGAATAGCCCAGCGCGGCCCGCGGCTGCAATCCAGGTGGAACCTTGATGCACGGGTGTCCGTGTTTGCCGGCGAGACGTTCCACCTCGCCGCCAGTAGTTATGCAGAGCACTTTTGTTCCCCGGCGGATCGCATCGCGATACGAAGAGAGAGTTTCCTCCGTGTCGCCGGAATAGCTGGATACAACGACAAGAGTATGTCGGTTGACATAGGCGGGGAGAGCATAGGAACGGCTGACAGAAAAGGGAACCTTGAGTTCGCTGGAGAGATACGAACGGACCAGATCGCCACCAATTGCCGATCCTCCCATCCCCGTTACCACGATGGATTTGACCCCTTTGGTGTTGAGCGTAAGGGGTGATTGGGTGCCGATCCGGACGGCTTGTTCCACTTGTCCCGGGAAATCGGAAAGCCAGCTGTACATTGCGGTCGGATCGATCCGCCTGATATCATTGAGTGTGAGCTTCAAGGTTCTCTATTGCCTGATAGGTTGATGTGGATAGGCTGTCTTGTGGAACGGGAGGATTCTCAGCCGATCGGGATGTCCGGGAATTTCTTCTTCATCATCGATTTGAGATGGTCTTTGATCTCATCCTCGGTCTTCATCCTCAGCACGTGTTGGGCGATCTTCTGTGCTTCGGAGTATTTCACACCCCTGATGATCTTCTTGATTTCCGGCAGCATGTTCGGCACAACGCTGAACTCATCAAGCCCGAGCCCCAGAAGCAGAATCGTGGCAAGAGGGTCACCGGCCATTTCACCGCACATCCCAACCCATACCCCTTTCTTCTTTCCCCGATCGATGATGCGACGCAGGAACCGGACAACAGCCGGATTGAACTCCTGATAAAGATTTGATACGACATCGTTGCCGCGATCGACAGCAAGAAGATACTGGATGAGATCGTTGGTACCGATCGACAGGAAGTCCACTTCCTCGGCAAGGTCCTCTGCGATAACCGCGGCGGACGGAACTTCCACCATCACGCCCACCTTGATCCGCGAATCATATGGGATACCCTCTTTGCGGAGCTGGTGCTTTGCTTCGTCGAGAAGCTTTCTCGCGCGCCGGACTTCTTTGAGGTTCGAGACCATGGGAAACATCAGCGCGACGTTTTTTCGGGTGCTTGCCCGAAGAATCGCGCGGAGTTGTTCGAGGAACAAATCCGGTTTGTCGAGCATGACTCTGATCCCGCGCCATCCCAGGAAGGGGTTGCTCTCCTTGACGGAGTCGATCATCAGCTTGTCTCCGCCAATATCGAACGTGCGGATGATGACCCGCTTTGGATACATCGTCTCCGCAAGAAGCTTGTACTGATTAAACTGTTCTTCTTCTGAGGGGAAGATTTCTTTTCCGACGATGAGGTACTCCGATCGGTAGAGACCGATTCCATCGGCGCCCTGGAGCTTGATGAATTCCAGCTCCTGCTCAAACTCCACATTGACCGACAGTTCCACCCGATGGTGATCCAGCGTCTCGGCTGGCAGATCACGGAGTCCGGTGAGACGGGCTTCAAACTCCTGATAACGCGCCCGCTTGGCCTCATACCGCTTCACAGTCTCTTCTGTCGGGTTGAGGACGACAACGCCGCTGTAGCCGTCGAGCACCATTCGCTCGGCGTCATGCGCCGTATGGGAGATCGTCTTGAGACCGACGACGGCCGGGATCTTCAACGCTCTGGAAAGAAGAGCGGTGTGGGATGTGATGCCCCCGATATCGGTCGCATACCCAAGGACCTCATTCCGACTGAGGATCACCGTATCGGGAGCAGTGAGATTCTGTGACACGATGACGGATGATCCCTCCAGACGTGAGATGGCTCTTTGCTCCTGGAGGTTCCTCAGGATTCTATTTCGTACATCCTCCACGTCGTTTGCACGCTCGCGCGTGTACTCATCCTTCGAAGCGAGCATGATCCTGTGGTACTTCCCAATTTCATCATGAACGACAAACTCGGGGTTCTTCAGCTCAGAACGGATGCGCGCGTAGATGGCATCAAACAGGACGGCATCTTCAAGGAACATCAACTGCGCTTCGAAGATTTTGACCTTGTCTTCACCGAGTTTCTTCTCGGCAAATTCAAGGATCTTCCGCAGCTCCTTGTGAGAACGGGTAATGGCCTGCTCCAACCGACCGAGCTCGCGCTCGACCTCTTCCGGCAGAATGGAGCGTTCCTCAATAACGGGGGCGTGCTTAAGAAAAACAAAGACCGGACCTATGGCAATACCCGGGGATGCCGGGATGCCCTTGAGGACCGTCTCTTCCTTATGTGGACTTTCTGTTTTCACTTGACTCCGCTGTTCCCACCTGCTTCGTCTTGGTCAACCAAACGAGTGCGACCACTTCCCCTTATTTCTCGTCAAAGCCACGGCCGAAAAGATCCACGAGGGCCTGACATGCTTCTTCCTCCCCTTCTCCCGAAAACCGGAGCAGAAGTTTCGATCCCTGTTCCGCAGCCAGCGTCATGACCCCGATGATGCTCTTTCCGTTGATCTCAATTCCATCCTTCTCGATGAAGAACTCTGCCTTGTACTTTGCAGCAAGCTTCACGAGCAAGGCCGCCGGGCGCGTGTGGAGTCCGGCTCTGTTCTTAATCGTCACTTCGCATTGAATCATGCGTCCCCGAGCCCTCTTCCTCAGTATGTCCGGTTAAGCAACATGTCCGCAAACCACCCAAGCATTGTCTGGGCGCGGGATACAGGAAGCCGGTGAAGCTCCCGCTTCGCCCGGGCGATGTCCTGCCCAATCCGGCGGCGGGCCGAGGCAATAGCTCCTGTCTCGAAATAAATCCTTCTGTACTCGGGAATGAGATCGGCCTTCCCTCCCTTGTTCCTCACGATGTCGTTGAGCAGTTTCTTGTCCCGGCCGCCGGCCGTTCGCAGGGCTTCAAGCAACAGGAACGTCTTCTTCCCTTCCACCAAATCGCCTCCGACTGCCTTTCCGAGTTCTTTTTCATCGGCAACGATGTCCAGCAAATCGTCTTGAATCTGAAACGCGCGGCCGACGTGCTCGCCGTACCGTCGAAGTGCCTTGATCGCCTGTCGATCGCCGTTTCCCACCAGGCCGCCAATTTCTGCTGAGACTGCAACCATCTTCGCGGTTTTCTTTTCGATCATCAGGAGATACTCGCTGACGCTCACCGCAGATCGCGTCTCGAATTCCTTGTCGTACGCCTGCCCCTCGCAAACCTCTACAACTCCCTCCGTGAAAATCTTGGCAATCTCTTGGATCTGGGGAGACTTCGTTTTCAGGAGTGCGCGATACGCCATCGCGAGAAGTTCGTCGCCGACGAGAATGGCGACATTCGTATCCCACCTGGTATGTACTGTTTTCCTCCCGCGTCGCGACCCGGCATTGTCCATGATGTCATCGTGCACAAGCGTGAAGTTGTGCAGGATCTCGATGGCCACCCCCGCGTGCAGCGCGTTCTTTGCATCCCCACCGGCCGCCTCACAAGAGAGGAGCAAGACCACCGGACGAATTCTTTTTCCTCCCGCATCGAGCACGTACCTCAGCGGTTCGTACAGCGATCGGGGTACCTGCTCCTTGACAAGCCCATCCAGGGCTTTGTCAACAAGCCTTTTGTATCGATCGTATTGTTGTGCGTGCGTTACTGCACTGTTCATGGCCGATTCACGCCTTGAGTACCAGTTGCTGCGCTTTCAGATCTGTAATCGTCCGGGAGCCCGTCAGGAACATCGCTCCCTTGAGTTCCATTTCCCACGCCGAGATTTTTGCAAGCAGAGCTTTCGTGCCTCCCGCTTCCAGTTCTTTGAGTATCAGCCGGGCTGCGCCGGCCATGTCCGCCCCAAACGCAATGGCTTTGGCTACGTCAATTCCGTTCGATACGCCGCCCGACGCTATCACAGTCAGATGGGGAGACTGTGTTTTCAAACTGCAAACCTGACGAAGCGCATCGACGGTCGGGATTCCCCAGTCCCAGAATGCATGCGCGGACCGTTTTGAATCACCTGGCGTCTTCGACCGTTTTCCTTTCCCCTTCGCGCGGCGGAGAATCTCCACACCTGCCCAGCTTGTTCCTCCGGCACCGGCGACGTCGATGATTGTCACACCGACATCAAGGAGCCGCTTCGCCACCGAGAGCGAAATTCCGGCGCCGATTTCTTTTACGATGACAGGAATCGGGAGCTCTTTCACGAGCATCTCAATTCCCTTCAGCGCACCGCGGAACTCTGGATTCCCTTCCGGCTGCAAGAACTCCTGAAGCGGATTAAGATGAACAGCGAAGCCGTCAGCCTTGATGAGATCCGCCAGTCGCTTGATCTTGGAGATATCCGTGAGCTTCGCTACTTCCGCGGCACCGATGTTGCCAAAAATCGGGATATTGGGTGCGATCTCCCGAACAACGCTGAACGAGCGGTGAAATCTTGTTTCTTCCATCGCCTGCCGCTGGCTTCCAACTCCCATCGCAAGTTGTTTCTCGGCGCATACTTCAGCCAGCTGACGATTGATCCGAATCGCATCTTCATATCCGCCCGTCATGCTGGATATCACGAACGGCAAGGCGAGCGTCTTCCCCAGGAATCGCGTCGAGGGATCGACATCGGAGAAATCCAGTTCCGGAAGTGCGTTGTGCTGAAACTCCCACCGCTCAAAGCCAGGTGTCTTCGTTTGGAACGAGACGTCCCGCTCTATGGTAAGCTCAACATGTTCTTGCTTGCGTGAGGATATTCGAGGAGGTTTCATGCCGCACGAGATTTGCAGGCATAATACTGAAATGCACTGCCAGAATCAAGGTAACGTGGACGCCTCACCCGACCGGGCCGCGTGGAGACAACACGGGCGGGAACATACCTCTTTTCTTTGAGTCAATACTTTCCTATCTTTGTTGCACGTCCATTTGATGTGCTCATTTTCTTCTATGCGAGCGATCATCCCCGTTGCGGGCGTTAGCAGCCGATTACGTCCCCATGCTCATACCGTTCCCAAAGTACTCCTGAACGTCGGGGGCAAACCCATTGTTGGTCACATCCTTGGTCGATTGATCGACGACTCTTCTGACCACGAATTCGACTGAACCCTAAAAACCTATGAAGGAAGATTTCATGAACTACCTGTTTACATCGGAGTCTGTATCCGAGGGGCACCCGGACAAGGTCTGTGACCAGATATCCGACGCGGTCCTTGACGCCCTCCTCGCCCAGGACAAGAACTCTCGCGTCGCCTGCGAGTCATTCGTGACCACAGGCCTGGCACTTGTCGGCGGGGAAATCACGACGAACGGCTATATCGAAGTGCAGGAAATTGTCCGGCGAGTGATCCGTGACATCGGCTACACGAAAGCCGAATACCGTTTTGATGCAGAATCCTGTTCCGTCCTCTCCGCGATTCATTCACAGTCACCGGATATTGCCAGGGGTGTCGATACCGGCGGTGCCGGCGACCAGGGAATGATGTTCGGGTACGCTTGCAGCGAAACTCCCGAGTTAATGCCGATGCCCATCATGTACGCCCACAAACTCGCACGCCGTCTCGCAGACATCCGCAAGAAGCAGCTGAAGCTCATGCCCTACCTCCGGCCGGACGGAAAGACCCAGGTGACGGTCGAGTACGATGGGAGACGCGTGAAACGGATCGATACCGTACTTGTCTCCACTCAACACGACCCCAATGCGAGCCAGAAGCGGATCCGTGAAGATGTCATCGAACACGTTGTCAGGCATGTCATCCCCGGGCATTTGCTGGACAAAAAGACCCGCTATCTCGTCAATCCAACCGGACGATTCGAAATAGGCGGACCGCATGGCGACACGGGACTTACGGGACGCAAGATTATCGTTGATACCTACGGCGGACGCGCACCGCACGGCGGCGGCGCATTCTCCGGCAAAGATCCGACGAAGGTCGACCGAAGCGGCGCATACGCGGCTCGTCATCTCGCAAAGAACATCGTTGCCGCCGGATTTTCAAGCGAATGTCAGATCCAGGTTGCATACGCCATCGGTGTGAGAGAGCCGATATCCATCAACGTTCAAACGTTTGGAACCGGGATTGTACCGGACCAGGAAATTGCGAAGATCATCATCAAGGAGGTTGACATGACGCCCCGGGGCATCATCAAACGCCTCGACCTCCTTCGGCCCATCTACAGCAAGACCGCTGCGTACGGTCATTTCGGCAGAACCGAAAAGGAATTCACGTGGGAACGGCTTGACCTCGTACAGACGCTTCTCAAAGCAGTCAAGTAAATCCCGACGGTTTCTTTATAGAAATGTACAATCACAAACTCTAAACTCGAGACTGGAATAAAGAATGAACGAAAAAAATGGGCTGTACAAAGTCAAGGACCTCTCGCTCGCCAAGTCCGGCAAGCTTCGCATCGAATGGGCAGAATCCCGGATGCCGGTCCTTATGGCGCTTCAGGAAAAATACAGAAAGACCAAGCCGCTCAAAGGATACCGGATTGCCGGATGCCTCCACGTGACCAAGGAAACGGCGGTGCTCGTGAAGACCTTCGTAGCCGCAGGTGCAGAAGTGAGCTGGAGTGGCTGCAATCCTCTTTCGACGCAGGATGACGTGGCTGCCGCCCTCGCGGCAGACGGCATCTCGATCTACGCGTGGCATGGAATGAACGTGGAGGAGTTCTACTGGTGCATCGAAGAGTCCCTTCGCTTCAAACCCAACCTCACGCTCGATGACGGCGCGGACCTGATCTTCACCATCCACAATAAACACACAGAGCTGATCCCGACGATCATTGGCGGAACCGAGGAGACCACAACAGGCGTCCACCGGCTCCGCTCAATGGCAGATGCCGGCGCGCTCAAGTATCCCGTCATCGCCGTGAACGACGCTGAGACGAAGTGGGACTTCGACAACGTGTACGGCACCGGTCAGTCAACCCTCGACGGTATTCTTCGTGCGACAAGTGTATTGATCGCCGGAAAGAACTTCGTGGTCGCCGGATTCGGACACTGCGGACGCGGCGTTGCGACCCGGGCCAAGGGCTTCGGCGCGAATGTCATCATCACCGAAGTAAGTCCGACAACCGCGCTGAAAGCGACGCTCGAGGGGTTCCGTGTCATGAAAATGGACGAGGCGGCGAAAGTCGGGGACATCTTCGTCACGGCCACCGGCGTCAAGGACGTCATCGTTGAGCGCCATTTCAAAGCAATGAAAGATGGAGCGATCGTCTGCAACACCGGTCACTACGATTGCGAAGTGAATATCGTCGATCTGAACAAGTTGAAGAAGAGCGTGCGGGTAGTTCGCGCTGACAACGAGGAGTATTTGCTGAAAAATGGTCGACGTATCTATCTGCTCGCTCAAGGCCGGCTGGTTAATTTGGCGGCAGCCGAAGGGCATCCGTCTGAAGTCATGGACATGTCATTCGCAAATCAGTTCATGTCCCAGCTGCGCCTGGCGGAGTCGCACAAAAAGGGAAAACTCCTGGAGAACAAGGTCTACGACATCTCAAAGGAGCAGGATCAGGAAATCGCAACCGTCAAGCTTGCAACGATGGGCCTCAAGATCGACAAGCTGACGTCGGCGCAGGAGAAATACATGAACGACTACTCCTCGGGTACATAACAGATTCTTCACTGCAAGCATTTTTCAAGGGCTGTCCACATAAGCGAACGTCATTCTGAGCGCCCGCCTGACCGACGTCAGTCGGGCAGGAAGCGAAGAATCTGCTCACCTCGTTCAGATTCTTCGGCCGACGGAGACACGTCGGCACTCAGAATGACTTCCCGGACAGCCCTTTTTTACTTTTCCCTTGACCGGATGAAACTTTTATCGTAATATTACGATAAGACGTCTATGGGACTCTCAAAGACAGAATCGTTCACAGCGAAACAAAACCGGATCGCCGAGGTTGCGAAAGCGCTGGCGCATCCCGCGCGCGTTGCAATCCTGGAATTCCTTGCCGGCCAGGACGCGTGCGTCTGTGGCGACATCGTCGAAGAACTCCCGCTCTCACAAGCCACGGTCTCCCAGCATCTTGCAGAATTGAAGCGCATCGGGCTCATCAAGGGCGAGATTGAAGGACCGCGGGTCTGCTACTGCATCGATAAGAAGGCCTGGGATGAAGCAAAGCAGTTGCTTTCGCAATTCCTGAGCGACGTGAAGAAGTGTTGTTGAATGTTTTCGCCCATTTCATCGTACTAGAAGCACAGACGAAAGCCTTTCATTAGCCACAAAGGCTGCCCGCCAGAACGCGTAGCGGGCTGGCAAGGCACAAAGTGAAGGAGGAGACAAATTGAAGTTCGCTTCACTTTCAAAAACCTTTGTGACTTTGTGCCTTCGTGGCACCACTTTTCGACCGAATTTCTTGTGCAATTAAACAGATACGGAGGATAGCAATGACCAACGAACAGGAAATCAAAGAGATGGTGAAAGAGAAGTACGGCGCGATCGCCCGACAATCGAAGGAACAGAACCAATCGTCGTGCTGCGGAAGCACATGCGGATGTTCTGATGTCGATTTCTCCGTCATGGCCGAGGACTACAAGACTCTCCCCGGCTACGTCCCTGACGCCGATCTTGCATTAGGCTGCGGATTACCGACCGAATTCGCTCAGATCAAACCTGGAGACACGGTTGTGGATCTTGGCGCCGGCGCGGGCAACGACTGCTTTATTGCGCGCTCGATTGTCGGCGACCAGGGGCGTGTGATCGGTCTCGACATGACCGAAGCGATGATCGAGAAAGCACGCTCAAACGCCTCGAGGCTTGGATTCACAAACGTGGAGTTCCGCCTCGGCGATATTGACACGATGCCGATCGAAGAGCATACTGCGGATGTCGTCGTCAGCAATTGCGTCATGAATCTTGTGCCTGATAAGAAGAAAGCGTTCTCCGAAACCTTCCGCATCCTGAAACCGGGAGGGCACTTCAGCATTTCAGACATCGTACTCCAGGGCGAGCTCTCGGATGAATTGAAAAAGGAAGCAGTCCTCTATGCAGGCTGTATCTCCGGGGCTGTGCAGAAAGAGGAATACCTTGATATCATTAGGGGAGCCGGGTTTACAAACATCTCGGTTCAAAAGGATCGCAAGGTCGAGATACCGAACGAAATTCTCATCCACTACATGACACTCGAGCAATTGCGAGAATTCAAGAAGAATTATGTTGGCATATTCAGCGTGACCGTGTACGCGGACCGGCCAAAGGCTTGACGCGTACCATCTCGGTGCGACCATGGAAATCTCGTATCGCAAGGCCAAACCAACTGAGACCGATGCCATTCGATCTCTGCTTGAGAAATCGGAGCTTCCGACGGAGTCGCTCGGAACAAACACGACAGAATTCTTCGTTGCCGAATCTTTTAACAAATTGCTGGGGATTGCCGGCTTTGAGTTCTACGGCGATGATGCACTGCTGCGCTCCGTTGCCATACAGCCTGAGCTTCAGAGCAAAGGAATCGGGTCGCAACTCGTCGATTGGATGATCTCCCTCGCAAAGGAGCGCGAAATCAGGAAGATTGTTCTGCTCACCGAGACTGCCCAGAAGTTCTTTGAGCGAAAAGGATTCACCGTGGTGGATCGCTCGTCCATCGTCAATCAGGCAATGAAAGACTTGTCTGAATTCACCGGAGCGTGTCCGATCTCGGCGGTGTCCATGAAACTGGATATCTAGTGCCGCCACCGAAAAGAGATATTGTATCTTTCAACGCAGAGACGCCGAGGACGCAGAGGATCGCAGAGAGAAGGGGCATTAGACTCTGCGTTGCTCCGCGATCTCCGCGTCTCCGCGTTAAGAACCAATAACAATGAATATGCAAGATTACTTTCTGGGACCGGCACTAGAACTCATCAGAACCCTCTGTCACTCCCGAATGTCTTTGTCGGGAGTCCAGAAAGGCGATGTTTGCCTCCCGCAAGCAGGGATTCCCGCTTCGGGGATATTTCAATCGCGAGCCCAGAACGCGCTGTCTGGATTCCCGCTTACAACGAGCGGGAATGACAGTCGCTCCTTCAAGATTGTTTCGCGGATGACTCCTGGTAAGGAATACCTCTATGAGCAAAAGAATTCTCATCCTTTGCACCGGCAACTCATGCCGGAGTCAGATGGCAGAGGGGTTCCTCAAGACGTTCGATTCTGATCTTGAGGTATTCTCAGCCGGGACCTCTCCTGCAACCCGTGTCCATCCCCGCGCAATTGCAGTCATGAAGGAAGCTGGGATTGACATCGGCTCTCATTCTCCTAAATCCGTAGATCAATTCCTCTCACTCCCCTTCGACTATGTCGTGACCGTCTGCGACAACGCCAAAGAACAATGTCCCGTGTTCCTGGGAACCGTAAAGCACCGTTTGCACATTGGATTCGATGATCCCGGCGATGCGTTCGGCACCGACGAAGAGGTCATGGCGGAATTCAGGCGCATACGCGATGAGATCAGGGATGGATTCAAGAAATTCTATTCGGAAGTACAAACCATCTCAAACGCACTTTGACAAAAAGGGATTGTAACGCAAGTATCAGATTCTGAGTTTTGGCAAAGACCAACAAGAGCAAAGCACACACCCCTGACATCCCCTCTCCCTTACACACAAGCGATCGCACAGAGGGGACTGTTCAAGCTGTGAAAGAGATTAAGTGCGGGCATGAACTAAGGAATCAACCGTCCCCTCTCGTGCGTGGGGACGCGGGGCGCGAGAGGGGAACGAGGGGTGTGTGCTTTTTCCAGGAGAGCTCGAGTTAATCTCTCCTTAGGTTTCTCGGCGGTAGTGTCGACTTATTCAAGGTTCTTCCAAGGCTCGGATCTCGTCAGACAGGAACAAACCAATGGAAGCCATCGGAAAGCGTCTCTCGTTTCTTGATCGATATCTCACGCTGTGGATTTTCCTCGCAATGGCTTGCGGCGTTCTCGCCGGATATTTTTTCCCGGG
>QYQB01000211.1 GCA_007280275.1 bacterium | reverse complement strand
GGAATGGTCTTTGCCCTGCCGATTGCGTTGCCGATGAGCATCTATGAAAATGTTGTCTATGGTCCCAGATTGGCCGGCATTAGAAATCATGACCGGCTTGACGAGCTTGTCGAGCAGAGTCTGAAGGCGGCCTTCATGTGGAACGAGGTCAAAGACCGGTTGGACATGTCGGGCCTTCGGCTCTCGGGGGGGCAGCAACAACGACTCTGTCTGGCCAGGGTTCTGGCTATGGAACCTGATGTGATACTCCTCGATGAACCCTGCTCGGGTCTCGATCCAATATCCACAGCGAAGATTGAGGAGGCATTGACGGAGCTCAAGAAGCGATATACGGTTGTTCTCGTGACCAACAATACCAAACAGGCTGCGAGGATCGCAGATGAAACTGCATTTTTCCTGATGGGGGAATTGATCGAGATTGGACCGACTGATCGCATGTTCACTGCTCCTGCACAGAGCCAAACCGATGACTACATCACCGGGAGGTTCGGGTGATGACGGGCACTCATCATGGAATCGTCGCCAGTTCCAATAAGGTCGAGATCCGTTCTCTGGATTTCTTCTACGGCAAGTTCCATGCGTTGAAATCGGTCACTATGAGCGTGCAGCAGAACATGATTACTGCGCTGATCGGACCGTCGGGCTGTGGGAAATCGACACTTCTTCGGTGCCTCAATCGCATGAACGATCTCATACCGGGCGCCAGTGCAAAGGGGGAAGTCCTCCTCGACGGCTCGGATATCTATGACCCTTCGATAGAAGTCGCGGAGTTGAGGAAAAGGGTGGGCATGGTGTTCCAGCGACCCAATCCCTTCCCCCTTTCGATCTTCAGTAATGTTGTCTATGGACTGAAAGTGGCGGGCGTTCGCAATGCAGCACGACTCGCGGAGGTCGCCGAACAAAGTCTCAGAGCGGCGTGGTTGTGGGACCTCCTGAAGGACAAGCTGGATCATTCAGCGTTGGAATTGCCAATGGACCAACAGCAGCGGCTTTGCGTGGCCAGGCTCCTGGCGGTGCAGCCGGAGGTGATTTTGATGGATGAGCCGTGCTCGGCCCTGGACCCGATCGCTACGATGAAGATCGAAGAACTTATGCTGGAACTGAAGAAGAATTATACCATCGTTATCGTAACCCACAACATGCAGCAAGCAGCTCGCGTCTCGGACCTCACGGGATACATGCTGCTGGGGGAGATGATTGAGTTCGGCGATACGAACAGTCTCTTCACCAAACCATCAAAGAAACTGACGGAAGACTACATCACCGGCAAGTACGGTTGACAAAGAAGGTGTGGTGGAGCGGAATTCACTTTCAGACGGGAGCGATATGGATAAAAGACATTTCGATGTTGAGTTGGACCAGCTGAGGGAAAAGCTGGTCATGATGGCCTCCAAGGTTGAGAACCTGATCAACTATTCGATCGAGGCCATCCGGAAGAGGGATGCGACGGTGGCCGAAGCAGCGCTTGCGATGGACAAAGAGATCGACCGGATGGAGATCGAAATCGAAGAGGCGGCAATATCTCTCATGGCCAGGCATCAACCCGCTGCCGGTGACCTCCGATTCCTGGTCGGTGCCATCAAGATCAATAATGACCTGGAGCGTATTGGTGATCACGGTGTAAACATAGCTCAGAGCGCCGCACTTCTTGCAAGTGTGCCTGAGATCAAGGTGTTGGCTGACATCCCATGGATGGCAGGACTGGCGGTGAGCATGTTGAAGGACAGCCTGGACAGCTTCATTTCCGGAGATCCGGAGAAAGCACGCGAGGTGTGCTCCCGCGATGACCAGGTGGACGAATTGAAGGACCAGATTCTGCGGGTTGTGTTGACCTTCATGATGGAAAATCCCAACTTCATCTCCGGGGGTATGACGCTCATCCTGGTGGCCCGCAATCTCGAGCGTATCGCCGATCTCGCAACAGACATTTCCGAGGAGGCCATCTACATCTACCAGGGCAAGGTCATCAAGCACGGGGCGGAGAAACAATCGGAAGAAGGAAGCGTGAATCGCTGAAGAGGTTCGTATATTGAAAGAAAGGTCCACCAGGTTCTGGACAAACCTCTCACGGAACTACGCTACTCAGCATCTAAATTCATGGCAACAATCGATTCAACCCACATTACTAAGAACGGACGACAGCCGTGAAATTCGACAAGATAATTCAGAGGCTCCTGCCTCACGACGAATCTTTCTACAAATTCTTTGGAGAAGCATCACAGAACCTCGTTAATGCAGTGGCGCTTCTCAAGGAGTTGTCCGTCGCTAAAGAAGGCTCGGACCGTGAGAAGCTCATCATGCAGATCAAGGAACTTGAACACCACGGAGACAATCTCACTCACAAGATCTTCTCCGAGCTCAACTCGACATTTGTGACGCCGTTCGACCGCGAGGATATTCACCAGCTGACGTCGGCCCTCGACGATGTCATGGACCATATGGATGGAACTGCGAACCGTATCACCCTCTACAAGATCAAGGAATATCCTGAGCCCATGGTGCGGCTGATTGATATTCTTCAACTTTCGATCGGCGAGCTCCACCGGGGTGTGGGGATGTTGAGGGATTTGAACAAGGCCAATGAACTGCAGCGGGTGTTTCAGAGGATCAACGAGTACGAGAACAACGCCGATTCGGTGTTCGAACAAGGTGTCGCCGATCTCTTCGAGAACGAGAAAGATGCGATCCAGGTCATCAAGCTCAAAGAGATTCTCGTGGGCCTCGAGACGGCAACTGACAAATGTGAAGACGCTGCCAACGTGCTCGAAGGCATCTATATCAAGAACGCGTAATCCAAAATCTGCAAACCACCATGATGATATTTATTGTTGCCATCATTCTTTTCGCGCTGTTCTTTGACTTCTTGAATGGATTTCACGATGCCGCAAACTCGATCGCGACAATCGTATCGACTCGCGTTCTGACCCCGCGGAAAGCGGTTGCGTGGGCGGCATTCTTTAATCTCGTGGCTGCTTTCATGTTTGACGTTCAAGTGGCGAAAACAATCGGAAAGGGCCTCATTGAGTTGACGAGCATCAACGAATATGTGATCCTGAGCGGATTGACGGGAGCGATCGTCTGGAATCTTGTGACGTGGTACTTCGGCATTCCTACCAGCTCCTCTCACGCTCTGATCGGGGGGTATGCAGGGGCGGCCATCACGAAAGCGGGCTTGGGTAGCATCATCGTGGGCGGCTGGACCAAGACTCTCATCTTCATCGTCGTAGCGCCGGTGATGGGGATGGTGATGGGATTCGTTCTGATGGTTGCCACGATGTGGGCCTTCCACGGCCGGTCGTCATCGCGCGTGAACAATATGTTCAGGAAACTTCAACTCGTATCCGCCGCCTTCTATAGCCTTGGTCACGGCACGAATGACGCACAGAAAACGATGGGTGTCATCACCACTCTTCTTGTTACGACCGGTTATCTGAAGACCTTTGAGGTGCCTTGGTGGGTTATTATCAGCTGCCACATCGCAATCGCCCTGGGAACCCTCTTCGGAGGATGGAGGATCGTGAAGACCATGGGACAAAAAGTGACCAAACTGAAACCATCGGGTGGGTTTTGTGCTGAGACGGCAGGGGCCATTACGCTCCTGGTCACTGCCTTCAGCGGAATTGCAGTAAGCACGACGCACACAATTACCGGGGCGATCATGGGCGTGGGGGCGACGAAAAGAGTGACCGCAGTGCGTTGGGGTTTGGCCGGGAGAATTGTCACAGCTTGGATCCTTACGATACCATGCGCAGCGATTGTCTCCGCCCTGTCCTACGAACTCATACACTTCTTGCGACTAATCGTACGATAGTCCGATACACACACCGATCAGACTGATCAGATCAGGCTTGCATCTGATCCGGCCTGGCGCTCTACTCCTTCACCAGGAGAGCGGAGTGGCTTCGTCGTATTCCCGGTTTTTCCGCTATTCGAAATCCTATCGAACTGGCGATTGACAGCGTCTCCCCGAAGGTTTCCTCTGTGACGTGGCCTGTAGGTTCTGAGAACAGAAGCACGCCCCCTTTGTTCAATGAGACATAGATTTCGGAGAGAAACCTCTTTGCATCGGGCACCTCGTGTACGACAGCAAACGCCAGAGCGAAGTCGATCGTTCCGGCTAGGTCATCAATGTTGAGCGACGCCGGGGTGCAGACACGCAGGTCCATTCTGTCCATCAATCCTCCCCTCGAAGCGCGCCTCCTCAGTCCGTTGATCATCTTCTCTTGAAGATCCACGCATACCACACGCCCCCGTTCTCCCACCAGGCGTGCCATCGGTAGAGTGAAAAAACCCATTGCGCTCCCGACATCGAGCGTTGTGTCTCCCACTTTAATGTACGGTCGCAGGATCTTTTCTGGGTTTTGAGCAAGCGTTCTGATCGGCGATGCCAGAAGATACCCTAACCACCACGGACAAACTTTGTCGTTCATAGTTTCTCCAGTTCATGAGATTCAAGCGGTCCCGTGTCGCCATTGTGCTGGCTTCGGCAAATCGATACACCTGCCTCGCTGCAGGATGTTTACTCCGGGCGAACATAGAAAAAAGGCGCCTTCAGCACTGCCATGCCGACCTGCGACTTACCCCCCTTGAGATAACTCCCATAAGGTTCGGTCCGCGCAGTCCCGCCCCCATAGCCCTCGTACCACATGAAGTACCGGTCATCTATTTTTTCTACTGTGGTGAACCAAATCGCACCTTCGTCCCATTCGTGTTCGACACCCCGGGAGAAAATCGGATTGTGCGGGTACTTTGTCCAATGGACCAGATCCTTGGATGTGGCGAGCCCGGCATCTGCAGGATAGTCGTTGTGGCGATTGGAACCGCAGTACGTCAGGTAGTACATCCCTTTCTCGTTGAAAATCCTGGGAGTCTCAACAGTGTGGCTGTCCCAGCTTCCCTCCGGGCCGACCGGCACGACGGGACCCACCTCGTATTCAGAAAACTGAAAGCCGTTCTGCGAGGTGGCAAGATGGATCTGAAATCCTTTGCTGCCAGGTACACGTTTCCAATAATAGAGGTAGAACACACCATCGCGGTAGACGACTTCCGGACCGCCGCCAACGACAACAGGGTTTGCCTCATATTTCTTGAAGTGTATTCCATCTTCAGAAACCGCCAGGCAAATTGCCCGATCGCTCTTGCGACTGACGGAGGAGTAGTACAGGAAGACTTTCCCGTTGACCAGCACAGAAGCTGGGTCGAGCACGTGTGTTTCGTCCCACGATCCAGGTTCACCGATGTCGATGACAGGCTGCGGTCTGATTGACCAGGTAAAACCGTCGAAGCGTTCTCGTGGGATGGTTGCAACCCCTATCCTGTCGTGCCCGCCTTGCTGGCCCCGGAAATACATGAAGCACGTGTCGCCGATGAGCAACATGTCCGGGTTTGCTGTCTGGGACTCCATCCACGTTCCGGGAACAGCCGGGAATACTGGATTGTGCGTGAACCGTTCCCATCTGAATCTGGATTGAGCAGTGTCTTGTTCAGTGACTTCTTGAACAAGTGCTGCGTTCTGCGCCGAATCTGGCAAAGCAACGATGTGCATGAGAACGATCTGCATCAACATAAGTATCAAAACCATATCGATTCCTCCTCCGATCGTCATCCTCCTGCCGAATAGCAGGCAAGGTCTGTTCTTCGAATTGATCGCACGCCAATGTGAAGAATATTTTCCTTTAACCCAAGGCACTTCAGGCAAGTGTCGTCGCGGGGGTCTCTTTGAGAGAACCATCCCGAATTGAGCGCTCACGGTTTTGCGACGTGTGGAGAACTCACTTTTTTCGATGCCCAGTGGGGCTAAAGCATCGTCTTCTCAGATGTGGGAAGTCCGGCTTGCATCGGGCGGAACGCGCGGTTGCTTTCTCCGTACGAATCGACTACTTTGTAGAGGGAAAGCAGGATGGTCGGCGTGGCGGGATTCAGCTGCGGCTTTCGCGCTTTCAATCGTCCTCCTCGATTCGCTCGCGGGTGCCTCCCCGGCACTACGATGGTGAACCAAGGCTCACGCAGACATGGAGATCAGACATTCCACCGTTGCACTTTGTCGCACAGCAACGGAGGAGGTGGAGAATGATACTCTGGCACAATACTACGGACGCATCACGAATTCCCGAGTACGTCTCCGCGGGTCAAGAAGTGGAGTTGTGGATCGGGACGTATCCGATCGAAGGCGGTCAGTCCGTGTGGCTCGAGATTACATTGTACACAGCTGATGGGCGGGAGCTGTTCTGCAAAATGCCGGCCCAGTGGAACTCGAACAACGAGCAGCGCAGCAATTCCTACTGGGTCATGAATCTTGGTTCGTTCGATTCAGGCGACCGCGTTGAGTATCGAATCTACGGTTCGAAGGAGGATGAACTGGTCTCGTGCAACGACACTTTTTCATTTGAAGTGAGCTGAGTCTTTCTTCTTCCGCCCATCCATTCCTCCCGCACGCTCCGCTCCATGCAATCCTGTATTCTCGCGTACCTGCCGGTAACGCAACTATCGCCCTGTCTTCTTCCCCGGTGAGTAATGTATGATCTCCGCCCGCTCGATTGTTACCATACCGCCGCAACCGGCCCTTTCGAAAAGTTCATCCACCGTCGGGAGAAAGCCTTTGACATTCTCCTCGGTGTCAACGAGTTCAACGACGATTGGCAAATCCTCTGAAAGGCGAAGGATCTTTGCGGTGTGAATGACCCGGCTGTCCGCTCCGAATCCTTCGATCCCGCGCAAGACCGTAGCCCCGGCAAGTCCTGCCTTCTTCGCTCGTTCGACAATGATTTCGTACAGAGGCCGGTGTTCGACCTTGTCAGATTCGCCGAGAAAAATCCTGAGCAGTTTTCCCTCACCTGAGAGTTTCATGTCTTTTGTTCCTTCGCTTACATGTGTTTGCCCACGATGACCCCAAGCCAGGTTCCCGCGATGCAACAGACGAGACTCGCAAGAATATTAACAGAGGAATAGAAGAATTCCCCGTCCTTCAGCATCGCGATAGTTTCATAGCTGAAACTCGAAAATGTCGTGAAGCCACCAAGGATTCCAATGGTCAGAAAAACGCGGAGCGACGGATGAGCAAGAAACCGCTCCTGCATTGAGGCCATCACGATGCCGATGACAAAACAGCCCAATATGTTGACCGCGAGGGTTCCGTAAGGGAATGCGCTGCCCAACCGTTCGTGAACCACTCCGGACAGCCAGTACCGTAGCGCTGCCCCGATGCCTCCACCGGCGAACACCAGTATGTAACTCTGCAATGTCTCCTCCAAATTGAAATATGACTCTCCGAATGGGACCGAAGGCAGCGGTCTAGAGAGCCGGTCGAAAAGTAGTGCCACCAAGGCACAAAGTCACAAAGGTTCTTGAATGAAGAAAAATCAAAGATTTTCTTCGTGTCTTAGTGACTTCGTGGCAAAGTCGATGTTTTCGACCGCGGTTCTAGAGCCAGCCAAACTCCTTGTACCAGTGTATCGTCGCTTTCAGCCCCTCGTCAAGCGACACTCGATTCCGAAAACCCGTATGACTCTCGAATTTCTCAGGATTGCACACCCAGTGCGTCTGCAGCAGGTCTCGAGCCTTTTCGACATTGAGGGTCGCGGGGGCCCGGCTGAATGACGTGGCGAATTCTGAGATGCCGGCGATTGTGTAGAGCAGGAGGGAAGGGAGGTGGACCTTGATCGTGCGGCGACCGAGAATTTTCGCAGCAATTGCCAGCGCTTCAGTCAAAGGGTACACGATTGGATCTGCCACGAAATAAGTCTCACCTGTCGTCCGTTCGGAGAGCGTTGCCTCGATGATAGCCCGCGCCAATTCAGGCCCGTAGAAAAGGCTGAGTTGTTTGCTCCGTGTTCCGAAAACAGGTTCAATTCCTCTGTTCACCCACCGGAGGACCTCCAGGATGTCGCCATCTCTTGGGCCGTAGACGGCGGGTGGACGAAGGATGACAATAGGTACCTTCGTCGCATAGAGCTGACAGATTGTTTCAGCTTCCAGCTTCGAAACGCCATATGGTGTAATGGGCGCGCTGGGAGAGTCTTCACGAAGGGGGGAACCATCGGGGCTTGGTCCCGCTGCTGTGAGGCTGCTGACAAAAGTGAATTTCTTCAGGCGGGAATCAGAGAGAACAGCTTCGAGAAGATTCTTCGTTGCCAGCACATTCCCGTCGTGGTATTCACCGGGCCGCTTGGCCTTCGTCACGCCCGCGATGTGAAGAACGTAGTCGGCATCTCTCGCGGCTGCCTTGAGTGAATCAACATCGTAGTAACTTCCCCGGACGACCTCGATCGGAAGATTCTTGATCCAACCTAGATTCGGGCGGCTCTGCCGGACAAGACAACGCACGTCGAAACCACGTTGAAGCAGGAGCTCGATGGTGTGGCTTCCGACGAAACCCGTGCCACCGGTGACAAGAACTGTCGGGATAGCGAAATCCTTTCAAAAACGAACGGTTTCGTTGACTTTCGTTGCTTATTGAAGTATATTCAAAAAAGATTTGATTAGCAAAGTCTACTCGTTTCTCACCTTCTCTTCTCATTACTGACCGAGGTATCATTGGACCTTTTCGATAAGTGTCGCAACTTCACGCGTGCGGACGAAACAAAAGCGGCCGGACTCTATCCTTATTTTCATGCAATTGAAGAAAGCGAAGGGCCGGTAGTTCAAATCGAGGGACGGAAGATTGTCATGGCGGGATCGAACAACTATCTCGGTCTCACCGCTCACCCCAAAGTAAAAGAGGCAGCGATCAAGGCTGTGCAGAAGTATGGGACCGGCTGTTCAGGATCACGGTACCTCACAGGTACGCTGGATCTCCATGTCGAGCTCGAGCGGCGACTGGCATTATTCATGGGAAAAGAGGATTGTCTTCTCTACAGCACTGGTTTCCAAACGGCACAGGGAATTATCCCGACCCTGGTGGAGCCCGGCGAGTTTGTAGTTTCAGATAAGGATAACCACGCCTGCATTGTTGCCGGCAACCTGATCGCCAACGGAGCTGGAACGCTGATTGACAAAGATGCCCAGACGGTTGTCCGCTACAAGCACAACGACATGAAACATATGGAGACGGTGATCTCCAAGCTCCCGCTCGACGTTCCAAAGCTGATTGTTTCGGATGGCGTATTCAGTACTTCCGGGGAGATACTCGACCTCCCGAACATGGTCAAGGTCGCCAAGAAATACAATGCGAGGATCCTCGTCGACGATGCCCACGCCGTTGGCGTCATCGGAAAAGGGGGGCGAGGAACGGCGAGCCATTTCAGCCTGGAAAACGAAGTCGACATGACGATGGGGACGTTCAGCAAGACCTTCGCCTCGCTGGGCGGCTTTGTTGTCGGTACCCGCTCAGTCATCAATTACCTGAAACACCACGCTCCGGCGCTGATTTTCAGTGCGAGTCCAACCCCGGCGTCCGTCGCGGCAGCTCTTGCTGCACTTGAGATCCTGGAGGCCGAGCCGTGGCGCATCGAAAAACTGATGCGCAATGCACGCAAAATGCGGCAAGGACTGAAGGGTATGGGCTATAAGATCGGAGAGCATGATTCAGCCGTCGTTCCGGTGATTATTGGTGACACCGAGAAAGTGCTGTATATGTGGAAGATGCTGTTTGAGGCGGGAGTGTTCGTCAATGCGTTTATCCGTCCGGGAGTTCCGCCAGGATTGGAAATGCTTCGCACGAGCTATATGGCGACTCACGAAGATGAGCATCTCGACAAGATCCTCAATGTGTTCTCCGAGGTGGGGAAAAAGGTCGGGGCCATCAGCTGAGCAATCCATGATCCTTCGCCAATCGCACCAGGAGTACGGAAGCCGCTGCGCCTCGCGTGGCGGCTTTTCTGTTCTGACGTTAGTACCTTCAACGTAACCAATCTCTCCGAGGCATGCCTATGAGCACGATCCAGATCCAGCCAGTAGTGACCAGCGCGGATCGCAACCAGTTTATCAAATTCCTGTGGAAAATCTATGAAGGCAACCCCTTTTGGGTGCCGCCGCTCCTGATGGACCGCAAAAAGCTGATGGATAAAAAGAACAACCCGTTCTATCAGCATGCCGATGCCGAGTTCTTTCTCGCGAAACGCAATGGAGAGGTCGTCGGTCGGATCGCTGGTATCGTCAACTACAATCATGACAAAGAACACAATGAGAAGATGGGGTTCTTCGGGTTCTTCGAGTGCATTGACGACCAGGCGGTTGCGAACGCTCTTTTTGACGTCGCCAAGAGTTTTGTGAAGTCGAAAGGGGCCACAGCATTCCGGGGGCCTGCAAACCCATCGGTCAATGACGAATATGGCTTGCTGTTCGAAGGCTTCAACGAACGACCGACAGTGCTGATGACCTACAATCCGGCATACTATGTAAAGCTCACCGAGCAATACGGTTTTGTGAAAGCCAAGGATCTGTATGCATACACCCTCTCTCAGGAGACCGTCTACACCGAACGGTTTGAGCGGGCCAACACACTGGTCAAAACCAGAAACAGCCTCACGATCCGCCCGATCGACATGAAGCATTTCGAACGGGATGTTGCGATTATTAAACAGCTCTACAATGCCGCGTGGGCGAAGAATTGGGGGGCGGTTCCTATGACCGACGCTGAAATCGATGCGCTGGCGAAGGACCTGAAGCCGGTTGTAGTTCCGGATCTCATACTCTTCGCGGAAAGCAAGGGGAAACCGATCGGATTCGGGCTTGCACTCCCCGACATCAATATTCCTCTCTGGTATAACAGGAAGGGGCGGCTCCTGCCTGGATTGTTGCAGTTGTATTTGCGCAAGAAAGAAATTAATTTGGTGCGCGTCATTGTGCTTGGTGTTCTTCCGGAGTATCTCAACACGGGCGCGGCGGGAGTCTTGTTCTACGAGACTGCCGTTCGGGCGAAAAAGCTCGGCTACAAGTATGGAGAAGCAAGCTGGATCCTGGAAGACAACGTGAGAATGGTGAAGTCGGCCGAAGCGATGCAGGGAAAAATCACCAGACGCTACCGAATCTATGAAATGCCGATCAACTAGAAGCCTGGACGAAGACCCGCTTTCTGCCACAAAGGCGCCAAGGCACAAAGAAATAGAAGAGAAAAAACAAAGTTCATCTCACACCTTGGTGTCTTCGTGACTTCGTGGCGGCATTTTTCGACCGGCTCTCTAGCCTCACTTACCTAACTGACGATATCAAAAACTGCCGATGAGCTATGCCGATCAACAAAGTTGAGAAGATCTGGATGAATGGGAAGTTGGTTAACTGGGACGATGCAAAGATCCATGTGCTGACGCACGCGATGCACTATGGGTCCAGCTGGTTTGAGGGAATTCGTTGTTACGACACTAAACGCGGTCCGGCGGTCTTTCGCCTCGGAGCACATCTGCGCCGCTTGTACGATTCCAGCAAGATGTACCGTGCAGAGATCCCATACACGCTCAAGCAGTTTGAAGACGCCGTGAAGGAAACCATCCGCGCGAACAAGATGAAAGCGTGCTATATCCGTCCGCTTGCCTATCGCGGCTACGGCGAAATGGGCGTTCTTCCGCTCGGGTGTCCTGTTGACGTGATGATTGCAGTGTGGGATTGGGGTGCGTACCTCGGGAATGACGCTTTGGAACATGGGATTGACGTCTGTGTGTCGTCGTGGAACCGACCGGCTCCGAACACGATTCCCACGATGTCGAAAGCGGGGGGCAACTACCTGAACTCCCAGCTCATCAAGATGGAGGCGGTTCTCGACGGGTACAGCGAAGGCATTGCGCTCGATACGGCAGGATATATCAGCGAGGGAAGTGGTGAGAATATTTTCCTCGTGCGGGATAACGTCATCTACACTCCTCCGCTGATCGCTGCAATTCTCCCCGGCATCACCCGTCTGTCGGTGTTGAAGCTCGCCGAGGATGCAGGACTTCGCGTTGTCGAAGGACTCATTCCTCGTGAAATGCTCTTTGTTGCCGATGAGATATTCTTTACGGGGACGGCGGCCGAGATCACTCCCATCCGATCCGTCGACAAGATGAAGGTCGGCGAAGGGAACCCCGGTCCGGTCACGAAGCGCCTGCAACAAGCGTTCTTCGATGTCGTTGGGAACGCGAATGACAAATACAAATGGCTCGATTTCGTCTACGACTGACGGAGATGCCCGTGTCACACTTATCGAACGGTAGTGCCCTCTGGAGAAACCTCTTCTTCGGAAAGAGTATTCAGGACGGAAGCACCGAAGCTGTGCTGAGCAGAGTCCCAGCTTTCGCCGGCCTCTCGGCGCGCGAGTTGCGCGGCGTTGCTGTTATTGTTCACAAGCGGGAGTACAAGGCGGGTGAGCAGGTGTTCTTCCAGGGTGATCCTGGCCTGGGTATGTACATCATCCGGGAAGGGGAGGTTTCGATCCGTATTGCGGAGGGCGAGGGGGAGGACAAGGAGCTTGCTGTCCTGAGTGACGGAGATTTCTTCGGCGAGCTGGCGCTCCTGGACGAGGCTCCCCGTTCGGCGTCCGCCATCTGCAGAACCGATTGTTCGCTTATCGGATTCTTCAGAACCGACTTGTTTGAACTGATCGAACAGAAGACCGAACTCGGAATCAAAATCGTCTTGCGGCTGGCGGAAATTCTCGCCGTCCGGCTTCGGAAAGCTGACAAGGAGCTCTCAAAAGTACGGAGCGAGCTCGACTCTATCACGTCACGCTGTGAAGAAAGTGAACCGCTTTCATCGGAGGACCACGATGGCAAAGACAAAACGAAATCCGCCGGTCCGAGGAGCAAAGCGTCAAAGGCGCGTTAGTTCGCGTCGACACTCCCCGATCGAACTGAGCCGTATCCTTGTTCCGATTGACTTCTCGGAACATTCCAAGAAAGCCCTCCAGTACGCCATTACGTTTGCTGAGCAATTCAAGGCGTCCGTCGATCTCCTCTACGTCGTAGAACCTGCCGTCTATCCTGCCGATTTCAGTTTCGGGCAGGTCGGATTCCCTTCGGTCGAAGATGAACTGAGACAACGTGGCACCGAGGAATTGCAGGAATTGATACGCAAGGAAATCGGGACTCGCGTCCAGGCTCAATGCGCCGTCCGCACGGGAAAAGCGTTCAACGAGATCGATCAGTACGCGAAAGCAGAGTCGGTCGATCTGATCATCATTGCGACTCATGGTCATTCCGGCGTCGAGCACGCTCTCTTCGGCAGCACAGCTGAGAAAGTTGTGAGATATGCCCCCTGCCCGGTTCTGGTCGTACGCCTGGCCGAGAAGGAATTCGTACGAATGTGACGCAGTAAATCATTGTCTTAGGATCCACCACCATTCAGCACAACTTCAGGAGAGGGAGTATGAGGAACAAGATGATGTGCGGGGCGCTCGTACTGATGTCGCTCTTGACGTCCTTTCTGTTTGCGCAGGACCAGATCGCAACAATGAGTCCCGCGAAACCGAAAATCGGCGATCAGATTGCTATAGCGTACAACACGTCTGCAAAGAGCGCGGTTCTTCGGGACGCGAAGGGAATAACAGCGGAGCTTCTGCTGGCAAAGAGCTCCGGCGATATGCCTCAGTTGTTGGAGCTGCCGATGAAGAAGGATGGCGGTTTGTGGAAGGCCTCCTTCAAGCTGGCAGATGAGAAAACGCGCATGCTTCTTCTCCGCTTTACCTCAGGCGACGAGAAGGACGACAATGGGGAGAAATCGTGGGAGACGATGGTATACGGAGCCAACGGCAATGCGCTGGAAGGGGCGCATCTCATGCGGGCTTCGATGGTGAGGTCGGGTTCCTACATCGACTTCAAATTGACCAAGGATGCGGAGGCTGTGCAGAAGGAGCTTGCGATGGAGAAAGAGCTCTATCCACTGAACGTCGCGGCTGTATTCATGCAGTGGTCACTGATGTTGAGAGAAAGCCCGGGTGACGAAACGAAAGCGAAGATCAGGAGCGAACTCGATGCACTCTATCTGAAAAACAGCACGAAGGATGATCTTCTCTCTCAATTCGCGTCGATGTACCAGCAAATTGGTATGAAAGACAAAGCGGATGAAATCCGGAAAGGGGCAATTGCGGCGAACCCGAAAGGCAAAGCTGCAGAGGGCGTGCATTTGAGTGAGGTCTACGCGGAGCGTGACGCCGCCAAGCGAGCGGTCTTGATGGAGAAATTCCTCGGTGATTTTCCGCAAGAGGGTATGAACAAGGAGAATTATGAAAATACTCTTGCGTCATTCCGGATGACAGCGTCCATGGCTTCAAAGAACTACGATGAAGCCTTCGCCGCCTTGGAATCTATGCCGAAGAAGAATGGAAACATGTATAACAGCCTCGCATGGGCATTGATAGAAAAGGGTGAGCAGTTGGACAAAGCGGTCTCGTGGGCAAAGAAAGGGGTCGATCTCCTGAAGAACCCCGATCAGTCCACCAAGCCGGGGTACTTGAGCGCACGTCAGTGGAAGAAATCAAATGACATGACATTGGGGATGATCCTCGACACGTATGCCTTTGGCCTGTTCCAGCTCAACAAAATGCAGGAAGCTGAAACCGCCTATGAGGAGGCAGTGACGTTGACCAGCGGCGCCCAGGCGGATGTCAATCAAAGGCTGGTGGAGTGCTACGTGAAGAACGGCAAGTACGACAAGGCAATGGCAACGGCGGCCGATTTCATCCAAAAGGGGAAGGCGAACGACAAGATCCTCGAGGCGTACAAAGCCGCCTACGTGAAAGTGAAAGGTTCCGACAAGGGGTTTGACACAGCCGTGGCCCAGGCAAAGGAAACAGCGAAAGGAGATCTGAAGAAAGATCTGGCGAAAGGTCGCGTTAACAAGCCGGCGGTCGATTTTGCACTGAAAAATCTGGAAGGTAAGATCGTAAAGCTCTCCGATTTGAGGGGCAAGGTTGTCGTGATCGACTTCTGGGCAACCTGGTGCGGGCCCTGCAAGGCTTCCTTCCCGTACCTCCAGCAGGTCTACAATAAGTACAAAGACAACCCGAAGGTTGTGATCCTCGCTGTCAATACATGGGAAAATGTCTCTGGCAAGGAGAAGGAAGATTTGGTGAAGAAGTTCATGGCCGACAACAAGTACACCTTCCCTGTGCTGTACGATGAAGGATTTGTTGAAAAATATGGCGTCGATGGGATTCCCACCAAATTCGTCATCGACAAGAAGGGGATGATTCAGTTCAAGACGATCGGATTCACTGGCGAGAAGATGGTGGAGGAAATGATCATGCAGTTCGAAATGCTGCTGGATGATAATTTCTACTCGTCGCTGAACTAGATGATGTCCGACTTCTGACTCAGCCTCAATCCTGAGAAGTCGGATATAGGCAAGGTCCCACATGAAAAACAGAGCCCCGTCCTGGCTGACCAGACGGGGCTTTTCTTTTACGCTTCTACACTTAGCTCTCCCTCGCCATAACAAAGTCGACGAATTCGAGCAGCGCTTCCTTTGAGTCAGAGTCAGGGATGGTAGCCAGATCTGCGCGGGCCCGGTC
>QYQB01000146.1 GCA_007280275.1 bacterium | reverse complement strand
CCAGCAATCTTCCAGAATTGGTAACTACTCAGCCACGAAGGCACACTACATCTTGAGTAATGGAAGTGCTTTCCTTAGTGTCTTAGGGACTTTCCTGCCCGCCACGAAGAACTGAGTTGGCAGGCGGGGTGGCAATCACGCTGGGCAACTACCAGAATTGTTCTCCAAAGGTAACTGCTCAGCTAGTTTTAAGAATACAAACAGCCACCAAGGCGCAAAGGCACAAAGTGTGAAAGAACGATTTGGTCCGTTGTCTGAAAAGGAGGAAGCTCTTGCAAGCAAGATCGTTGATGCTGCATACACAGTGCATACCAAGTTAGGCCCTGGTTTGCTTGAGAAAGTGTATGAGGTTTGCTTTTGTCATGAGCTTACGAAACGGAGTGTGCACTATCGCAGGCAAGTGGAATTACCAATCGTTTATGACGGTTTGACCTTTGACGAGGGATTGCGATTGGACGTTTTGGTCGAGGAGTTAATTATTTGTGAACTCAAAGCTGTCGATGAAATGAACCCTTTGTGGGAAGCACAGATATTGAGCCATTTGAAATTGACCCAAAAACGACTTGGTTTTCTTATCAATTTCAATGTCCCTCTCATCAAAAGAGGTATCAAGAGGATTATTCTCTGAATCTTTCGTGCCTTTGTGACTTAGTGGCAATCACGCTGAGCAACTACCTCCAAAGATACATATTGCGAAACGGGTCTAGAATCATGATCAAACTTCGATATACTCTGCTATTGCTTTCCACCGCGTTGCTTTTCTCTCTAAGCCTTGCTCAAACTGAGGCCGAAAGGGAAAAGTACATCGTAGGGGCGCAGGCGGGAATTGCCTCAAAGCTGAGCGCCGATCAGATACAGTCCAAATCAGGGATCAAGCAGCAGGCTGAAGGTCAGCTCAGGCAGATGACTCCAGAGGAAATCGAAGCAAAGATCAAAGAATACGGGATGACCCGTGCACAGGCCGAGGCGAAAGCTAGGGAGTTCGGTGTTGACCTCAATACGTACCTTCAAAAACGTGCCGGAACCCCCGCTGGGCAGCCAAAGCCAGTGACGAGCGCGACACAGGCAGAAGTAGATACAGTCAAGAAAGAGATCAAACAAGAGATCACACCAGAAATCAAGCAAGAGCTCAAGCAGGAGATCGCGAAGGAATCGCCGCAGCCTGAGCCGAAACAGGTGGTCGCCTCAGGTCCGCAGGAGCTGCCCTTGTTCGGCCTGAGCATCTTTCAGTCGGGTGCAAACAGCTTTCAGCCCACCCCCTCATACTCCGATAAAGAATATGTCATCGGATCCGGGGATGTCCTGAAGATTTCGATGTGGGGGACGGTGGAGATGATGAACGAGTCCACCGTCGATAGCGAAGGCCGCATTACTGTCCCTACGGTTGGTCCAATATTCCTCAGCGGCTATAGCCTTGAGAAGGTAAAGGAGAAACTGAAGAATGCGATGTCAAAGTCCTATGCCGGACTGACGGAGTCGCCGCCGAGCATCTATATGGATGTTTCCATTTCAAAACTACGGGCGGTGCGCGTCTTTATGATGGGCGAGGTAGCGAGCTCCGGCGGCTACTTTGTGAGCAATTTTGCCAGTGTCTTTAATTCGCTCTTCGTCGTTGGTGGCCCGAAATCCAGCGGGACCATGCGGCAGGTCCAGCTCATACGAAATGGCAAGCTGGCCTCCAAAGTCGATTTGTATGATTATCTTATAGGTGCCACGAAGACAAATGATGTGCGTGTCAATGACAATGATATCATTTTCGTCCCCTTGCGTGGCCGCACGGTCGGCATCGCAGGAGCAGTATTGCGCCCGGCCCGGTATGAGCTTCTTGCCGGCGAACAGCTCTCGAAGCTTCTCGAGTTCTCGGGCGGCATACGATCGGTCATGTATCTCAACCGGGTCCAGATCGATCGCATCATTCCCTTTGAGCAGCGTAAGAAAGGCGAGCTGGACCGTAAGATCTTCGACATCGATTTCTCGGAAATCATGAAGGCAAAAGGCGACTACACACTCGAAGATGGGGATATCGTGAGCATCTTCCCTATCGTGGACGAGCAGAAGAACTTTGTCACCATCGAAGGAGCCGTCTGGCGTCCGGGCAGGTATCAGCTCGAGAAGGTTCCTACGCTCCTTCAGCTGATCTTGGCAGCCGATAGCCTGCATCCGACCGTCTACATGGGGCGGGCCGATATCATGCGCACAGATCCGGATAAGCACCTGACGGCAATCCATGTTGAGCTGAACAAGGTCCTGGCTGGTGATCCAAACAACAATATCAAGCTCGAGCCTCTTGACCGGATTAGAATATTCTCCATCTATGATTTTAACGCTGCCCGTACCTATAGCCTGAGTGGCCATGTCAAGAGCCCTGGAACATTTCCCTTTGCCGACAGTCTGACGCTCTATGACGTTGTCACAGTGGCCGGTGGCATGAAGGACTCTCTCTTCCGGGCGCAGACCTATCTTCCACGCGCGGATATCAAGCGGCTAAACGACGACAAGCGAACGAGGAGGGATATTCCATTCGACCTTGGAAAGCTTCTGGAGACAAAGGAAGGGAACATGCCGATTGAGCCCGATGACCAGATCGTGCTCTATTCCTGGGCGGAGATGAAAGAGCCTCCGCAAACTGTGCAAATTGAAGGGGCTGTCCGGCGGCCGGGGACCTATCCTCTCCTATCGAATCTGACGCTCTATGATCTTATTCTTCAGACGGGCGCACTGACTGATACCCTTTTTCGAAAACAAGTATTGATGGAGCGGGCAGATATTGTGCGGATAAACCCTGACCGCATTACGCGGAGAATCATATCGTTTCATCTGGGGAACCTGCTTGATTATCGCCAAGGAGATCTGCTGCTCGAGCCGGGTGACCGGGTAATCATTTTCCCAATAACTGATATTGAAATTACGAACAAGACAGTTCGCATAGATGGAAGGGTAAAGAAGCCAGGCGAATATCAGCTGACAAACAACATGACGCTCCTCGACCTGCTCCTGCAGGCTGGTGGATATACAGAGGATGCATGGGCAGTGCAAGCCGAAATTGCCCGGATGGCCCGCAAGGGACTTGGGAAGGATTCGCTCGTTGTCACCCGCTTTGCACAGTTGCCGGATTTGTTTGATACAACCAGAACAAAAGAGCAATTGCTCAAGACCTCGGCCGGGAAGTATCCATTGCAGTATCGAGATCAGGTTTACGTACGACCGAATCCAGATTTTCTGCCTCAAAAGTCAGTAACGGTTGAAGGAGAGGTTAAGCACCCGGGCACCTATGTCCTGAACGTTCGCAATGAGCGGCTTTCCGATCTCGTTCGGCGCGCGGGTGGCCTGATGACATCAGCCTATGCGCGCGGCGGGAGCCTGACCAGGAATGCTCAGCGATACCGTGCGAACTTTGAGGATGCATTGGATGATCCAAGAGGTAATGAAGATATCATCCTGCAGCCCGGCGATCGGTTGATGATTCCTCAGAGGCCTTTCACAGTGACAGTGCAGGGCGAAGTGCGAAATCCGGGAATTTATGCTTATGTTGATGGAAAGAGCAGGTCATTCTATATCGACCGTGCCGGTGGCGCGACAGATAGCGCTGATGTTGCTTTGATTTCGTATCCAGAAGGCTATGTCATGCAATCAGGACTTGGATGGTTCAGCACGAATCCTTCGATCCCTGACGGATCTGCGATCACAGTGACCAGGGTGCTTGCCAAACCGCCTGCTCCGCCCACCGAGAGCAAGCCGATAGACTGGTCGGCAACGATCAAGGATTCTTTCGCTGTCCTTGCGAGCGCAGCGACATTAATCTATCTGGTAGCACAGATTAACAAGTGACAACTGTTTACTCTTTACTGTTCACCGTTCACATTTACTGTTCACCCTTCGCCACAGGGGTTTTTGCTTTTTAGGGGGCGAAGAAGCATTATGAGTACAGAAGTCTCCATATGGAAAGGAACGGAGGTCGTTATGACAACGTTGCTCGAAAAGGCATTTGAAAAAGCCTCTCAATTGCCGGATGTTGAACAGAACGCATTAGCAAAACAACTGCTTGAGGAACTTGAAGCAGAAAAGAAATGGGGAGAGGCATTTGCTGAATCTGAGGATGTGCTTGATAGATTCGCAGATGAAGCGCTTGAAGAACATAGACAAGGCAAGACGAGAACATTGAACGTTGACGAACTGTGAACTCCAAAACGACAAATGGTTTCTGGAAATGCCATTCTCAGGTGCCTGGCGAAATCAAGAAGCAGGCAAAAGAAGCCTACAAATTGTTCGTTATCGATCCATATCATCCCGGTCTGCATTTCAAACGAGTGCATTCCCGCCGCCCAATATTCTCACTGCGGGTTACCCAAGATTATCGTGCTGTGGGGATTCTCCAAAACGATGAAATGATATGGTTCTGGATTGGTTCGCATTCGGAGTACAACAAATTATTGAAGCAAATAAGAAATGTGTGACATTTATTATTGCAGACAACATCGAACTGTTTACTCTTCACTGTTTACTGTTCACTGTTCACTGTTCACTGTTTACTGTTTACTGTTCACTTTCTTCTGATCCAACACCAATGCTGAACCCTAGACCCCACAAAAAACTCATCGTCTGGCAACAGGCCATCGATCTGGTCACGGAAATTTACAGGATCACAGAGGGATTCCCGAGAAAAGAGGACTTCGGCCTCGTTGCGCAATTGCGAAGGGCTGCCGTCTCAGTTCCGTCCAACATCGCCGAGGGATTGACAAGGAAGACGAGCAAAGACAAATTGCACTTCTTGAACATGTCGCAGTCATCACTCAGTGAGATCGACACGCAAATCGAGATTTCAATACGGTTGGGATACATAGATCAGCAAGCATACGATACTGTGGAAGGCAGTCTTGTAAATGTCCAGAAGTTGCTGAGTGGGCTTTCCCGGAGCATACATTGAACCATTTTTTTACTATTCACTGTTCACTGTTTACTGTTCACTGATTCTTATTGTCCAGAAGCTACTCAGCGGCCTATCCCGCAGCATTCGCTGACAACTGTTTACTCTTTACTGTTT
>QYQB01000223.1 GCA_007280275.1 bacterium | reverse complement strand
GGGGGGACGCCATTTGCGACGGTTGCGGGGTATGGTCTGGCGTACGACGACGCGACGGATCGATTGTACGTGACCGATGCAAAAGACTACACCCAGCCGGGTGATGTGTATGTCTTCGACGTTGATGGACTGCAAAAAGCGAAGTTTCAGGCTGGTGTGATACCGGGCGCGATAGCGTTCAAACGCTGACCGCTTCGGGGAAATCAATTGTTTCCCAAACGCAGCTTCATTCCTTGGAAGTTCTCTTCTTTCTCACGCCCTCGAGATTGACCCGAATATTCTTGTTGTTCGGATTCACCCGAAGAGACGCCTCCCAGTCTGCTGTTGCCCGTGCCGTGTCTTTCTGCACGAAACGATAGTTCCCTCTATATTCGAGTGCTTGCCACTGAGAAGGATTCAGAGCGAGCGCTGAATCAGTGTACGCGATGGCCCTCGCCGTCAGTCCACGTCGGAAGTCGATCAGGCCTTGCATGAGAAATGCATTTGCCATGTCGGTGACTGTGTTCCGGTGGGGGAATTCGAAGAATTTGTTCAGCTCTGTTTGCGCTGCCTGTACATTCTGCTGATTCAGCCAAAACTGAGCGTGGTCGACATACTCCTTAGGGTAGTAATCCACCAACAACTTGCATCGATCATCCAGAGTTACTGTTTCCCAGCCGTGATGAAATGTGAAATCGACGGGGCGGTAGTGCCGGGGAGATCCTTTGGGAAGTATTTGAATCAGCATCCCGACCGGAAGCATCTCATAGTCCGTAGCAAGAAAGCGCCAGGGGAGTCGATGCGTGAAATAAATCGGCCGTTGGCCAATGGTTGAGCGGATGATCTGTGCAGCGACCCGTTCGGGGGGCTCGGTTTCCCAAAGGGGGAGCCGGAGATCCCGGTTGGAAAGACGAATACCCCACGGTGTCCCAAGCAGGCGTGTATCGACGAAGGAAACGCTTGGGTGGACATTATCCACGTATTGTGAGTACCAGCCAAAAAATGTCTGCTCATCGCCGATCGTAAAAACGATAGCGTCTCGCTCGATGGGTTGAAACAAGTGTTGTCCGAAGTCCAGCCCGAAAAAATTCCGGCTTCGGTCGTTTCTGCTGTAATTGGCGTATGCTGTCATCGCCACCATGATGATGAGCATGGTCGGAACGCCAAGTTGGAGGACGCGAGTGGAAACGCTGCGCCATCGCTTCTCAACAATCTCCGCAAAGCGGGCAAGTGCGAGACCCATGAAGAGAACCATGACAACATACGACGGAATGAAGTTTGCGTCAAAATCCGCATGGATCGGCATCCTCCGGCTGACCGCGAAGAGAACGTTTACAGCCACGACGGAAACGAAGAGCGCCAGCAACCGCCATCGTTTCATCAGAACCGGGATTCCAAAAAGCGCAGCCGCGCCAAAATACCAGAACTCCCTTGTCATTGCCTGCTGGACAAACCACGAGAACCGCTTCTCCATGTCTCCGCCGAGGTAGGGCGCGAGCCCTTTTTCACTGACCGGAAGGAGGTGACGGAACACGCCTTCTATCGTTTTCATGTCTCCCCACGCAATCGGAGGGCCGCCAAGCGAACGAATTGGCAAGTACAGATAAGTGCTAAGTCCGATCAGGAATACGACGGTGAGCAACATGAGAGTGCGGGCGTTTCGAATGATCTTTGGCTCAACCAGTAAAACGAACAGAAGGAAGCTGAAGGCGGCTAGGACGCCGGTGGAATGTTGACTCAGTCCAAGTCCGGCGACATATGCGGCGATGGTGAGCTGCGTCAGCTCCCTGTCGCGGTGCCACTGCAGCATGAGGAGAACCGTCAGGGCGAAGAAGAAACTGCTGAGTGAATACACTTCTGCGCTCGTAGCTCGTGACCACAATGTCGATGAGACTGCCAGGAGCAGAGCGAGAAGAACCGCGATGGCCCGGCGGGCTGTGAGGAACTCCAGAATGAAGTACACACAGACGACGGTTCCCGACGCTGCAAGGGCTGAAAAGGCATTGACCGTGTGCGCCGGTACTCCGAACGGGATGACCATGAGCCAGAGGCGCGTCAGGATCGTGTAGAGGGGGTACCCGGTAGGATGGTTGATTCCGAGCGTTACGGCGTTGGTGATGAACTCTGCGCTGTCGCCGACATACACCGTGGGGCAGAGGGTGAGCATGTAGAGGACAAACGACGTACCGAAAACAAACGCCGGAAGCGCGATTCGGTCCAATCTCTTTGTTACTCGTCCCGGAACAACAACCATCGAATGATTCCTTTCAAGCTGCCAAGTCCGCACGCGAGATGATCGAGAAACATGACACCGACTACGCCCGGCGTCTCAGCTAAACCGCGGTGATGAGTGAAGTAGCGAAGAAATGGATAGTTGAGGATGAGATACACTGCGGTGCAGACCAGCCCTGTCCAGAAGAGAGGGTGCGACCATGTCCCTAGCAAGTGGCAAAGCACAATCGCCCACGAGAGGACCGCGGAGTAGGCAAAGCCAGGGTAGATGTTGACAAAGCCTTTGAAGAACGATCGCGCAAATTGTCCAAGATTGGTTGCCAATTTCACAAAGCCCTGACTTCGTACGAAGTCATTCTTAAGCAAACTGCACAACGAGTGTCGTTTGAGGTGTTCGACCTCGACTGCAGGATTGAGAATAATTGAAGGTCGTTTCCGAGCCATCCGCTTTCCCAATTCCAGATCCTCGCCTCCCTTATGCATAAACAGCGTACGGTCGAAACCCCCTGCTTCACCAAAAGCCTCCTTCCGAATTGCTGCGATGGCCCCGAAGATCCAATCCACGGAACGATGGCTTCTGAGGTAGGAATAACGGATCCACAGATTCTTGTATTGGCTCGCAATGTTGGCGTGGCGGTGTTTCGCCGAGTAGAGGCCGACCACGGCGTCGATCGTTTTATCTCTCAGTGATTCAAGGATGTTGTGCACTGCCCCCGGCTGAAGCACGACGTCACTGTCAACAAACAGGAGCACGTCGCCACTCGCTTTGCTTGCGCCGAGATTTCGGCAATGGTTCGCATCGTGTTTCGTGGAGAGGTCAATTGTGTTTACACCATACCGCCGAGCGATCGCCAATGTCGTGTCGGTCGAAGCGTCATTGACAACGATGATTTCGTGGACGGGTGTGCCTGACTCCAATAGCGCCTGGAGGCATTCGCCGATCGTCTGCTCGCTGTTCCGGGCTGGGACGATTGCGGATATCGTAGGAGCTTCTGTCGGTCGGGTCATGCCATTGCCTTCTCGTAGACTCCCTCCAGCATGGACATGAAGCGCTCCATCGAGTGGTGAGTCTTCACGATTTCATATCCCTTGGCGATCAGCCTTGATCGGAGCTCGTTGTCATCCAGAAGTTCCTCCATGGTCTTTGCAAGTTCATAATCATCCCCCGGCTTGAAGAGCAGGCCATTGCTCCTGTGCCGTATGATTTCTGGTATACCTCCACTGTTCGATCCGACCACAGGCACACCAGCGGCTGACGCCTCAAGCAGAACCAGGCCGAATGGTTCGTTCTCAGATGGACACACGAGTATGTCGAGTGACTTGAGGGCAGACGGCACATCCTCCCGCCAGCCGAGGAAGTGGATTCTATCCCGCAGATCAGGATGTTTAGCATACTCCAGGACCTCGTGCTTGTAGCGCAAGAACCGAGGAAAGAGATCGTGCATCGTGACTTCTCCGATGATTACAAAGTGAACATCTTTTCGATGCCTGAGCACTCGCTGAGCAGCCTTGAGGAAACAAAAGTGACCTTTCCAGACGTCGAACCGGGCAATCATCCCCACGAGTTTGACATTGTGGTCCAGATGCAATTCCGTTCGAAGAGTGCCAAGCGCCGCCGCTCTGTTGAAGGAATCGAGGTCGATGCCCATGTGGAGCACCAGGATGGTGTTTTCGTCGAGATGCATCCTTTGAACGAAATCATTCTTCACCGCATGTGAGACGGCGAGAGTTCGGGCAATCCGATGCCTGAGCAGGTACCGAATCATCCACACGCGCTTGGTTTCAAAATTCCTGAGGTGACATACGCCAGGTTTCCGACAAAATACCAACGGCAGAAAGAGAAGCTTCAACGTGAGGTTATCGTTGCAGCAGACAAGCGCAAATCGCTCGTCCCTCAGGCGAGAGTACACACGCCAGAGTGAGAGGATATTCCGAACCAGCGAAGCCGGATGGAGCAGTCGATTGAGCGATAAGTCGAAGGGAATGACTTCATGCTCTACCTGTTCTTGCGCGAGTCTCCGCGGAAAAAGGCCCTGACGGCAACTGAGAACGACTGGCCTGAATCTGCTACGATCAAGATGCTTGAGAATTCGAAGGAGACTGACCTCGGCACCGCCGATATCACCCGCCGAAGAAATATAGAGAATGGTTCTCATGCAGTGCAATGATGCAATGTCTCAGATCTACGATGAAAGAATGCTCTTGTACATGGCGGCTATCTGTCCCGCGACTGCGGGCCACGTATAATACTTCGCCGCACGTTCTTTTCCAAGCTCAGCAAGTCGTTGTGTTTTCTCCGGATTGGCAAGTAACTCGCAAACGGCCTCACTGATGGATTCAACATCGGTTCGACAGAGCAATCCGGTTTTATCGTGTAGAATGAACTCAGCCAGGTCTCCTACGTTAGTTGCGACTATCGCGGTCTGGAAAGACATAGCTATTGCCGCGACCCCACTTTGTGTGGCGTCGCGGTAGGGTAGCAGCGTTATGGTTGCTCTCCGAAAGTAGTGGCTGATTCGATCGTCTGGCACGAATCCCTCATGCACCTCGAAATAGGATCGTTCACGCATCGCACTCAGCATTGATTTCAATTCCCTCTCCCAGAGGACTCTGGCTTTTCCTCTAAGGAGCATCCCCATGGATCCCACGACCAAGAAGAGAGCTTGCGGAAAGACTGAATGAACCCGATCGGCGACCGGGACGAGGAAGTCCATTCCCTTGTTGGGCTGGAATCTGCCGAAGAAAAGGATCGTCTGTGGCTCCCGGCGAGTGTCCTCAGTGCGTTCTTCAAGGAAATCGAAGGCGCCGTGAGGCTGAATTGAGATATGGTTGGGTCTGATTCCTTGTTCCAGCAGCAGCTGCCGGCAAAACGGGCCATGGACGACAAAGCCCTTCGTGCAGTGGTATGCAAGCATTTTCGCCATCTGTTCCGCCCAGGACAGGTGAGCTCCGGAATGGGGTACAGGGTCGTGGACCGTTACGACGATCGCTGCGAAATTCCTAAGAACAGGGAAGAGGAGGAATCCATATAGCGGTCGCTCCACGCCGTCAGTGAAATGGACAATATCCGCCTTGAAGTTGTGCACCAAACGAATGAGTCGCATCGCCGCCATCAGCTTGCCAGGAAGTGTGCGGAATGGATATGCATGATGGGGGAAAGTCCTAAGTATGTTGCTTGCGATGCGGGATTCAGTCACTCCCTGCTCAAAGATGGAAATGGCCTCGACACCGTCGGTCTGATGAAGGGCACGACCCATTCCCAACCCATAATGGATCAATGCCGCGGTGGTCATATTGATGTGAACAACCCGGATGATAGAAACTCCTTGAAACAGTTAGTGGGTTCTTGAGAATCCAAACGATACCCACAGGAGAGGGTGAGGGCGTATGTCGATCCTCTTGAGTTCTTTGGCGAGGAGAACAACCGAGAACGCGTAGGAAATGAACCCTGCAGCACAGTATGCTGCCGCGACGCCCAAGGCCCCATGGCCTGAAAGCATAATCGATCCCGTAAGAAACAATAGCAATCTCGTCAGCGCTTCGTACGTAATGTACTTCGGCTTGAACAGGTAGTGGAAGATGTTGTTCACGGACGTCAAAGCCATTTGAATAATCGTCGGTGCAGAGAGCAGAGCGAATATGGGCACTGCGATCAGTCTTGATTCCCCGAGGATCAAACCGATGAGTGGACCCGAGAAGGCGACGAGTACCAGAGACAAAAGCATGAAGGGAGAACCGAGTCTCAGTGTTCTTCGGATGTATGCGGGGATCTCATTGTGTGATGATATCCGTGCCCCGATCGGCATGAAGTAGGCATGGATTGCTCCTCCCACGACCGCGAAGACGAAGCTCAACGTGAGCCCTAGTCCGAAAGCGCCTGCTTCTTTGTCCGTCGAATAGATAGCGAGGATCAATGGTCCAAGATGCGTACTGAGGATTCGTGAGAAACCAGTCACACTCTGCCAGCCGCTGTAAACTGCAATCTGACCCAGCTCGCGAGAATGGACCTCCCGTTGTCTCTTGATGGCATCAGAGAAAGGGGATGAAGCTATCGCGACGCCAACCCACGTAGGCAAGGTGAACGCCCAGAAGAAATTGACAGCGCTGGTCTCTCCGGAGATTGCAACAGTCGCTATTGCCAAAACTCGGAGAATTGATACGATGGTGCGTAGAAGCGCGAATTCGTTGAATCTCAGACGGACAGAATAGATGCTCGCCACGTAGTTGAAGAGGGCCGTGCTGCAAGCACTGACCACAACGGCAAGAATCAACGAGGGCGACAATGCGACGGAAAACACCCGGTCGGTGAGAAAACCTGAGAACAATAACACTGCCGCGCACAAAATGATCAACAGGGTGACTTGCAGCATCAATCCACTTTTCAGAACGGAGCCGCTGCCGGCCTTGTCATTCTTCTTCGAATACTCAGAGGCATAGCGCGTAACACTTACCGGTAGTCCGGCATTGCAGAATGTTGACAGAACCGCCTCGAAAGAGAAAGCCACCGTGAAGAGCCCAAACTCGGCAATCGAAAGCGCGTTGCCGATGATCACGAAACTGAAGAATCCGAATATCGAGCTGGCAATAGTGCCCGCCAGGAAGGACGCGAGGCCTGACGCGGTGCCCCGTTCTGCTCCTTCTTTTCTCAAGTCGGTTATTCCTTCCCACGCCGCACTGAGGTAGCCGACTGTGGCGGACAACTGCGCCACAAGGATGAGCAACGCTATCTTGAGTCCTTCAATCCCGCCGTGCTTAAGAATCGCCGCTTCAATCATCGTAAAGTTGCGTTGAACAAAGCCCTTCTCACGTGGCATGTGGCTCTCATTGCTGATCACGTTGTGATACAAGTAAGAACCTCTGCCTTGACGATACATGTGAAAAATGAATGACGTCAGCGTGAACGACTGGTAGTGGTCGACGACGATGTCATCGACAAAAACGACCTTCTCGCCGGCCGCCTGAAGCCTGGCGATGAATTCTCGATCTTCAGCGCCGTGGAAGAATCGCTCATCGAATCCACGGAATCTCCTGAAGGTCAAGGCCAGGCACGCGAGATTGTTCGTCGTGAGAAACCCTGGATGCTGAGCGTTACGATTCAATTGAGTTCTCAGCGATTCATTCATTTCGGAATATACTCTTGCAAGAAGGTTGTCTTCCCTCTTATTCCGAATAATTCCACCAACGGCGACTGCTTGACTCGATCGAAGGGCATCTTCGATGCGAGTTAGCCAGTTCTGTGGAACCAGACAGTCATCGTCGGTGAAAGCCAGGATCCTCCCTCGGGCCAACGCCACGCCGGCGTTGCGTGCCACCGGTATCCCAGAGTTCTCGATCCGGGCTGACCGCACGTTGTTGTGACATTGAAGCGATTGCAAGTAGTCAGGGGTTCCATCGGTGCTCCCATCGTCGACGAGGATTATCTCGAACTCTTTGGGAGAGAGGTCCTGAGACAGGAGGCTTTCGACGGCCCTTCGGAGAAGTGCGCAGCGGTTGTGCGTGGTAACGACGACCGAGAAACGGGGAGTGTCGGTTGGGTGTGCTGTCACGCATTCACCATACTCGAAGTACGATCGAGTGTTCTGTGCACACTTACGTTTTGCATGGAGAAATCAGCGTTGAATTCTTGCCTCGACGGAAATGCTTTTGAGACGCGTGCGAATTTAGAGCGCAACCCTGCGTCACCACGTGCTCTGGTTGAGAATCGGCTGGCCGGCAGCATGGAGAAGCGATCCGAACTCGATTCGCTTCTGGTTCTCAGGCCTCGATCTGTGAAATGCTCATAACGCTCCAGGGTGCTCGTTGTTGTGACGGCGGACACGGTTGCAGCACGGCAAAACATCTCGGCCGAGTATACAAAGAGCCAACAAATCGCTGCAAAAGTAGCCAGCAATGGTCTCAAAGTCAATGAGACCCTGGGCCCAACTTCTTGACATTCATTCCAAGAATGGGTAGTATTGTCGTACGAGTCGTCAATCCATTCGATCATAGGTGACACCTACGGGGGGCCACTCCTTTCGGCATTTTCCTCCGTTGGTGATTCAACGACCGAGTGAAAGCACCGTGTCGTCCTAACCTGATGAGACTCGTTCCACATCATGTTGAACATTCGAAGAGGCAGTTCCGGCGAACTTTGTTAACGCTTCTTTCCTTTCCTGTAGGATTTATTCTCCTTGGAAGCTCAAGGGAAGCCGCGCCCCGCGACCGCTCCTTCGTGTTCACCCTTCATTTGCGTTCTGGCCGAACCACGCCTCGGAAAGGGTAGAACCATGAAACGCCATGCAATCCTTCTCCTCGTAATCACCGCGTTTCTATCTACACAATCCACTCTCTGGTCGCAAGCACCGTACGTTTGGAGCGGGGGTCCAAGTGGGTCATGGACGGACGCGACGAAGTGGACACCCAATAGAACGGCTCCTCTTGCCACGGATATCATCTGGTTCAACGGGTTTACTGTAAGTTCTGCAACAGTCTCCAATGTGCCCATTGAGACAATTAGCATACTCCGAATATTCAACAATGCGAGTGTGAATCTTCTGCCCGCGACCGCCGGCAATACATTGACGATCAACAATCCCGGCTTGACAGACTTGACTGTCGAATCGCCTTGTTTGCTGCAGATCGGTTCGGGTTTGACACTCATCAGCTCCTACCGGCTCCAGAACGATGGTTCAATCAGTGGATCCGGCAGCCTGCGCATCAGCGAAAAAGTGGGTGGCTCAGGCGACTACTGGCTTTCGGTGGTATTTGGAGGGACAAGTCCTTGCAAGTTGCTGACTAATATGACCATCATCGGAAACGTCACGGTGGACACGTTGAAGACCTTGGAAGAATACGGTGCTGATGTATTGTCCGTGCAAGGGACCTTGACAAACAAGGGCACGATAAGAAACTATGAAGGCAGCCTGACCATAAATGTAAATGGGAGTATTGTAAACAACGGAACCTGGGAGAATACGGCGACGAATCTTACGGGCATCGGCACGATGAGCGCAACCCTCCCGCTGAATACCACCTTGACTTTGTCCTCTGCTGCGAAGATTACCCTCTTAACTTCCGTTGAAACCAACAGTCCTGTGACCATCGAATCGAATGCGGAGCTCATTGTAGGGGCGGCAATGACCTGGACCTGCAATAGCAGCTTCACTCTTTATGGAAAGGTGAGCGGGACTAACGACTCCACGTCAGTGCTGGCGATGGGATCGGGCAGAGACTTTGCAACCCCGGACACAGGTGATGGCGGTGCGATATCTCAACTGAAAGTACGCGTAGGTGGAGGCCTCGTCAGCTTCTCTGGTGTGTGCAACTTGCAGTCCGGAGCAAGTTTCGAAATCGACAATAATGCAACCATGAAGCTCGCTGATGACTTCACAGTGGTCGGTGGCACCATCCAACTGACGTGGGGATATCTTAACACGTATGGGAGAACATTAACTCTCGACGGATGCACGCTGAGCATTGCTCCAGACGGTGCAGTAGTTGATACCCACGGAGAGGCGGTGGGCGTGGTCATAACCAAGGGGAATACCAGCATTGAGCAGGGAGGGGATTTCTACCCGCCCCTTCAAGTCTATTCGGGGACGACGAGTGCGTGGAATGTGGAGGTCGGCGGCACAG
>QYQB01000308.1 GCA_007280275.1 bacterium | reverse complement strand
TGATAGCACAATGATATCACAGTGATATCACAAAGTCAAGTTAATTTTTCACTTTTTTTTGACCCGCCAGAATGGAGAAAATGACCTAGAATTGGACAAAATCGATGAATTCGGCGGGAGTGTGCCTCGGTAAACCCCCGAGGTCTGGCGTGCATCACCTTCGGACCTCGGGGGTTTTACATTGCCTCCACATGCCCTACTTTTTCTGCGTCTGATAATTCTCAAACTGTATCGCCTTCTTCGCCTTTCTTAGATCCACGCTGTCCCTGAGAAGATACTGAAAGCTCTCCAGCCGCGCCCGTTGATCACCAAGCATCGCTCCTCCAGCTCCTTTGGATAGCGCCGCCGGTGACAACATCACGACCGATTCAGCTGCCTTCAGTTCTTTTGCCGCATCATCCTTCCGACCTTCATCGAGTGCCTTCAAAGCCCTGTCAACGCTGCGCGTCGAGAGCGCAACATCGACCAGCGCCTGGATTTCGCTATCACGATTCTTGTCGATGTCAGCCAGTATCCTTGTGTAGTGGAGAGTGGCGGTAAACGAGGGCCACGACTCAAACCAACCATGGTTCCCCTCATACCGAAGCACTCCCTTGACCGCTTGTAATGTCCCTGAGCCCTCAGGGATCTCGAGCTCCACTGTAAGCTGTCGCTGTTCCCCGCAGTAGAGATCGCCGATGGGCACCGTAATCTGCTTCGTCTCACGCTGCTGTTCGCATCCGATCACATCACGCACGTGGACGCCATCAGCCAGCGTCAGCTCGATCGATGCGTTCTGCGCAACAATGCTCGAGACGCTCCTCAGCTCCTTCCCTAGAATCGAAGCCAGGCTGTTCGGACTCTCTATGAAATAGTAGTTGCCTCCCCCGCTCTGGGAAAGCCCCATCAAGACGTTTTCATTATAGTCGAGTCCGACCCCCATCGTTGTAACGGAAATCGACTTTGACCGGTATCCCTGGGCAATGCGCTTGAGCTCGTGAGGGCTTGTGATCCCACGGTTTGCAAGCCCGTCGGACAGAAGGATGACCCTGTTGAGAAATTCTCCGTCCCGATGCCGCTCGACCTGTTCCAACCCTGCCACCAGCCCTCCACCGAGATTCGTCGCCCCGCGGGGATAGACCTCATCCATCAGATTCCGGAGATCCCGTTTGTCCCTGACCCGCTTTGACTCACGAACCACCTGAACGACGTCATCATAGATCACGAAAGAGAAGTAATCTCCTTCCTGTAGCTGATCGATCAGCGAACGGACTGCCTTCTTCGCATACTCGATTTTCCCTTCGTCAGCCATCGAGCCGCTCCGGTCGAGAACGACGGCCAGGTTCATCGGCTGGCGTTGATGACTCTCCGCGGCCGGTGTGGTAATGCATAGTTGCAGATACGCCGTCCCGCCGTTATGGGAAATGTATGGGCTGTTGAACCGTCCGCTCACCGTTGTTCCTTTGTCCGAGCTACGGGCGAACGAGAATCCCAGCACCGCAGCGAGGACGAGTGTGAAAGCGATTCGTGTTTTCATGGTTCTATGCTCCTTGTGTTGTGATTATTCGAAACCAAACAACTTCATCATTCTACATTCCTTGTTCGATATGCGATATTGTCACGAACATCCACCCCCGTGCTCGTCGGGAACTCCGCTCCCGACGCCCCTTGTTAAGTGCCCGACACCCAACAAGGCAAACCCCCAAGGCCTGTCTTGAATCACGATGGGACCTCGGGGGTTTTACAGGTCACCACGTGTACCGGATCGTGTAGGACACCATCTTCTCCGCACCTTTCTCCAGCTTCACCGGGAACCTCAGAGTCGTCTGATCGACCTTCGTCCAGTCAGCATTGCTCTTTACGATCTCCCATTGGCTCCATCGCCATGGATGTTCATACACCTGCACCTCGACCTGCTCCTCCTTGTGGTTCCGCAGCTTGATCTCGATCGTCTCTTCGACAACATGTCCCGATGCGTAACTCTTGAAATCCTTCTGTGCCCGTTCGCCCACGATATCGAACGCGTTCCCCAAATAGAGCCGGACTTCTTCATCCTTCGGCGTGTGATCGATGTTGTCCTCACCGATGAACTGTTCCTTTCCATCATCGTCACGCTTGTAGACCCGGACTTTTCCTTTCGGCAATGGAATCCCCAGTCCCGAGGCGAGTTCGTTCTTGAATGTCACGTACACTCCGACCTTCGTATTCGACTGCTGGCCAAAACTTCCCTGCGAGCGGTATGAATAATTGCGGTACCAGGTTCGCCACTGGTCGGCGAGCCCGTCGTAGATGAAGACCTTGTGTGCGGTGACGCCGTTCGCCGAGGCAAGCTCGATCTGCTTCGTTTCGTTGTTGTTGAGATCTGTCCGCCGCTGCAGGGAGTACAGTTTGTATTCAAACAGTTCGGTCTGCCGGAATTGCGGGGCGGAGGCATCCTGGATCATATCCCTCTTTGCACTGAGTCGTGCCTCGTACTCCATCGCCCCCTTCACGACGTTCACGTCGCCCGCAACCAGCTTCAGGCCTGCGTTCCTGAAGCTCGTCCCCGAGTTGTTCGTCAAGGTGACCCACCCGGTCACATCGATCCGGGAATCGTCGCTGTTCAGGAGGGCAACATAGTTGCATGTCCAATTCAGCTGCCCTGCGAGATAGCTGATCTCCGTTTTGTGTTGTCCTTCTCGATTGGAGTTCAGAAGCCACTCGAGCCGTGGGCGCAGGATCAGACCCTCGGACAAAGCCGGCAGAACCAATCGGCCCGCGGGGTTGATCTCTATCTTGCCATCAACCTCGGCAATCATCCCTCCCGTGGAGTAGTAGTTGGGAACTGCGGCGCCGTACTGAGGCTGAAAAGCGTAGCCCGTAGCAATGAGTTTTCCCCGAACTGTGTACTCTTGCTTGGTTTGTGGATTCACCCGAATAAACTCCACCTCCTTGCCTATATACCGTTCCAGGAGCTTGGCCTGATGCACCAGGTCGTACTGATAGTTTTGTTCGAGCACGCGTACGCCGGCCGGATCTGTGAGGCTGAGAAAGTGCAGCGACGTCCCGTCGATTGTCGCAGGAATGTCGGGCAGAATGACCCTGTTCATCCCCTTGATCAGCCTGATCGGTCGTTCTTCCCGGATGAGGGAAAGGTTCTGATTGTAAATCGTCAGATCGACAGATGTCCTGTCCCCGGCGGTTGTCTGCTGATTCCCCTGGGCGAACAGGAATGTGCTGAATCCCAGCATCAGCACGAACATCGCGACGACCCTTTTGGGCTGACTTCTGGAGATTCGGGCGAGGAGTGTTGCCACGCCTTCGTGCCTTGGTGTCTTTGTGGCGAAATACGGTTGTTTGTCCGAGCTTCTGTTCATAGTCGCCCCCTTCAGTGATTGTATTATGGTTGGCTTATGTGTACTTTTCATTGGTCTTCCGTTCACCTTCTGACTGTTCATGACATCAACTGCTGAAAGGTAAATGAAGTCGCCCCTCTTTTTTCTTACTACTGATGCCAGGATCCTGGATCTCATCCGGAAGGGGGACGAGGAAGCATTGGTTCCGTTGTATGAATCCAATCGAAGACCGATTCTGAACTATGCTCTGCGCAACAACGGCACAGCGGACGATGCCCAGGATCTTTTGCAGGAATCGCTCGTCGTTCTCTGGGAGCGCGTCAGAGCGGGGAAGTTTGAATACAAAGCCAGACTTAGCACATTCATTTACGCGACTGCCAAAAACATCTGGTCACAACGGCTTCGGAAGAAGGAGCGTGAAGTCGCCGGCGGCCTGGACCCGGAAGGAGACCAGGACTTCTCACCTTCCGTGCTTGAAACCTTAATCGAATCGGAAAGAGCGAGGTTGGTTCGGGAGGCTCTCGATCGCATCGGGGAACAATGCAGGAAGCTCCTCCTGCTCTTCTATTGGGAGGAATTGTCGATGGAGGAAATTGCCCAGAAACTTGGATTCGCAAATGCGGACACGGTGAAAGCGAAGAAGTATCAATGCAAGAAAGCACTCGAAAAAGTGCTGGGAACACTGCAAGAACATCATGAGTGATGACGAACGTGACTGACACGAGGAATATACATTGGACGGCAGATGAGGACCTGGTCGAGCGCTACGTGATGGGTCGATTGCCGTCGGCGGAAGTTGCAGAGCTGGCAAAGCATCTCAGCGATTGTGCAGAATGCCGCGAGGCTGTTGAAGCAGAACGGCAGATTGTCGATGGCATCCGTCTCGCAGGCAGAGATGCATTGAAGCGACGACTTGCGCAACGGGTGCACGACGGCCGCTCCTCCGGCGTGAACTGGTATCGGATCGCGGGCGTCGCTGCCGCAATCGTGTTTCTTGTGACGATCGGAATCTACAACAAGTGGTTCCTCGGAGGAGAAGCTCAGAAGTCTGATTATCGCGCTGAAAGAGACAGCACAGCTCCAACGATTGAATCGGAACCTCGTCAGCCTGTCCTTGCCAAGAAAGCACCTTCTGAGACGCAGCTCGCTGATGCCGCAAAATCCGCGACCGGTGGGAAACAGGATCCTAGACGCGTCAATGCGAAGGGAGAACTCAAGGAGGCTGCGCCGGGAGCGGACAAATTCGCTGAGCAGGAAGCGGACAGATCGAAGATGATCGCTCGCTCACAATCCGACAGGCGTGAGAACGTTGCTGAAAAAAAGGAACGGTACCCTGAAGTCTCTGCAGCTGCCGCAGGCGAAGAACTCTGGGTGCGAGGCGAAATGATTCCCGAGGAGCGACGGCCGCAAGAAGCGGGCAAAGCGTTTCTGAAAAGCGCTGATGGTGTACGCGACGAAGCACAGAAAAAGAAGGGGGAACCCGCTGCTCTTATGGCGCAGGCAGCGCGGACGCGAGTGCTCGGTGTCGGGAATCTGCCTCTTTCCATCACACAGCGTCGCATCTCTGATCTTCCCGCTTCTCAAAGAACGGGCAGGCAAAGTTCTTCCTCGGTACAAACCCTCATGCAAAAGAGCGCGGCCGGTTTGCGGTTGACGCTTTTCCTCGATTCAATCCACACAATCAGCGAACACGCTCCGCCAGTGATTCAGAAGATCCGGGAGGACTCGATTGTACTCGAAGTGGGAAAACAGCGGATTGGCTACAGGATCCCTTCAGGTTGGACTGATCAGGCTCCAGGAGAATCCAAGAAGCAGAAGTGAACCCGACCTACAAGTAGTGATCCAACGAATTATCAATCCGTTTTCCAATTCCAAACTCATCCTGTTCAGCGCGTGACCTGAGACACGTCCCCTGTTTCAGCCAATCCGGCGCTGAGAGCTACTCGCTCAGCGGTTGGTGCCAACCGAAGAGAAGAAAGTCAACAATATCAGCCATATTGTGTCGGCTAGAGCGGCTCAGCGCGAAATTCGAGAAATGCTTCGAAGTGATACGCGGCACAAGTCGGCTGTCCAGAGCTGGCTTCCATTGATTTCCCACGCACCTAGGCCTATATTTATTGTGACAGATTCTCGTTTGGCTGCGGGAACAAGTGATACAGATCGTTAAGGGGGAGCTCTTTTCTGAGTTCTCTTTGTCTGTGCAACTGGTTGGATCCACAACTACGCACGATGACTGGTGGCCGCCGAGCCACCAATCGACACCAGAGGCGTGTGCGAGAAGGTGTACCCCGCGGGTGAAGTGTGTTTCACCTACGCCTACGTCGCCGGAGCAAAGCACTCGTCGCTCCATTTGAAAGAACAACAACTACGTTTACTAATCGGATTCCATGAGGTTTGCTGCAAAAATATTGGCGGTGCATTTGATTCTTTTCGCACTGGCGTTTGCGCAGTCTGCGCCTCCAGCGCCGACCGGCCTGCAGAGCTATACCTGGTCCACGGGGGCTTTGTTGTGGTGGCACAACGACAATGACGTGGACTCATACCAGATTCAAGTGAGCACCAACAGCCTGAGTTTCATTCCTCTTGTGGGACCAAGCACATCAAATTCAGCATTCGCATTTGCCAATGGCCTGACAAGTGGTACAAAATACTACTGGAGGGTGAGGGGCGTCCACAATAATACCTCGGGTGCGTGGTCGGCCATTTCGAGTTTCACGACCTCGGGATCTGCACCGGGCCTGCCCAGTCCGCCGACACTAGTCTCTCCAACGTCAGGTGCCACCGGTGTTTCGACAAGTCCGACGCTAACTTGGAATGCATCCACTGGTGCTAACATCTACGCGCTGCAAGTCTCGACGTCGTCAAGTTTCTCATCAAATGTGGAAAACCAAAGCAGTATTTCGGGCACATCTTACAGTTTGTCGGGCCTGGCTAATAACACACAATACTACTGGCATGTGAATGCGACGAACGCAGGGGGGACGAGCCAGTATTCGACGACATGGAACTTCACGACGATTGTGGTGGCTCCCGCAGCGCCGATTCTCTCTTCACCGGCAGACACTTCTTCCGGAATATCGACTGCTCCCACTCTGAGCTGGATTCAGGTCAGTGGCGCGACGAGCTACACATTGCAGGTTTCCACATCAAGTGGTTTTACGACGATGGTAGTGAATCAATC
>QYQB01000151.1 GCA_007280275.1 bacterium | reverse complement strand
CCCCGAACCTGACCTTGCCGGCTACCTTGTGCGTTATCGGCAAACGAGCGCCCCGCTCTGGGAAAAAGCAGTTTTTACGATCGACACGACAATCACGTTGAAAGTCTCGAAGGATGACTATTTGTTTGGAGTACAGGGTGTTGACAAGGAAGGAAATGCAGGATTGTACACCGTGCCAAGACCTGTACGCCGATAGGCTTGTGCTGAACATAAAACACCTCATCATCGAAAGGTAGAGTATGAAACGTCACATCGTTATAATTGTTGTGGGATTGTCACTGGCTTTCGGCCACGTGGCTGCACAGACAAAAGATACCACGAAGCAAGCGCCGGCACAGCGGGAGAAATTCGATCCGCAGCGTGATCCTGAGAAGGATCTCAAGGCGGCCGTCACACTGGCGTCGAAATCAGGACAGCGGATTCTGCTCGATGTCGGGGGAGAGTGGTGCATCTGGTGCCACAAGCTCGACAAGTTTTTTCAGGAGAACAAAGACGTGTCGGAATTTCTTCACAGCAACTACACCGTTGTGAAGATCAACTATAGCAAGGAAAACAAGAACGAGCAATTCCTCTCCAAATACCCGGAAGTCAAAGGGTATCCGCACCTCTTCGTACTGGACGGTAAGGGGAAACTCCTTCACTCACAGGACACCGGCGCGCTTGAGAGCGGTGATCATCACGATCACGACAAGGTGTTTGACTTTCTGAAGAAGTGGGCGACGAAGAAGGTTTCGTAGGAATTGCGGCAGAGGTACTTCTTGTGGATGGGGGCTTGGCCGGTGCGGGTTGTATCAGCGCTCCGCGCTAACTTCAGGTGAAATGTGACGTGCGCCCGTACTGATATTTCAGCAGCTCGTCAACCGTTTTGAGCCCTTCCTTCTTCTGCACGTAGGAGAGGTACTTCACGAGAACGAGTGCAGTTGCGTATGCATCCCCGGACGCGCGGTGGCGTTCGGGGATTGTTATGTTCAGATGCTCCGCCACCGGGCCCAGCGACTTGCTGGGAAGATGAGGAAGTATGCGGCTTGAGAGTTTGACCGTGCAGAGGCGCTGATTGTCGAGCTCAATGCCTCGTTCCCGCCGGGCGGTGTGGGATACAAATCCCCAGTCAAAAGCAGCGTTGTGGGCGACGAATATCGCGTCCCCGAGAAATTCCGCAATGAACGGGACCACCTCGCGGGCAGGCGGCGCATTCTGCACCATCACGTTGTCGATGCCGGTCATGGATGTGATGTGGGCCGGGATGGTGATCAGCGGGTTGATAAGCGTTGAAAACTCGTCGACAAGAGTGCCGTCCTTCACTTTCATCATCGCTATCTCGGTGATTCGATCGTCGACCGGGTTCATTCCCGTCGTCTCCACGTCGATGACGACAAACGTCGCTTTGCTGATGGGCAGTATCTTCTTCACGGTTCGATCCGAGGTCAATGGTCCCGCTTCCCCTGGAGAAACTGCTCGGCGATGACAACGTCTTCTTCGCTTCCGATGAAGAGCGGCGTTCGCTCATGAAGCCTTCCAGGCTGGATATCGAGGATCCGTTTGAATCCATTTGTCGCGCGGCCACCGGCCTGTTCCATCAAGAACGCCATCGGATTTCCCTCGTACATCAGGCGGAGTTTCCCGTTGGGATTCTTCGAGTCGGCCGGATACATGAAAATACCGCCGTAGAGCAACGTCCGCTGGATGTCGCCCACCAGCGATCCGACATAGCGAGCCGAGTATGGCCGGTTGGATGCGTTGTCTTCTTCCTGAAGATAGTGTATGTAGTTCTTCATCCCATCTGGCCACCGGTGATAGTTCCCTTCGTTCACGCTATAAATCTTCCCCCGCTTCGGAATGCGCATGTTTTCATGGGAGAGAAGGAACTCTCCGATGCTGGGATCGAGCGTGAATCCGTGTACACCGTCGCCTGTCGAATAGACGATCATCGTTGACGATCCGTACATGACATATCCCGCAGCGACCTGCTTGTACCCAGGTTGAAGGCAATCCTCCAGTGAGCCCGGCCCGAAGGGCGTGACACGGCGAAAGAGTGAGAAAATTGTTCCGATCGTAACGTTTGCGTCGATATTGGATGAGCCATCCAGAGGGTCATAGATGAGAACGTACTTTCCAGTCGGGTAGTGTTCCGGAATGTTGAGCACGTCCTCGTTTTCCTCGGATGCCATGACACAGAGATGGCCTCCGTGGTCCATCGACTTGTAGATGGCCTCGTGCGCAAAGACGTCGAGCTTCTTCACTTCATCGCCGTGGATGTTCTCGTGACCCATCGAGCCGAGGATGTCCACCAGACCTGCCTTGCTCACTTCCCGCCAGATGACTTTGAAGGCGAGTGCCAGATCGCGGAGAAGACCCGAGAAGCTCCCGCTGGCGCCGGGGTGCGCCCGTTCTCCCTCGATGATGTGACGCTCAATCGTAATGATCTTGTGTTCAGACATGGTGGTGTCCCAGTCCTGTGAGTGAACTAGTGGCCAGTTAGTTACTCGTTGGTTTTCATTCTCAACATTCGCCTTCAACAGCCCGCCTGCTGTTCTTCGACAGTTATACTGTCGAAGAACAGCAGGCTGGAGTTACACTCCAGGAGCTCGGATGACCTTGTCGAGTGATTCTTTGCGCTGCAATCGCGTGCACATGTGTCTTGCTCAAGAAGACTGACTCCTTGGCAAAAGTCCGAGAGTCAAACTCTCGTATGAGTTAAGTCCGACAGTCCAACTGTCGGACAACAGGGATGTAAGTGAATAGACCAGTCGCTCTTGCTCCGGTTACGATCTGACTTCCTGGTCTTTGTACTGCAGCCGGTACAGCTTCCGGTAGATGCCGTCCTGAGCCAGGAGCTCCTGATGGGTCCCCATTTCACGGATTTCGCCTTTATGGAGAACAATAATCTTGTCGGCATTCTGGATCGTTGAAAGGCGATGGGCGATGACGATCGACGTGCGCCCCTTCAGTAGTTTCTTGATTGCGGCCTGGATAAGCAACTCCGTCTCCGTGTCGACGCTCGATGTGGCTTCGTCCAGGACGAGGATGCGAGGGTTGAATGCCAGAGCCCGGGCGAAGGAAAGCAGCTGTTTCTGACCCACCGAGAGTGTAGCGCCGCGTTCCTTCACTTCTGAATCGTAGTGATTCGGCAATTCTTCTATGAAGCGGTGGGCGCCCACGACCCGGGCGGCAGCCTTGACCCGATCGAGCGAAATGGAGTCGTCACCGAGGTTGATGTTCCCCTTGATGTCGCCCGAAAATAAGAACACATCCTGAAGCACAACAGCGATGTGCTTTCTCAAATCCTCTGGATTCAACAGATCGACGTCGATGCCGTCGATAAGAATCTCACCCTTCTGGTGTTCGTAGAAGCGGCTGAGGAGGCTGATGATGGATGTTTTGCCAGCCCCTGTGTGGCCCACGAGGGCGACGGTTTGACCCGGTTGGACGTGGAAGGAGATGTTCTTCAGAACCCATTCCGGTGAGTTTGCCCCATCCGAAGGTGTATGGTATGCAAACCAAATATTCCGGAATTCGATTTCGCCGCTGACCTGATGGAGCGGCACCGGCGTTTGAGGAGAGCCCGTCAGTGTCTTGTCGTCGAGCAATTGGAAGATGCGTTCAGACGAAGCCATCGCTGTTTGCAGAATGTTGTACTTCTCCGACAGATCGCGAATCGGGCGCCAGAACATCTCGTTAAACTGCAGGAACGCCATGACGGTCCCAAGCGTCACTGCACCCTGAAGAACATTTCCTCCGGCATACCAGATGATCAGACCGATGGAGAGAGCACCGATGAGATCGACGCCCGGATAGAACACGGCATAATAGAATATTGACTTGATATTTGCATCCCGGTGAGCAGCGTTGATGCCGGAGAATTTGTCGAACGATCTATTCTCCCGGTTGAATATCTGGTCCACCATCATGCCCGTGATGTGTTCCTGCATGAAGGAGTTGATCCGCGCAACCTGGGTCCGGACCTCGCGATACGCCTCACGGGCCTTTTTGCGGAAGAGGAAGGTCCCGTAGAAGAGGAGTGGAAGAACGCTCAACGAGACCAGCGCAAGCTCCCAGCTCATCGAAAACATGAAATAGAAGATGCCGATGATTGTGAAGATATCGCTGAACACCATCACGATGCCCGAGGAGAACATTTCGTTCAGGACCTCGACGTCGTTGGTCACCCTGGTGATCAGTCGTCCGATGGGATTCTTGTCGTAGAACTTTGGAGCAAGATTTTGAAGATGACGGAAAATCTCCATCCGGAGGTCATAGATTGTTCGCTGTCCGATCCACTGTGTCAGATATGCGTTCGCATATTGGACAAAACCACGGACGACAAGAACGACGAAGAACAGAAGGGCGGTGATGAGCAGACCGTGAGCGTCCTTCTGCGCAATGTTGACGTCCACAGCCATTTTGGTGAAATAGGGGCGGATCGCTTCCATCGCGCTGGTCAGGATGCTCAGGACAATGCCGAGCACGACGTACCACCGATAAGGGCGCAGATACTTCAACAACCGCCGCATCAGGCGGGCGTCGTATGCTTTACCAAGGACTTCTTCTTCGTGCATATGTCAATGCAAAATGGGAAATGCAAAATGAAAATTGAGGGAAGCGAAATGTCCCATCATTTTGAATATTGCCTTGTTACAGTTCCTCAAGCTCTCTCTCTAAAAGCTGTTTCTCGTTCAGGTCGGCGTAGATGCCGCCCCGGGCGACCAGCTCATTGTGGGTTCCCCGTTCGACGATCTCTCCCTTGTCCACGACCACGATAAGATCGGCTTCTTTCACAGTAGAGATCCTGTGGCTGATGATGATGCTTGTCCGGCCCTTCATGAATGTGCGCAACCGCCTGAGTATCTCTTCCTCCGTGTAGGTATCGACGGCGGAGAGACAGTCATCGAGGATCAGGATCTTGGGCTGACGGATGAGGGCCCGTGCAATGCTCGTGCGCTGTTTTTGTCCTCCCGAAAGTGTGATCCCGCGCTCGCCGATCATCGTGTCGAACTGTTTCGGCAACTCCAGAACATCCTTCGCGATTTGGGAAATCTCTGCAGCTTCCTGAACATGATCCGGTGTTCCATCGTCGGTGCCGTACCGGATGTTTTCCGTCAGAGTGTCAGAGAACAGGAATGTCTCCTGCGGAACGTACCCAATGTGTGTTCGTAAAACCCCGAGCGGGATCGTCTTGATGTCGTGCCCGTCGATCAACAACTGACCTTCGGAGATATCGTAGAGCCGCGGGATGAGGTTGATCAGGGATGTCTTCCCTGAACCTGTGTACCCCACGATCGCTACAGTCATTCCGCGCTCGATGGTCAGATCAATGTTCTGCAGCGTGGGCTTCACAGCACCGTTGTGGGTGAACTTCACGCCACGGAATTCGATTCTTCCTTCGATGTTCCGAATGCTCCTGAGCGTACCTTCCGTGTCTTTGATCTCAGGGTTCGTGTCAAGGATCTTACTCAGCCGTTCCATCGACGCGGCCCCCTGCTGCAGCAGGTTGATAACCCATCCGAAGGCTATGACGGGCCAAATCAGCATGACAAGGTAGGCCAGGAAAGCGGACAGTGATCCGATAGACAGCTCTCCGCTGATGACCTTCAATCCACCCGCGTATAGAGTGATGACGATTGAGCAGCCGATGATCACAAACATCAATGGCCACATCAGCGATTGAATGCGTGCGAGGACAAGATTCTTCCTGAGGTAGTCCCAGCTGAGTTTGCTGAACAGGCCGATCTCGTACTCCTCCCGGACGTACGATTTGATGACCCTGATTCCCGACAGGTTTTCCTGTGCTCGTGTCGTAAGCAGCGAAAACTGTGCTTGACGGTCGAGTGATTTCTTGTGGACCTGCTTCCCGAGCTGATAGACCATCAGTGAGGCAAACGGAAGCGGAATGAGGGCGAGCAATGTCAGCTGCCAGTCCTTCACGAGCATCAGCCCCAGTACCATCGTGAACGTCAGAAGAGTGTCGGTTGGATACATGATGCCTGGCCCGACGACGTTCCGCACCGCGCCGATGTCGTTTGTGGCGTGAGCCATCAAATCGCCGGTCGGAGTGTTCTGGAAGTATGAGTACGAAAGACTCTGGAGATGGGACAGCAAGTCGTTCCGCAAGTCGAATTCAATATGCCGGGAGACCACGATGATTGTCTGGCGGGTCAGGAAGGTGAACACCCCCGCGATCACGGAGAAGCCGACGATGATCACCGCCCAGCGCAGAAGGTCTCCGGTGACGGCCGAATGGGTGTCCATGCCAACTTTCAGTTCATCAATCGCGAAGCCGAGAAACATCGGCTGCACCACGGTGAAGAGATTGCTGGCAATAACCGTCAGTACGCCCCAGAGAAGCGTGCGCTTGTATCGGAGCAGGTACGGTTTGAGACGGAGTAATGGCTTCATGAACAAGTCAAATGGTTTCGAATCCTGTATAGCGATGCAGCGCCTTGGGAACGATCACCTTTCCATCGGGGGTCTGGTAGTGCTCGATCAGTGCTGCTACGACCCTCGGCAACGCGAGGCCGGAGCCGTTCAGGGTATGAACAAATTCCGGCTTCGATCCGTTCGCAGGACGAAAGCGCAAATTCATCCTTCTCGCCTGAAAAGCCTCAAAATTGCTGCATGAAGAGACCTCAAGCCACTTATTTTGGCCCGGAGCCCAGACTTCGAGGTCGTACTTCTTGGTCTGTGTAAAACCCATATCTCCCGTACACATGAGGAGCGTCCGGTAGGGAAGGCCGAGGAGTTGCAGCAGACGTTCCGCATCCAAACGGAGTGATTCCAGCTCGTCGTACGAGGTGGTTGGAAGAACGAATTTGACGAGCTCGACTTTGTCGAACTGATGCAGCCGGTTCAAGCCGCGAACATCCTTTCCGTAGGAACCGGCTTCGCGACGGAAGCATGGTGTGTAGGCAGCGTAGCGGATGGGGAGGTCCTTCTCAGTGAGCAGCTCATCCCGATGAAAATTCGTCACTGGAACTTCCGCTGTGGGGACCATGTAGAGCTGGTCCCTCTCAACCACATACATGAGGTCCTCTTTGTCGGGTATCTGTCCCGTACCCCGCGCACTGGCCTCGTTGACGACGATCGGGGGAGAGATTTCGCCGTAACCCCGTTCCAAAGCCTGATCGAGGAAAAAGTTGATGAGCGCCCGTTCAAGCGTTGCTCCCTTGCCCACATAGAAGGGGAATCCGGCCCCCGTGACCTTTGAGCCGCGCGCGAAGTCGATGATACCCAATCGCTCCGTAATCTCCCAGTGAGGCTTCAGTTCAAAGTCCACCACCGGGGCTTCGCCCCATCGGAAGATGTCCTTGTTGTCGGCCGGTGTGCGCCCCAAGGGAACGGAAGGATGCGGCACGTTCGGCACAGTGAGCAGAAGCTCATTGAGCTTGCCTTCGGTTTCCCGGAGATCAGCATCAAGAGCCTGTATACGGTTTTTTACCAACTCCATCTCGGCGATCGCTGACGAAGCATCGCCTCCCTCTTTCTTCAGCTTTCCAATCTGTGCCGAGACGTCGTTGCGGCGCGCTTTCAGTGAATCGTTTTCTCCGATCAGTTTGCGACGATGTTCGTCGAGGGACATAATCCCCGGGAGATCGACAGTGGCGCCTTTGGCTTCGGCTCCCTTTTGCACCGTCTCGAGATTTTCGCGGATGAATTTTAGGTCAAGCATAGATGGAAAACCAGATCCTTTCTATCGTTCAGTACTGAGTTCGAATTCCACAAGCAGCGGCAGGTGATCAGAAGCGGACGATTGGAGAGCGCGGGCTGATACCGGTCGGAGTTGTACTGCTGCCGATGCACGTTCGGGATTTGGATTCTTGAGTATAAAGATGTAGTCAATTCGCTTCTTAGGCTCATCGGATGGATACGTGAAACCCTCCCCGCGACCAGCCTGTTCCCAGCTGTCAACATGGTCCTTTTT
>QYQB01000082.1 GCA_007280275.1 bacterium | reverse complement strand
AGAGTTTGATAAGAGACAGGGACACGGGCATTCCAAGTTACATCGCGAATTTCGTATCCGCCACACGATAGATGGCGACTCGTGGCAATCAATTGCGGATGATCTTCGCGCTCCCGGATGCAAAACACCTGGCAGTTGAATTTTGGATCGATCCTGCCGGGATCAAATCCGTTGACGAACGTCCCTTTGAGCGATTTCGCCCAGAAATCGAATACGAGATACTCGCGATCCGCTCCAAGGCCGAGGTCCGCGAACCGAATCTCAGAGAATTCACCCCCGGTGCGTCCCAGCACGAGCCACGACCCAAATGGCCTGTTGATCTCGAGCGAATAGAGATGGCTGGGAGGCAGATAGCCGGCATCGAAGACCCGCGGTCCCGAGCCACTGACTTCTGCATCGACACGGTACAGATTGTCCGAGCGCGAGGGGTCGACGTCGTACAACTGGCCGGGCCGGGTGAACAGCACGGGAACGGCGCGTTTCGCCGATTCGATAATCGAGGTTTTATACACGGCCGGCTTGTCCGTCAACATGATGAGAGAACCCGTTAGCGATGTCACCATGGTCGATCGGTAGGCGTCGTCGTTCAATTCGATGTGGTCGGGATCGTTGCGCCAGACGACATTGTTGAAAGAATTATATTGGGCAAGACCGGCATAGGAGAATCCGTCATCACCGATTCGACAACCATCGATGATCCCGACAAGTTCGGGACGGATCCCCCAGCAGCCGAGCATAAAATGGTCTCTCCCGATTTCTTCTCGGACGGTCTTCGCGTACAGGCGGTAGGTGTCAACAAGACCGATGTTCTTCCGATCAAAGTAGTCACGATTCGCGTTGTACCCTTCATAGCGCAAGTGCCTGAGACCGTCGACCTTGAAGTACTCCCAGCCCTGATCCCGAAATCCCTTGAAGATTGGCCTGATGATATTCCTGACCGCTTCGGGATTCGACGCGTCGAGAGGATATTGAACCCAATTCCCCTGTACGAGGTTTCCTTTGCTGTCGCGAAGAAACCATCCCGGATGCTTCCGGGCAAGGGCGTCGTCGAAGATACCGACACCCATCCAGAGTCCGGGTTTGAGCCCCTTGCCCTTGATGTATTCGGCGAGATACTTGAGCCCGTGAGGAAACTTTTCGTTGGGATTGAGCCAGAGCTCAGGTCCGCCGTTTCCACGCTGGTACCCGTCGTCCATCTGGAAATATTCATAGCCGAACGGCCGGAGAGCGGCTGAGAAGACGTCTGCTGTTTCGACCATGTCTTTCTCTGTCACTTTGTCGAAGAACGCAAACCAGGAAATCCATCCTGCGACGGACTGCGGCCACACTTTGTAGGTCCAGGGCTCGAAGAATTCGAGGCCCCGGTGATTCTGGTAGAAGTGAGGTCTGAATCGCAGAATGATCTCATATCCCTCGATTTCGACAGAGAACGAGTTCTGGTCCTGGCTCACATCGAGCGGCGCGACCACAACCTTTGGATTTGCATCGACGGAGAGGACCCAATCCCACTTGCGATCATAGACGGCACGATTACGCAGGTTGCGGCCGACTCCCGATGCGTGCCGCACAATCAGAGGCCCCTGACTTGCCCGATCAGTTGGCCGATCGGCTTCACAGGGAAAGGACTCTTCGCTTCCAGCCACTCTCCCGGTGATCTTGATTTTCTTGTTCCAATCCATGGTCGTCAGGAGAATGACTTGCTGAATCTTTTGCCCCTCCTCATAAACCTGTGTGCGCTCGTGGATTTTCGCCCCGCCAGCGTTCATCGTGCCGGAAAAGATCACCCGCCCATGATATTGAATCGTGATTGCATTGTTCTTGATCTCGACAAGCGCAGGCGAGTTAGGAGGTGCCTGAAGTACACTCTTTTGTTGCGAGAGTGAGATCGAGAGAGCCAAAGTGATGAAGCTGAGCAGGATTCTGCAATGGCAACGGTTCATGGATGATGCCTCGTGTTTCAAGCTTTGTACTGGTTTGTGGATTCGGATTGAAGGTGCCAGAAGAAGTCCGACTTCTACCCGGCGAAACCCGGAAGAAGTCGGACTTCTACCGTGAACTTCTCAATTCCACGATTCCTACGTCGATGTACTGCCCGCCCCTGGTTTGCTTGCAGTGAACTGCGACACAATTCTTGCCCGGTTTCAGAGCTTTCCGGCCCGCGGGCGTCATCGGGAACTCTTCATACTCGGATGTATAGCCGCCGAAACTCCCGGCGAGAACTCCATTGACAAAGATCTCTGCGTCCTCATCATGGTGCAATCTGAAATGAAGCGACGTGAATTTCCCTTTGGGCAACGCGATTTCGCTTCGAAGCCAGATGTCTGACGTTTTCCATTCTGTCCTGACGCTCGCCCCCGGTGTGCCTTTCGTGCCAAAGCCTCCCATCCCAAGTTTCCAGTCGGTGTCGTTGAATTCCGTCTTGAACCAGTTCTCTGCTGGCCTTTCGGTAGTGTACTTCCATTCCCGCCCCTGATCTTCCGATGTCGGCACCACCACGTTCACAACCGGCGGAGGAGGGACCCTGGAGAAATCGCCGCGATTCACGGCCGCGATCCGGCCAAGTGTCGGTTTGACGATCGCCCTGTCATACGTCAGAAGACCGTTGCACTCCACCTCGACGTCGGTTGTCTGCGTGTAGATCGCAGCGGAGAGCCCGGGGTTATCCTTAAAGATGTAGACCTGTTGCATGAATCTCTCGTACCTTGACGTCAGCTGGTCGGCGTTCACCATCCCCTGGTATCCCCAATGCTCCTTTTTCCAGGTGTGACCTTCGACAGCAAGCCCCAAACCGCCAAACTCACCGAGGACAATTGCCCGATTCGAATCCGGTTCCGGAGATTTCGGAGCCGGATAATTGTGGATGTCCAGGACATCTCCAGCTTTCTTGTCGGTCCAACCGCTTGCGTTGTTGACGAGCCGGGTCGGATCGAGTTGCTTCACCCATGCCGTCAGACGTTCCGTGTCGTATTGTCCCCATCCTTCATTGAAGACAACCCACATAATGATTGAAGGATGATTACGATGCGTCTGAACCAGTCTCTCCAGTTCCACTTCAAACTGCTTCTTCGATTCGTCGGTTTTGTTATTTCCGCTCGGCATATCCTGCCAGACCAGGAGACCGAGCTTGTCGGCCCAGTAGTACCACCTGTCGGGCTCCACCTTGACGTGCTTGCGAGCCATGTTGAAACCGAGTTTCTTTGTCATCTCGATGTCGAACCGCAGTGCGCCGTCCGTAGGCGCTGTGTAGATTCCGTCAGGCCAGAAGCCCTGATCCAGCGGACCGACCTGCATCACGAATTCGCGGTTCAGCAGGATTCGGTTGACTCCGCGACTATCTGGGGCAATCTCGATCTTTCTCATTCCGAAGTAGCTCCTGACAGCATCAAGCTTCCGGCCATTCTGCAGTAGTTCAATCTTCACGTCATACAGAAAGGGAGATGCAGGAGACCAGAGCTTGGGGGAACGCAGTGGAATCAAGATTTCCTCTCCGACCTTTCCTTCAATCTCGACACTCTGTTTCCCTCCATCCAGTACGAGTACACGAACATCATGCGGCGAGGCATTGCCGGCGCTCTTGACTGTCAAGCGTACTTTCTTTGCGTCCACATCGGGGACAATGAGCAGATCCGTGATGTGATCTGATGCAACGGGTTCAAGCCATACGGTCTGCCAGATCCCTGTGGTGGGAGTATACCAGATTCCTCCCGGCTTGAGGACCTGTTTTCCGCGCGGCTGGTCGCCCTGATCGCTCGGGTCGAACACACCGACGATGATTTCCTCAGGGCCGTCTTTCTTGAGAGCATCTGTGATGTCGAAAGAGAAAGGATCATATCCACCGCTATGCTGGCCAACCAACTTGCCGTTCACATACACCGAAGCGTCCCAGTCGACAGCCCCAAAGTGGAGCAACACATTCCGGTCCCCCCACTTCTTTGGCACTGTGACGATGCGGCGATACCACAAACGATCGGCGGACTTCATGACACCCGAAAGCGCCGATTCGATGGGAAATGGAACGAGAATTTTCTCTTTGAGTTCCTTGCCGATGGGAGGCTCCTCTCCCACTTTGCTCTCAGCGAACTCCCACAGTCCATTGAGGTTCAGCCAGTCTTCTCGAACGAGTTGCGGGCGCGGGTATTCAGGAAGAGGGTTCGAGGGAGAGATTTCCTTCGCCCATTTTGTGAGAAGCGGTGCGCCGGGCGGGATTTTCCATTGGGCGTTCATTGTTGCGAAAACGATGAAGATCGAAACGATAAGTGTGGGAAACACGATTCGGTTTTTCATATCCTTGTCCTGCTTTAAAGCGACATGAGGTGGAACACTGAAACCGGTTCAGATCTTCGACAGTATACGAAAGACTATCGACCTTTACGGCGACTTCGGAAAATCTGAACTATCGATAATTCTCAGAACTTGACGTGGTCGAAATGAAATTCCCGCCTGCCATTCTGGACCGAAATCGGCGGGCAGGTCGACCTACATTACTCGACCTTCCATTCGTACATACCCGCTGAGTAGTCAGGAATCAGTTGAACTTCGATACGCAGCGCAGATGTCTTTACCGGAGTGAATGTCACAGTGCAGTAACGATCTTTGACGACATCGAAAGGAGTCGCGTTCCCGACAGGCTTCCAGGCATCCCCCTCTTTATAGAAGAGCCGCCACGATTTCGGGAGCCGGCACTCACCGATGCCGGTGTCGTCGAACCAATACACATCCGTGCGCGAAACAGTCTCGTCCTTCTTGAAATCGTATTGTACCCATTCGAGTGTTCCCTTGCGCGGCCACCAATGGAGGAAGGGGATTGTGTGGTCAATCGAGTTCTTCGGTTCCAATTGATCGTTGATCGCATCGGCACGTCGCTTCTCGGATGCTGTGACCGCGCTGGTGTAGGCGATGGTTGGAGCCGGCAACGGCCGGGCCGCCGAGAGCTCTCGCGCTGGCCAGACGAGCATCTGTCCGGGTCCGCGATGGGCCCAGGCGTAATACGGAATCGCAGTAAACTCCTGCTCAGGATCTGTGATGACCGTTTTTTCCAGCGTCCTTCTCACAGGGAACGCCGATGCTCTGACGACTTGAACACCATTCAAGAGCTCTTTCCGAAATTCCGTCCGTAGCTGTGCATTATCATGCAGAACCAGATTCGAAACATTTCCGTCTTTGTTATCCGGCCATTCCGCACAGAATACGATCGGACCTCGTTCGAGAGCGACGCGCCCTTTGTCATCCAGAAGTTTCTCGTTCGCCACGACGCGGCGGACTGGCATCGGAAAACTGATGTCAACGACATCTCCCTTCTTCCAGGTCCTCCGCACCGCCGCATACCCTTTCTCGGGCGCGAAGCTCACAGCCTGACCATTGACCTTGAGCACGACCTGTTCTTTGCTCTGATCCAGATATCGATAGAGGTCACCCGGCACCGGGCGGTTTTGAGCCCATCCTGGAATCCGGATCTTCACCCCGAATGATCCCGCGGTCCCGGGGTCTACAGTGATCTTGATCGCCCCACCCCACGGATAGTGAGTTGATTGAGTGATGCTGACCACGCGGTTCTGCAATTTGACAGACGTCTCGCCCTGGATAAAGAGGTTGACATAGACGTCGGATGCATCTGTGGCATACGCATAGCCGGCGATGGAGGGAATGAAACGAAGGACGTTCGGCGGACAGCATGCGCATTCAAACCAGGCTGATCGATTGGCGCCGCGGAGCGACTCGAGCGGATTCGGATAAAAGAAACGATCTCCCTCCATCGATACTCCTGAAAGGAATCCATTATAGATGATCCGTTCGACGATGTCGATGTACTTTGCGTCTCCGTGGAGAAGGAACATGCGGTGGTTCCAGAAGGCGTTCGCGATCGCAGCGCAGGTTTCGCAGTAGGCACTCAGGTTTGGAAGTGCATATGGATGACTAAATCCTTCATTGCCACCGGAAGCCCCGATGCCACCCGTGATGTAGATTTTCGTACCAACCACATCGTTCCAGATTCTGTCGAGCGCCTGCACGTAGGTAGCATCACCTGTCATCGCAGCCACATCTGCCATGCCTGCATACAAATACGCGGCCCGGACTGAATGTCCAACCGCGCTGTCCTGCTCTACGACGGGGATGTGGTCCTGTGCATACTCCCCGATGAGGTCGTGCCCTTTTGCATTTCCTCTCTCATCAATGAAGAACTTCGCTGTACGCAAGTACTTTTCATCCCCTGTAATCCTGTAGAGTTTGCACAGCCCGATCTCGATGACCTGATGGCCGGGGACCTCATGCCGCTTTCCAGGACCGAAGGTGTTGCATACCAGATCGGCGCTCTTGAGTGCGATGGAAAGAAGATTGCGCTTTCCCGTTGCAAGGTAGTGCGCTGCGGCAGCTTCGTAGAGATGTCCGACGTTATATAACTCGTGACTTCCATCCTTCTCCCCCACCCACCGATTCTTCCCTCCGGGTGGAGAGTAAGACGAATCGATGAGTTTCCTTGGCGTATAGAGATAGCCGTCTTTCTCCTGAGCAGCGCCGATAAGCGCGATCACGCTATCGAGATAGCGTTCGAACGTTGGATCGGGATGAAGCGCAAGCGTGAATGCCGCTCCTTCGATGGCCTTGAAGACATCCGAGTCGTTGAACTGGTACCCGCGATATCTGCCGGGTATCAGGCCGGCCGCCTTCGCAAAATTGTCGAGGCGCCCGGTCACCTCACATTGCTTGAAATTGTGCGGAAGTGTCACCGTTCTATTCACCTCCAACCGCTGAGACCAGAAGCTATCCTTGATGTGCACGTTGGTGAACGGCACCGGCTTGATCGGATAGTCTCTGCTTCCCTGTCCGGCCTGTACAAAGGCAGAGAGCGTGAACAGCATTCCGATGATCAGATTCGTCCTACGTGAATTCATACAGGAGTTCCTCCAGCGATCGGTGATTAAAGCCTATCTCAAAAACACTTCTATAGGAAGAGAAAGTCTCACGCCAAGCCCCGCCAGAACGCATGGCGGGCCGGCGCAAAGTCGCTAAGAATATTGAATTGTTTTTGCCCTTTGCGACTTAGCGCCTTTGCCTGCCCGCCAACTTGAATAGTGTGAGGCAGGCGGGCGTGAGTATTTTTGAGATACTTCTAGCCTTTCCTTCTCAGGATCGCACAATCATAGAGCTCGGCAGTTGGCTTGGTTTCTTTCGATCGGAACATCACGGCCACCCTTTTCTTTCCGCTCAGAAGTTGTGGCGGGATTTCATACTTCATCTCAACGAATTCTGTATCCTTTCCCCCGATGAACGTCTGGCTTGTCATCTGCAGGCCGTCAATCAGAATGTCGAACGAACAGTTCTTGTCACCCCCCCAAAACGTGCACCGAAGGGTGTTGCTCCTCTCGGAATCGACATCGAGATCATATCGGAACCACTGGGGAGATTTCACCCACTTCTTCCCCAACCGCTCGCCTGTTTCGAAACGCCAGGCCTGGAAGTTGTGGTCACGATCAGATTGCCGATCACCGACGATCACGCGGTCGACAACTCCGGGCGTGAGCTGTGGGCGGGAGTCCTGCAGCGCTTCCCATTCCTTCGGCCCATAGATGTTCCAATAGACCGCATACCGCTGACCGAATGTTTCGTAGAATGGTATCAGCGTCACATCATTCGGTTTACCGGCGTCAACCGTGCGGAAGGTCAGAGCTTTTCCTTTTACTGGCTTGATCCAGATGCTTGGATCGGCGTACGGAGCAACGAACGATGGCACCTTCGCTGCAGCCCCCTGGGAAACCATGCGATCGACGTCGGACCAACCCAATCCTTTCTCCATCTCTTTCGTCATTGCTTCCTTACCAAGAGCTCCGGCAAGTACGACCGGCCCATAGAGGATCGCTCCGAGCGTCGAATCATCCGGGAAGCGGGAGATTTTCAATTCCATCGGGAGGGCCACATCGACTATATCCCCATTTCGCCAGGTCCTATGCAGCTCAACGTATCCCGCGGGGGTTGGAACTGCTTCCTGAGCTTTTCCGTTCAGCTTCACCGCGAATTTCTTCGTTGTCCACGAGGGGATCCTGACGTAGAGCGTAAACTCCGACGGCGAGCGCGCCTTGAGGACGATTCTCGTCCCCTGCTGCTCGGGGAACCTGGTCTCCTGACGGATCGTGACACCCCTCTCACGCCAATCCGCCTCCGAGGCCACAAACAAATTGACGAACACCCCTTTGTCGTCTTTATGATAGATGCTGTTGTTGAGCTTCGCGAAAGACTCGATACCCGAACCGTTGCAGCAGAAGTACGACGAATCGGGAACTCCGAACATTTTGAACAATCCGGACTTCAACGGCACATAGTACATGATTGCCCCGCCGACGTCCGGATGATGCGTGGGGAGAATGCCGCTGAACAGTGCGCGCTCATAGTAGTCGATGAACCGTGCATCGGCCGACCAGGAGAAGAGATGCTCAGTGAGCCTGAGCATGTTGTATGTGCAGCAATTCTCATGCGTTTCCTGGCCCAGCTGATCGGAGAGATGATACGGTTCTTCCCGCCAGTATTCATAGTTGCTCGTTCCACCGGTCGCGTACGACCGGGCGCTGACGACCTGATTCCAGAAGTACGACGCCGCTTCGTAGTACGGCTGTTCGCCGGTCAGCTCATAGGCACGAGCCGCGCCGATTGCCTGCGGGATGTGCGTATTGACGTGAAGGCCTTTTAGCTGGTCCTTGCGAGCGATCAACGGATCAAGAAACGAACGTTTTTCAAAGCGTCGGGCCAGTGCAAGATGGGCTGGATCGCCTGTCACCCCATACAGATCTGCAAGGACCTCGGCCATACCTCCAAATTCAACTTTCAGCATGTCCTGCATGTGTTTCTTGTCGAGCCGGTCTGTACGTTTCTTCACCCACGCGGCCATGCTGGTGACGACATCGATCGCCTGCATGTTGCTGCAGAGCGCATACATGTCGAAGAGGCCTGCCATGATTTTGTGCAACGTGTAATAGGGGGCCCAGACTCGTTTCCCGGTTTCCACCCGGTCGATCAGCTCCTCGGGATAGGCGCTGAGATATCCGCTTGTCCCAAGCGCTTGCTGGCACTTTGCCAGATCCTCAACGACCTGATTGGCTTTTCCCTTGATCGCTTCATCACCTGTTGCCGAGTACATCAGTGCACAAGCAGACAAATAATGCCCCGTGAAATGCCCGCGCAGCTCGCAGGTCGGGGCTTCCCATCCGCCGAGCGGCACTGCGTTCGATTGCAGTCCAGCGTTGATGCGGAAATTGTGAACAAGACGGTCAACGCTGAGGCTCAGAAGGTATGTCCGGTTTCGCTCCAACAAGTCTTTCATCGGCCCTTGGAGCAATCGCACCTGCTTCAGATCGAACGGTTGGGCTTTGAAACTAGAACTCATCTCAAGAACCCCTGTCACTCCCGAATGTCTTTGTCGGGAGTCCAGAAAGCGCTGTCTGGATTCCCCGCCAGACCGACGGCGGGCTGGCCGCTTAAGACGTGCCTGCACGCCAAAGTGCGGCGTTTCGGCACGCAGGCGTGCGGGAATGACATTGGAGAGAGGGGCGGCACTTGTCTGTCCACTTCTAATCTTCTTCTGCGTTTCTTTTTGTGGAATCTGACTGAATGCAGAGCCAATCGCGAAAACGATGAACATCATGCTCGCACACAGCAGTAACCGACCTGTTCGATTTGCTCTCACGACGGACTCTCGGAAGGAAGAATCATCGCCTTTACCACCCTGTCCCGGTAGTCCGCGTTCATCGCAAATGCAGCCGGGGTCTGGTTAAGAGGGAACCGATGACTGACAAGGCTCTTGACGTCTACGAGCTTCTGCTCGACGAGGTTGATCGCGCGCGGGTAGGTATGCTTCATTCGCCTCGAGAGCCGCATCGTGAGCCCTTTTCGCCTTGCCGTTGAGTGCTGCAATGTCAGTTCGTCCCCACGGGGGATGCCCACAAGGATGACCCGGCCGCCGTATCGAGCAAGTTCTGCCGCGAGCTGGATCGACTGGTCAGCCCACGCTGCCTCGAATGCCACATCGACGCCGCGCCCAAGCGTTGCGATCATTATTTTTTCGCGGGCTTCGACGCGGGCTGAGTCGACCGCTATCCCGCCGAATTTTTCCACAAGCTCCAAGCGCCACGGGAGCTGTTCGACGACAAAGACCGGATCCATCTTTGCCACTTTCGCAGCCTGGAGAATCAGCAATCCAATCGGCCCCGCTCCGATGATAGCTGCCGAATCGCCTGCTGCCCCCTTCGATAGAGCAACAGCGTGCAGCGCGACACCCAACGGCTCCAGAAGTGCGCCCGTCTCAGCATCCATGGAATCGGGAAGTCTCATGCAGCTGGTCTCGGGAACGACGATTCGCTCGCAGAAACATCCGTGATCGGGATAGAGGCCGCAGAAATGGAGATTGGTGCAGAGGTTTGGATGTCCGCGGCGACAAAGCTCGCATGTTGTACAGGGTTGAGCCGGATCGACCGCTACCCGCTCGCCGGTGTGCATGCTGGTGACAGACTCTCCCACCGCTTCGACGGTGCCAGCGAACTCGTGACCGAGGATGAGAGGCGATTTCAAGATTGTCTCGCCGATCTTCGCGTCGAGGAAGATGTGCAGGTCGCTGCCGCAGATCCCGGCAGCCTCCACGCGAACGAGAACCTGACCCGGGCCGGGAGGCTTCGGCTCTGAGAGTTTTTCGACCCTGAGGTCCCGAGGACCATGAAGACGAACTCCAATCATGTGGATTTCCAGTCTGCTGTTAGCTATCGGCGATTAGCTATAAGCTCGTTGCTTGTCGGTTCACAGATTGCAGGCGCGACTTCAAACGCCTAACATGTGTCGTCTCACATCTAACGTCTCACGTCTACCATCTCACATTCTCTCAAAAAATTCCCTCACTTTCGTACAACGTCCCTGCCGGCCGATTGAATGAGAGGTCCTTAATTCCGATCAGCTTCATTGCATCCCACAGAGTCCGACCAGAATGATCGAACGCGACAGCGGTATGATGCGGGAATCTCTTTTCGAGCAGCCCGTAGCGGTAGAACCGCGCCATTTCTTTGACCGCGAACACCGCGATGCATCCGAACGACTTCGGATCGATGTTCAGGATTTCTCCTTCGGCGACGTAGGCCTTCATCTCCGCGTCCGCGGTTGACTGGAGGCGGAAGATCGTCATCGCACCCGGACGGATTTGCCCTTCGAGCGTGCCGCGCGTAATCTTCGGCTCCTTTCCCAACTCCATCAACCGATGCATGATGAGTTGGTATTTCATCGAGAATGTCGCCATGCAGGCAGACGACGTGTTGCCACAGTGGAAGCCCATGAAAAGGTCACGGTTCGAATAGGAACCGACGGTCGCACGTGCTTCATCATACATATCCTGCGGGACGGTGTTATTGATATCCAGAATTGCGGCCGGCATCTCTGTGGCGCACGTACAGATGTACTCGCTGAGAGCGCCGTAGATATCTGATTCGCAGGAGATCGGTATTCCATGTGTCGCCAGGCGGGAGTTGATGAAGCACGGGACAAAACCGAAGTACTTCTCAAACGACGGCCAGCACTTGTTCGCAAAGACGCCGTACCGGGAAGCCCCGAGGTTCTTCTCCATGAAATCGAGAAGAGCAATCTCAAACTGAGCGAGCGGCTCAAGGAGATCAGGGTACATGTTGCCCTTTCCAAGTTCCTTCGCCATTTCGGCAGCGACCGACTTGATCCTGGAATCGCCTTTCTTCGAAAGGTACAGGTCGTACATGTCGAGCTCGCTGTTCTCCATGATCTCGACACCGATATCATAGAGCGGCTTGATCGGTGCGTGGCATGTGAGAAAATCGTACGGGCGCGGACCGAAGGAGAAGATCTTCAACTTCTTCAATCCAATGAAAACCCGCGCGACGGGAATGAACTCCCTGATCATGGTCGCGACGTCCCAGGCCGTCCCAACGGGGTCCCTGGGGATATGAACGTTCAGATTACGAAGGCCTACATTGTACGACGCGCTCAGGAGTCCGCAATACGCGTCTCCCCTTCCATCAAAGAGATCTTTCCCAGTTTCCTCAGCGGCAGCCGCCAGCATGACAGGGCCATCGAACTTCTGAGCGAGAAGCGTGGTCGGGCCTTCGGGGCCAAAGTTGCCGAGGTACAGCACAAGGGCGTTCACTTTTTTCTCGCGCAGCTCCTCAAGGGCTTTGAGCACGTCGGTTTCATTCTCAACGACGGTCTGCAGTTCGACGAGGGGAATGTTTTTCGCCCTGCATTCTTCGACTACCTTGACGCGGCGTTTTCTCGAAAGCTCTGCCGGGAAACAATCCCTGCTGACAGCG
>QYQB01000097.1 GCA_007280275.1 bacterium | reverse complement strand
TGCAGAGTCGAAACGCAGATACGTTTCCTCTTGGCGTCTTCGAGGTCGTATGTCCGCACCCTCGCCCGCGACTCGTTTGGCAGGAATGGCTTGAAGCCGTCGGTGAGCGCCTGGTCAACGAGCGCATCCCGGTCGGCCAGGAACAGGACCCTCTGCGCGTTGTGGGTTCTGAGGAAGACGTCGATCAGAGCCATGATCGTTCGCGTCTTACCCGTGCCGGTCGCCATGACCAGCAGCGCCTTCCGTTTCTTCTTTACCTCGATGGCTTCCGAGATTCGCCTGATCGCCTCTGTTTGATAAGAGCGGTCCGCTATCGTGCGATTGATCTCAACGCTGTTGAGTGGCTTATGGTTTTCTTTCAGAAAGAGAAGGCGTTCGAGGTTCTCCAGGGAGAAAAAGCCCGCGACCTGTCGCACCGCGGCAACTTCACTGTCCCAGAAGAAAATTTCCTCGCCGTTGGCCATAAATCCGAACGGGCGGAAACTCTGTTTCTTCTGGATACCGTCGAGGTATTGCAGAAGCTGCTGTTGGCCAACGCGTGCGTCTCGGCTCGTGCGCTTTGCTTCTACGACAGCGATCACATCGCCATTGGGCTTGTAGAGGCAGTAGTCGGTGAATCCCTCAGAGACGGAACCGTCATAGCCGGCGACCGGTATCTCGAAAGCGACCTGTGTGCGGTCGGAGAGATTCCAACCAGCTTTCTTGAGCTGGGGATCGATCAGGTTGTAGCGGGTGGTTGCTTCGGAGACTCTTGGCAAAAATCGGTCTTCCTTGGAATGGCAAATCGAAGAAAAACTACAGTACCGGAGCTACAATGGCCAAATGACGCCAATCTTTGCGTGAAAATCAATTGGTACAAATACGTACAAAAGCATGTGTACAAAAGCATGTCGGTACAAGTACTGACAAAGAGTATCAAGTAGTAAGCATTTGAGTAGATGAGTATGGGAGTAGCTGCGGGTGGGAGATGGCAGACAGCAGATAGCAGCTGGCAGACCGTTGAAGCGTGCCGTATCCACTCTCGAAAAACTCGGGAATAGGCTGATAGTGAGCATTTTCGAATGTGCAGTCGCTGAATGCTTGGCGACGATGCCGGCCTTTAGCGTCCGTTGAGGTCTTGATAGGAAGCCTCCCCGTTCGGTCAAGAACGGCCTCGGATTTTTCCCGAATGGGTACGAGGGTGTCGAATGTCTTGCCGCAGGATCTTGGCCAACAATCAGCGCAAAAGGATCATCTTTTTCGTCTCCACGAACCCTCGTGCTGAGCCTGCCTGCGGTGAGCTTGTCGAACCCGTCGAAGCATCCCCTGCTTGCCCGTTCCGACCTTCGGTCGGGACGAGGTCTCGTCGTGCCGATGGCACGACGGAAAGGCGATAGAAGTAGATGCCGCTGGGGACGTTGGCGTTCCAATGGACCTGGTAATAACCAGGAGCCTTCTGTTCATTTACAAGTGACGCGAGTTCTTGGCCGAGTGCGTTGAAGATCCGGAGCGATACGTTTGCCGTTGTTGGAATTGCGTAGCCGATGATCGTGCTCGGGTTGAAGGGGTTGGGATAGTTCTGATCAAGCGAAAAGCCAGTTGGAAGATTTCTGCCTTCGTTCAAATCTTGCTCGACTCCGGTTACACCGCCGGTGTTCGTGCGGAAAATAATGCCGTTGTCTCCAACGACTGTTCCTGCAGTTGGACTCACGAATGAGACACCAAGAAGAGGCGATGTAGAGCCGTAGGGCTGTGAGGTCCATGATATGCCCCCGTTTGTCGTTCGGAGGATCACTCCGCCGCCGCCACCTGCTCCCCCAACTGCAGTACCCGTATTGCTGTCCGTAAAATGCACTGCCTGCAAATGGGCTGAGGTTGCGCTTTGCGTAGTCCAGGTTCCACCTCCGTCCGTCGTACGGAGGAGTGTACCATTCTCTCCCACAACAATTCCTGTACTGGCACTGGTGAAGAACACCCCACGCAAGTTCGATGTTGAGCCGCTCATCTGCTGTGTCCACGCCAATCCACCATTGGTCGTTCGCAAGATGGTGCCCTGGTATCCCACTGCGATACCGCTACTTCCGCTTGTGAAAAAGACGTCAAAGAGTGCCGTCGAAGGCTGGCTGGTCCAACTGTTTCCGCCGTTGGTTGTACGAAGAATGACGCCCCCTCCACCGCCAATGAAGTTCCCACCCACTGCCGTGCCTGTGTTGCCATCGGTAAAGAAAACGTCGTAGAGATTATTCGTCGTACCACTGCTTTGAGCTATCCAAGTCGCTCCACCGTCCGTCGTACGACGTATTAATTGACTTCCGCCGAAGGGATTACCCCCAACGGCTGTTCCGGTGTTGGCATCCACAAAGTGAACACCGTTCAGATCGTCGGACGAAGAAAACGACTGGTTGATCCACGTCGTGCCGCCGTTCGTGGTCCGGAGAATTGTGCCAAAGCCACCCACCGCTACTCCCTTGAGAGCGTCGGTGAACCAGACATCAAAAAGAAACCGCGTCGTTCCGCTCGGTTGCTGTGCCCAGCCGGTTTGCGCCCGAGCGGTATTCGAAAGAACAGAGAGACAAAGAAACGCGAAGATAAACACATGAAGGCCTTGTCTCATAGCGTTAACTCCTTTCTGTGCAAATATGCTGACGGGAAATTGCAGCCGAAGTTCAGGCAAGCCGCCTACCCGCATTCCTTTTGGCGGGCTGTCTATTTACCCAGAGGGTTTTTCGGGGCTCACCGGAGCAAAATCATTTTTTTCGTTTCCACATATGCTCGTGCTGAGCCTGTCGAAGCATCCCCGGCCTGCCCGTTCCGACCTTCGGTCGGGACGAGGTCTCGTCGTGCCGATGGCACGACGGAAAGGCGATAGAAGTAGATGCCGCTGGGATACGCTTCACCGCTCCAATGAAATGTGTGCAGACCCGCCGCACGCTCACCCGAGGCAATCGTCGCGAGTTCCTGACCAAGCGCATCAAATACTTTCAACGCCACATCGCCCGCCTTTGGAAGAGAGAAGCTGATGGCAGTCGTTGGATTGAATGGATTGGGGTAGTTCTGATAGAGCTCATAGTCGGTCGGGAGTGATATCCACTGATCAGCAATTCCGGTGGAACCGGCCACGAGATACGAGTAGGTAATGGTAGTGATCGGGATCGATCCTGAGCCTGGATTTCTATCCTTGGTTGTGATATCGATTTGATAGCCCTCTTTCGTCATCCAGCTGTAGTAGGTTGACGTATCTTTTGTAGCTGGCACGCCAGGATAGGTTGTCTCGCTGATGCTCACCTCTTTGGTACGGAGAGCCTGGAATGTTCCTGCCGGAACGGTGAGCGATCCAAACGCGTCGACGGTCTCAGTCGATCGCTGGATGATGTACGCTCCTGCAAAGATCGGAATCGAGTCACGTCGTGAAGAAGTCTTGCCGAACGTGACGGGCAGAAGGGTCGTGACCAGGTAGTTCATGTTGTAGTAGGTTGTGTCCTTTCCCGACTCCTGCACGCGGGAAGCGCTTCCGAGATCGATCAGTGAATCGGTCGTTAAACGAACATAGTGATAGGACGTATAAATCGTGCCAGAATAGGAGTACGATGAACGTTGCGCATGCGTTGCCCGCGGGAAACGTGAAGCATAGGGCGTGGCCGACGGAACGAGATTGTCATTACGCATCGTATCAGCCCAGGCAACAGTCGGAACGATCCAGGTTTGGGACGAAGAAGAGGATGAGCCGATGTTCATCGAGATGCTCAAAGTCTGGCTCTGGAGCGACCGCCAGCCTTTGTTGACCGCGTACAGTGCCTGGACATCGGTTGAAGTGATCGTGATCTGAGAAAATGAAAACGATACAGCGCAAAGAACGCACAACACCACAGTGACAATTCTCATAACTCCTCCCGATTTAAAAGTGAGCGAATTCAACTGTTAGGACTTGTGTGAAAGTACGGAAGCTGACAGTGATGTGCAACGTCGTAACCGTTATTCTTCAATACGATGACAGGACATCGTCACCTCCAGGTGTCTCATAGTGACACTCTACATGGTGCTTGACAACAGTGTCTCCGGGGCCATTTCCCGGCAACCTGCCTGAACACATGATCACCCTACTCTATCGCAGGTTAGTATCAGGTGATACCTGGGCAGGTATTGGGTATTTTCAGTTACCTATCTGCTGGAGGTATCAGATGTCATTAGATCAGAGTTTATCGAATCGACTGCAATCGAAGGCAGTCAGTCGATTATCACGAGCATCGCCAAGGACTTCAACCTTACTCGGATCCTCGCCGAAGCGTACTTCACTCAAATCAGTGATTGACCTGCCCCCTGTAGTGGTGCCAATGTCAAGTTAGTTAATTTGTTGACATTGGCAAGCTGAGAGGATACCGCACCTCTGGTGCGGGTGGACAATATCCCAAAGAGCTGTGTGACCTTATCGTGTTGTACGTCTTCCTCCATCGTTCTATGATGACTCTTGCCTTCAGGATCGTGTCGAATGATTCTGACGTAAGTCAAAAGTGCGTCAGTTGATTCGCCCATTGATAACTTCAAAGAAAATCATTACATTTGAATAACAACAGCCGATAACACACGATAGCAGTCCATACAAAATCTTACAGAAATCTTACATCGCGGGGATGATTTTGGGTTCTCAGCGAGGTTGACAGCAGAGAAAAGCTTCGAAATTCGTTCAAAATCAACGCGCCTGTAGCTCAATTGGATAGAGCATCAGCCTACGGAGCTGAGGGTTGTGGGTTCAAATCCCTCCAGGCGTACAAAAAGCAATCCAGCCAGTCGTCAGATCACTTCGCTATTGGTCATTCCGCGTTCGATATTGTACATTCCATTCGATTCATTTCAGTTTGCATCTGTTTGAGTCACGGACACCAGAACGTGCCGCTAAAGATCTCTCAAATCGGCCCAGTCCACGTCTACGTTCTGCGAAGCGGCGCAGATGACGACCGTTATGTTGGCTTGTCGACTCATGTCCCTCACAGAGTTGGAGAACATAACGCAGGGAAGGTCAAGTCTACAAAAGCTCGAGTCCCCTTCGTCCTCGTCTATCAGGAGTCATTCGACAGTCTAGTGGAAGCCCGAGCGCGAGAGAAGTACTTCAAGACTGCTGCCGGTCGACGATGGCTTGACAAGCGTGGATTCTAAGTGTGGGTTCCCCACCCGGCTGACTGGCGTCAGCCAGTCGGACGGGCCCGCCCGACCGCCCGGACGTGCGTCTTCTGAGTCGGGCGGGCGGGAAATCCCTCCAGGCGTACAAACATTGCGAATTGCGGATTTGTGATTGCGAATTGGGTTGTCTCCATTTCGCAATTCGAGACCCGAAATTCGCAATGCTTCATTTTACTCCCTTCAGGCGCACTCTAGAAGCCAGTTTTCTTTCTGAAGAAGGTCAACTGGTTACCAAGTGGTTGCTAAGTGGTTACCTAAGCCTCCGAATTGCGGAGGCTTTTATGTTTCTAAGCAAGCGCGGAAACGATTGGTATCTTTGGTACGAAGACGTGTTGACCGGTGAGAAGAGAAAGATCTCTACCGGCTGCTCAAAGAAGTCCGACGCCCTTAAGTATCTCGCGGCCAACTCTCTCACTCCCTCTTCTCCCGTTCCAAAGACCTGTCTCTCCGAGTCCAAGGCCGAATTCGCAACAACGAATGCTCTCTCCTGTTCAGGAGGTGACCAGCCCCCAGTTGACAAACCCTTCGAGCTGCGAATCGACAGGAGTCTGCTTCTGTTCACCCGATGATCGGAAGACGTTATCACAATATCATTGACTCTTCTTGCGCTCAAGCAAGACTTTTTGCAGCGCGCGAACCAGAGACAATCTCAAACGTTCTGGGACGGACTTCTACATCGGGTTCATTTGCTGCAATGACAAGAATGTCGCCCCCTTCCGCAGTTCATAGATGGCAAGACCCTGTTTGCCAACATATCTCGAAGAGGCACTTTCCGTGCTGGCGACATCTGCTTGTTTCGGCGACACATCTGCCTTTAGGCTGATTGTTCCCTGGTACCACTGTTGACTATCCCTTGTGATCTCAAATTCAGAACCGGTAAGCACAAACGTGTAAAGTACGCCGGGGTCATCACCTGAATTTGAACCGATCCACTGATTCAGCTGCCTGCGCTTCCGCAGCGCAACACAGATACGCGAACGTCGCCCTTGCGATTGTTACACGATCCGCTCGGAGGGTGTCTTAAGCTGACGGCGGCGGTTCTTTCCTCCAGAGTTTCTGTGCACTTTCACCGAGCCAAGCGCCAATAAGCGAGAGAAGGAAAATAACTCCGATTACGACGAACAGTTCGCGAATATCCCTGGACATTATGTGCGCCCGTCGGGCAATCAACAGATTGAATGCCATGGCCCATAAGAGAATTGTCCCTATGCTGGCGATAACCGGCTCGATGAGAGTCACCCCTTTCGAGAAATATCCGATCACAGCGGCGATGGTGATAACCCCACCAAAGATCCAAACCGCGACGAAGAGTCGTTCAAATTCGCCCATATGGTAGTGCGTATATGGTCGCCTGACAATGAGAATCGGAAGCAGATAGAACAGAAGGTACGACGCAAACGATATCCCGACCCACTTCCAATCGATCACTTTCGATACTGGCCCGATCATTGTGTCGCTTTGCTGATCTGGCTTTACAGCTCTTGCGGATTTCCAGAGGATGACGGATGTCAGTCCCATTCCTATCGCGAAGAGTATAGGAAAGAAGAACCAGTTGACGATCTTGAATCCAAACCAAGAGGCAACGTGCTGAAAAAGGAGTGCAGCGAGGATAATCGAGACAGCAGACGCTATGACGAAGATCCAAAACAGGCGAACGACGTTGCCGTAGCAGAGAAGTGCCCCGCAACTCTTGCATTTGAAATACCCCTGCATTGATTGACTCGCTGTTACACCCTGCAAGGAGAGACAGAACCGCAGAAAAGTGCTGGCCTGTTGGCCACATGATGGGCATACCATACGACCTCCAATAAATTAGCGAGCATTCATCGAGGCTAGGCACCTGTGGTTGCACGAATACCCCACTGGGCCTTCACCCAGAAACGGTGGAATTCTCAAACTTCCTCTGCACCCTTAGTGAAGAACTCGCAGATCTATCCCCTCGACGCGCAACGACAGGGCCTGTTTAATGCTACATGAATTGTCCGAAGTACGTCCAACGACCCAGGCGACCGTTGCCATCAAGCGTCGTCTCGATCGCCGCTCCCTCCACCTTATTTGAAACTGCCTTGATTTTCACTTCATCTGGACCTATGATTGTGAACGTGAAGGTACCGTTCTCATTAGTCCCCAGTTTCTCCGGCATCTTCAGGCCGGTGTATGCACCGTTCCCACCACCCATACTTGTTGGACGAATACGATACTGGTACGAGAACGCTGCCAGGTTGTTCAGATGATTGATCAATGCGTCTTTGTTGCTCTGCACTGTCGTCCTGCTGCTCTGAGTTGTCTTGCTACTCTGACTCTTCTTGCGCTCAAGCAAGAATATTGCAGTCCGCGAACCAGGCTCGACTTCAAATGATGTGGGACGAACAGCTACACCCGGTTCATTTGCTGCAAGGACAAGAATGTCGCCCCCCTTCCGCAGTTCATAGATGGCGAGAGTCTTCTTGCCAACATATCTCGAAGAGGCGCTTTCCGTGATCGCGACATCTGCTTGTTTCGGCGACACATCTGCCTTTAGGCTGGTTGTTCCCTTGTACCACTGTTGACTATCCCTTGTGATCTCAAATTCAGAACCGGTAAGTACGAACGTGTAAAGTACGCCGGGGTCATCACCTGAATTTAAACCGATCCACGTTCCCTCGATTTCCGTTTTCTGCGAAGCAACCCTTGAATCCTTGCTGGAAGAACATCCAAGCCCAACTAGAATCAGTGAAATCGCCACGAGGAGAAGCCCTTTGTTGTTCATAGCAGCCTCCAGTTATAAGTATTGGTCAT
>QYQB01000060.1 GCA_007280275.1 bacterium | reverse complement strand
TGGATCGCCGAAGTCGGGCTGGGACTTCAGTCGATGGCATGCTTTTTTAGCAATCTCTTAGTTTCGATGACCAGTAATCAGTTCTTCAGATGTCCCGATGGTCAGATGTCCTGATGGCCAGATGTCCTGATGGCCAGATAACCCGATCATCCGATGGCTCGATACTCCATGTCCAAACTCTTTCTCGACATTCTCAAAGAGAAGATCATTGTCTTCGACGGTGCGACGGGCACTCATCTGCAAGGCCAAGACCTGACTCCTGATGATTTCGGCGGCGAGCGCTTCAATGGCTGCAATGAGTATCTCGTGGTCACCAAGCCCTCCGCGGTCGAAAACGTCCATCGGGACTACCTCGAGGCTGGATGTGACGTCATCGAAACGAACTCATTCGGCGGAACAAATATCGTCCTCGCCGAGTATGGTCTGGGCGAGCAGGCCTATGATCTCAATTTCAGGGCCGCCAGGATCGCGCGAACCATCGCCCTCGAGTATTCACGCAAGGGTCATCCCCGGTTTGTCGCCGGCTCGCTGGGGCCGACGACGAAACTCCCTTCGCTCGGGCATATCTCCTTCAAGGAAATGGCGCAGGCCTATCGGATCCAGGCGCAAGCCCTGATCGAGGGAGGGGTGGACCTGCTGAGCGTGGAAACCTGCCAGGATGTTCTCCAGATCAAATCAGCCCTCTATGGCATCTTTGAGTCCTTTCGCGACACCCGCAAGCGCTTGCCACTGGTCGTCTCCGTGACGATCGAGACCATGGGGACGATGCTCCTCGGTACGGAGATGTTCGCTGCCCTGACGGCGATCGAGCCGTTCGATGTGGACGTCATCGGAATAAACTGTGCAACCGGTCCGAAAGAAATGTCCGAACACGTCCGGGTTCTCTCGGCAAGTTCTCCGAAGCCGATCATCGTCATGCCCAATGCAGGCTTGCCTGAGAACATCGGCGGCAAGGCCCACTACCATCTATCGCCGCACGAGCTTGTTCAGTACCTCTCCCATTTCGTGAAAGACCTGGGCGTGCAAGTGGTGGGGGGATGCTGCGGGACAACACACGAACACATTCGTCAGCTCGTCTCTGCCGTCGGCGCTCTCTCGCCTCCTCCCAGGTCGTTCGATTTTGTGCCCGGCGCTTCCAGCCTGTATCAAGCCTCTCCGTTCCAGACGACTCCGCCCCCGATCCTCATCGGCGAACGAACGAATGCCAATGGAAGCAAGCTCTTCCGCGACCTGCTGGTGAAGGAGGACTGGGAAGGCATGGTCGCCATGGGGCGTGATCAGGTTCGGGAGCAGGCACATATGCTCGATGTGTGTGTCGCCTATGCCGGGCGAAATGAAGCCGCTGATATGAGTGAGCTCATCAGGCGCTTCAATACCCAGGTCTCCATACCCCTCGTTCTTGACACCACGGAAACACCGGTTATCGAAGAAGCGCTGCAGCGGATCGGCGGAAAAGCGATCGTAAACTCGATCAATCTCGAAGACGGAGAGGAGCGGCTCGCGACGGTCGTCGGGCTGTGCAAGCGCTACGGTGCTGCAGTCATCGCCTTGACGATCGATGAGAACGGTATGGCGAAACCTGCTCAGGCCAAACTCGCCGTTGCGCGGCGAATCTACAACCTGGCAATCGTGAAATACGGGATGAAGCCGCACGACCTCATCTTCGATATGCTCACGTTCACACTGGGTTCGGGTGAAGAGGAGTTCAGGCGTTCCGGCATCGAAACACTCGAGGCAATCCGCCTGGTCAAACAGGAATTCCCGGGCGTACACACGAGTCTGGGTGTCAGCAACGTTTCGTTTGGTCTTTCTCCCTCTCTGCGCCACGCTCTGAACAGCGTGTTCCTGCACTACGCGGTTGAGGCCGGGCTCGACATGGCGATCGTGCACGCCTCGAAAATCATGCCGCTCTTCAAAATCGACGAGCGTGGCCGTGATTTGTGCCGACAGTTGATATTCGATGAGCGCAGGTTCGAGGGGGAAGGAGCCGAGCGTCGCTGCATCCACGACCCGCTGACGGAGTTGATGGCACATTTTGCCGGTCAAAAAGCAGTTGACCAGGTGAAGGCGCAGGTGCGGGGAGGGAGCATCGAGGAACGGCTCAAGAACAGAATTATTGACGGAAACAAGGTCGGGCTGCAAGGCGAGCTCGATGAAGCCCTCAAGCACATCCCCGCTCTGGATATCATCAATACGGTCCTTCTCGGAGGGATGAAAGTGGTGGGGGAGTTGTTCGGCTCGGGGCAGATGCAGCTCCCCTTTGTGCTTCAATCTGCTGAAGTGATGAAGTCAGCTGTCTCCTATCTGGAGCCGTACATGGACAGAAAAGAGGGCTCTCACAAGGGGACGATGGTCATTGCGACAGTCAAGGGGGACGTCCATGATATCGGGAAGAACCTGGTCGACATCATCCTGACGAACAACGGCTACAAGGTCGTCAATCTCGGGATCCGATGCCCAGTTGAGACGATACTCCAGGCGGCCCACGAGCACAAGGCCGATGCTATCGGCATGAGCGGACTGCTCGTCAAATCGACGATGGTGATGAAAGAGAACCTCGAGGTGATGAACGAGCGCAACCTGAAGATTCCGGTCATTCTCGGTGGTGCAGCGTTGACGAGAAAATACGTCGATGGAGATCTCAGACCGCTGTACAAGGGGAACGTCTTCTACGCGAATGACGCATTCGACGGGCTGCGCTATATGGAAGCCATCCTGAGTGGCACGAGGGAAGCTGCTCCGGGCGAAAAGGTTCTCGTGGCCGATCAGGAGGTGCTCGTCGGAGCCGAGGCCAAGATCGCTCTCGCTCTCGAGATGCAAAACGCCGAATCCTCTGAAGATGCCGGAGCAGAGGCGGCAGAAGGTACTGTGCCTGTCGTACATTCGAAGGTCCGCAGGGATCTGGCGATTCCAGTACCTCCGTTTTGGGGAACGAAGATCGTCAATGACCTGTCACTCGATGAGGTGTTCAAGTACGTGAATCAGACCGCTCTCATCCGCGGGCAATGGCGGGTCCTGCGAGGATCGATGAGCGAACGGGAATACCAGGACATCCTGGATGGTCAGGTTCTCCCTGAGTATCAGAGTCTTAAGGAGAAGGTGAAAAGCGAGAGCCTTCTGATGCCTCAGGTTGTCTATGGCTACTTCCCTTGTCAGTCGGATGGAAATGAGCTGATTGTGTATCATCCTCCATCACAGAACCACATTAGTTCGAAATCAGAAATTCGAAATCCGAAATTAGCTGAGTGGCTTCGCTTCACGTTCCCCCGTCAGACTGATGACCGGCACCTGTGCATCGCAGACTACTTCGCCCCGGTCGAATCCGGGAACATCGATGTGCTGGCTTGCCACGTGGTCACGGTTGGGCAGAAGGCATCGGAGCACTCAAAGAAGCTCTATGACGCGAATCGGTACAAAGACTACCTGTATTTCCACGGGCTGAGCGTTGAGAGCGCCGAGGCGCTGGCGGAGCTCTGGCACAAGCGGATCAGAGAAGAACTCGGCATCGCCGGCAGCGATGCGCCCCAAATCAAGAGATTGTTCAGCCAGGGCTACCAGGGTTCGAGGTTCAGTTTTGGCTATCCAGCGTGCCCTCGCCTTGAAGACCAGGTCAGGCTCTTTGAGCTTCTGAAGCCCGAACGCATCGGGGTCTTCCTTACGGAAGGATACCAAATGGAGCCCGAACAATCGACCTCGGCAATTATCGTGCACCACCCCGAGGCCCGGTACTTTACCATTAAGTGAATTTGACGTACCTTGGCAGGCAAGTGTGCCACGCACGTGAGAGGTGTGCGGGCGCCTTCCTTCAAGCCACCATTCAACATACATAACCGACACGACGACAATGCCAAATCTCGTACTTCTTCGCCACGGCGAATCACAATGGAATCTGGAAAACAGATTCACCGGATGGACCGATGTACCCTTGTCACCGAAAGGTGAGCAGGAAGCTCATGAAGCCGGGGAAAAACTCAAGGCATACAAATTCGATAAAGCGTATACCTCCGTCCTCAAGCGGGCAATCGATACTCTTCAGATCGTCCTGAAGATTAGCGGGCAGGAACATCTCCCGATCGAGTACGACAAGGCGCTCAATGAACGTCACTATGGCGCGCTCCAGGGGCTGAACAAGGCCGAAACGGCCGTGAAATACGGTGATGCACAGGTGAAGCTGTGGAGGCGGAGCTACGACGTTCCGCCACCGAGCGAAGTGACTGAACTGAATCCGATGGGGATCAGCGAGAGCCTGAAGGACACCGCGGCGAGAACGCTTCCGTATTTTGAATCCAGGATTCTCCCCGACATCAAGGACGGACGGAACATTCTCGTAGCCGCTCACGGCAACAGTCTGCGGTCGATCGTGATGCAGCTCGACAGTCTCACAAGGGAACAGGTGATCGAACTCAACATCCCTACCGGCGTTCCGCTGCTCTACGTGTATGACAAAGCAGGAAAAATACTCGAGCACAAGTACCTCTGAGTCGCCGGACATATTCAAGCAGGCGGAGGGATTTCTTTCCCGGGATTGGGATAACGGCATCGAATAAGCGAATAAAGTCAACAAATAATTGCCCAAATGGCTTGTTTTTTGTCGCTCTGTTTGCTATAATCACTCCGAAATGTCAAAGGGGCGCCGGAGCCAGCTTTCAAGAGCTTGTTTGAAGCTTGAGGCGTTTGTGCCGCAATACCGGGCCCTTTGCGGAGACTTCCTGTACGCATCGTTGAAGGGTCATCTGAGGATCCTCCGAAGCGCGTAAGAGAGGCGGGGAAAAGAGCAGCAAAATACCTGACAGACCCAGAATCCAGTTATCGTCTGGCAACTACCTGATAATTTCTTAACGAGAGGAGATATTTGAATGGCGACATTTATCACTGAGGAGTGTATCAACTGCGGAGCATGTGAGCCGGAATGTCCGAACACGGCCATCTATGCTGGCGGCGTCCAATGGGAGAAGGATGGCGCCACGCACGACGCAATCTCGAACGACTTCTACTATATCGTTCCGGAAAAATGCACCGAGTGTGTGGGACATTTTGAGAAAGAACAATGCGCGGCGGTGTGTCCGGTTGACTGCTGCGTCCCTGATCCAAATATTGTCGAGACTGAGGACGTGCTCTTCGAGCGGGCAAAGAAACTGCATCCCGATCGCGCATTTGCTGAACTGAGTGCCGCGACATCACGCTTCAGAAAATAAGATTGCGTTGAGTTTGTTTGAAGGTCGGTGTCAAACCATCACGCTTAGCCGATGATGGCAGGTGACAGCCGGCCTTCTTTTTTTTCAGATCGTGCGAAGGCGGAACCCGGAGCAGATGAAAATCGGTGCATACGATATCGTTTCCCTCGAAACGGGGCGCTTCTCGCTTGACGGCGGCGCTATGTTTGGGGTCGTTCCGTGGGTGTTCTGGAGCAAGCTGAACAGGCCGGATGAGCGGCAGCGAATCGAGCTGGCGGCACGGTGCTGGCTTGTCCGCGGCCCGGGCAGGAACATCCTTGTCGATGACGGGAACGGGACCAAATGGAGCGACAAGCTGAAGGACATCTACAAGCTTGACGTCACGACCGGCGATTTGCTCACATCGCTGGCGAATGCCGGCCTTACGCCGGGTGACATTACCGATGTCATCCTCACACATCTGCACTTCGATCATGCCGGCGGATCAACGATGCTCGTGGGGGACAGGCTCGTCCCAACATTCCCAAACGCCAGGTACTACGTCCAGAAGAAACAGTGGGAGCTCTCTCAGAACCCGACTGAAAAAGACCGCGGCAGCTTTATGCGGGATGATTATGAACCCTTGAAGGATCATGGCGTGCTTGAACTCATCGATGGTGAGTGTGAAATCCTTCCCGGCATCGAACTGCTCGTCTGCAACGGTCATACGAATGCACAGCAACTTCCCAAAATCTCCGATGGGCATACGACATTGCTCTTTTGCTGTGACCTGATTCCCACCGCGTCACACCTCCCATGGCCCTATGTCATGGCATATGATGTCCGGCCTCTTGTGACAATCGAAGAGAAGAAGAGAATTCTCTCGAGGGCGTACGAGGAACGATGGGTTCTTTTCCTGGAGCACGACCCGGCAATCGCAGCCATCACGCTTAAGCGCGCGGAAAAAGGCTTCGTAGTTGATCAGCGAATGAAGTCCATTTGATCACAATTGTCCTGGGGGCAATGGTATGAGCCGTTTTGTGAAGGTCGCTGAGACGGTGGAGTTCTCAACTCGCCGTTCGATGCGTGTGACCATCGAGAATGTGGACATAGCCTTGTTCGCAGTGGAGGGACAGTTCCATGCCGTGCAGAATGACTGTCCGCACCAGCATTTCTCGAGCCTCCACGATGGAATACTCAATGGCAGCGAGATCACATGTCCGATGCACGGATGGACTTTTGATCTGGCCTCCGGGCAGGCTACTGTCGGTGGAGGCAGACTCAAGCGCTACGTCGTCAAGGTGGTCGGCAACGATATTCTCGTCGAAGCTCCAAGTGACCAGCCGGACTGGGCGAAGAAGTGACGCCCGCCTCGAGCCTCACCAGAACCATTAAATCGAAAGCCCTCGAGCTGGGGTTTTCACATGTCGGTGTGGCACGGGCAGAAAGCCTTGGCGAGGAGGGGGCGAGGTTGCAGCAATGGCTGACCCGCGGCTACCACGGAACGATGGAGTGGATGCAGAAGAATCTCGAGAAGCGCAGCGATCTTCGCCAGATTGTGCCGAACGCACGATCCGTCGTCTCCCTGGCGATGAACTATTATACGCCTGTCGAACGCTTCGAAAACGCTGAAACGGGGAAGATCTCGCGCTATGCCTGGGGCGATGACTATCATCTCGTGATGACATCGCGAATCCAACAGCTGGTCGGCTGCATCACATCAGAGCGGCCCGGAGCCGGCGCACGATTCTATGTCGATACCGGGCCGGTTATGGATAAAGCCTGGGCCGTGCGGGCGGGAATCGGATGGCTTGGGAAACACACAAATGTCATCACGAAAGAGTATGGGTCGTGGGTTTTTCTGGGGGAGATCATCCTTGATCTCGAGCTTGAGTATGACGAACCTATGGCCGATTTCTGCGGGACGTGCACGGCGTGCATTGGGGCGTGCCCGACCGGAGCGATCGTTGAGCCATATGTCCTCGATTCGACGAAGTGTATTTCGTACCTTACCATCGAGCACAAAGGCGAGATCCCGATAGAGCTGAAGCCCGAATTCGAAAACTGGGTATACGGTTGCGACATCTGCCAGGATGTTTGTCCCTGGAATCGTTTTCAACAGCCGACGCGTGAACACGCCTTTTTCCCGAGAAGTGAAAACGTGAATCCGCAATTGAGCGAACTGATAAGCATCCCGGCTGAGGAATTCACCCGGCGGTTCAAGAAAAGTCCGATCAAGCGGACAAAAAGGGAAGGGTTAGTCCGAAACGCTAAAGCAGCGCAAGAAGGGAAGACAAGCAAAGGGACAATCTAGAATCTCAATACTCCACTACCCAATACTTTGATGCTCCAATACTCAATACTTCGATACTCCGCTACTTAATACTCTAATACTTACTACTCAACTACTTTAATACTCCTCTACTCCTTATGACAGACATCACCAATCACAAAGTCATCATCATCGGATCTGGTCCGGCAGGACTCACGGCAGCGCTCTACACCGCGCGCGCCAGCCTCAACCCGGTCGTATTCGAAGGGATTCAACCCGGAGGGCAGCTGACCATAACGACCGAGGTTGAGAACTTCCCTGGTTTCCCCGAGGGCGTCATGGGCCCGGCACTGATGGACCTCATTCGGCAGCAGGCTCAGAAGTTCGGAGCGAAGTCCATCTACCAGGAAGTGACGGAGGTTGATTTCTCAAAAAGACCTTTCAAGGTAGTCTCGGACGGCGCGGAGTACTTCGCCGAAACAGTGATTGTCTCCACCGGAGCGTCGGCGAAACTGCTCGGAATACCGTCGGAAGCAGAGTACATGGGCTATGGAGTGTCCGCGTGCGCCACGTGTGACGGCTCCTTTTTCAAGAACCAGAACGTTGTGGTGGTCGGAGGGGGCGACACGGCAATTGAGGAGGCGTCGTTCCTGACGAAGTTCGCTTCGAAAGTGTCGATTGTTCACAGAAGAAACGAACTGAGGGCTTCAAAGGTCATGCAGCAAAGGGCATTCAGCAATCCGAAGATCGAGTTTGTTTGGGACTCGGCTGTCGACGAGGTGCTGGGGAAGAACGAGGGGGGAAAGAAGTCACTCACCGGTGTTCGCCTCAAGAACCTGAAGACCGGAGTGCTCACTGATTTCGCCTGTGATGGTCTCTTCCTGGGTATCGGTCATCAGCCAAATACGAAGTTGTTCGAAGGGAAGCTCGACATGGATCCCGTTGGGTACCTCATTACCAAGCCGCATAGCACCGCCACGAACATCCCGGGTATTTTTGCGGCGGGCGATGTGGCCGATCCGACATATCGTCAGGCGGTTAGCGCCGCGGGGACCGGGTGTATGGCGGCAATTGATGCAGAGAGGTTCCTGGCCCACGGCGAAGTCGGCCACTAGACGCATCGACCTCAGACACCTACGAGCCCCTTGGCAGAAGTGACAAGGGGCTTTTTTTCGAGTCCCTTGAACAGGCAAAAGGTTGAAACAGAGGCGGCAATTGCCTACTTTTGTGAGAACCACGAGCATCGCACCGTGCCGTGAAAATCAATCCTTCCTATAGAGCTGTTCTACTGAGCATCCTTTCCGGTACTTACACACCGTATGATGTGCGTGAATTCGTACGTTCATGTTATGCTCTCGCGCTTCCATTGATCCGCAAGAGAATCATCCAGGGACGTATCAACCTCCAATCGCTCGGTCTCCAGCAGCCCGATTTGATCTATGATTGCATCGCGGATTTGTTCGTCCGGGATGCAGGGGGGCGGTTCACGGAGATCGAACAGTTCTTCAGGAAAGAACTGGGAGAACCCGACCAGGCTTCAGATGCCCTTCTCTTTGATACGCTGCGACGGATTGTGTTCGGTCGCGTCAACAACAACCTCATCCGCTTTCATGCCGAGGCGGACCCGTCGTTTGGAAAGATCCTGCATAATCTTGACGTGTCGCTCACGCGGACTCGGTACTTTGAGAAGTTTGTCAGGTTTGGGGAGACGTTTCTTGCCTGCTGCGAGGTCGAACTTCTGCTGGATTGTCCTCCCGCACCGTTTGAGTATTTGCGAGAACGCCTCTCGCAGGTTGTGCTTGTCCATGATCCCATGCCGGTGATGCTGGAGAAACTCCACGATTGCATGAGGGGCCAGGAGGAACATCAGCGCGTAGTACCGTTTCTATGGGTCGTTTCTGTGCTTAAGGAAATCTACGCCCTGGGGGCCGAATCTGATTCCGGTGAACGAGTGGCCGTAATCGAGCATGTGGAGTTGGAGGAAGGTCTGAAACTCGTTGAGGACGCGTGCATGATCCTGCGAAAGGAACTGTATCCACACTACGTAGGAAGCGGCAAGATAAGCGAACAATTGCTTGACGTGTATCTCCGGACAACCTCGGAGATTCTATCGGATTCTGTTGCAGCCGGTCGCAACGGTCAAAAGCACTTCTTCGAATACCTCGCAGCCCGCATGCCTGCTGTGACCAGAGAAGAGTATGTCAGCCGACACAAACAAATACTTGAGTACTTCGTGAAATGCGCGAAAAACAAGGTCAAAGGTGAATTGAAGAAAGAGGAATCTGCACCCTAGTCATTGTGAGGTACACAAGAGGAGAACGGGAGTCAAGCTTTGGCGATAACGGAGCATTTGGAAGAATCGAGACTGGCGCTCTACGTCCTGGGCGCACCTGAAGTGCAGGATCGCCGCAAGGAGATTGCGTCTCACCTGGCAGACTGTGCCGGATGCGCAGATCTCGTTGAGAAGATCAGGGATTACTATGAGGATGTGGAAAAGATCGAGCAGGCGGAGGCTCCTGCTTTTCTCCCGTCTTTGGATGTATCCGGGCAACTGGTGCGCAAAACGGGGGGTGAGAGCGCGGTGCCGATCATCCCGGGTCGCCGTCCGACGTTTGAGGTTGTCATTAGCTCCTTCAGGACGTATCCGGTCCGATGGACCGGGGCGTTTGCCCTGGTCGCAGCCGCGCTCATGCTCGTCGTACCGAAGATTGTGACAATAGATGCGAGCCCTGCCTATCTGCGCGCGAAGGACGAATGTCTCGTCGCACTGAACAAGAATGGAGAAGAACTTTGGAGAAAACTTGTCGTCCCGGGTTTCGACCTTAAGACGAGCAAGACCACTTTGACGAACTTTTCGGTTCTCGAAGATGTGGATGGAGATGGGAAGAAAGAGGCCGTTTTGCTGTCGCCTCATCCAGAGGCGCCTCCCGAAAGTTATCAAGCGACCTCGATTCGATGCTTTAACGCAGACGGGAACGACCGCTGGATTATGGCCTACCATCCCGTCATGACATTTGACTCAGTGGAATTCTCTGGCGATTATCTGATTCAGCCGCCACTTGGGGTCAGAGATTTTGACCGGAACGGGAAGTACAGTGTGGTGTTCGTCGCGCATCACGCCACCTGGTGGCCGGCAGTTGTGGGTATGCTGGATGCCAACAACGGAAAGCCGATTGCGGAATATTGGCATCCCGGTTGGGTGAAGCTTGCGATAAAGGACATTGATGGGGATGGGAGGGAAGAGATCCTGGCAGTAGGATATAACAACGCATTCAAAAAGAATGTCCTGGCGGTTCTGGATCCACACAAGTCTGCAGGACACGCTCCGGCAGCGACCGGATTCACGCCCAAAGATATCGAAGCTGCCGCGGAGAAGTTCTACATCCTGCTGCCTGATCCGGATTTATTTGGATTGTCACTTCGGCTGCCTGGCGAGAACAATTCAGGGATTGAGGAAAGCTCCGGTCTCGTCATACGCACAACCAGATATCTGACAGATGGCAAGCGGGGTGATTGCGTTGCAGAGGTATTCTTCGAATTTGACGGTCACATGAACTGCGTCCGGGTCAGGGGAGGGGACGAGTTTGTCGCTCTGCACCATGACCTCGAAAAAGCGGGCAAGCTCAGCCGGAAGATCGAGGAAGGGTATTTCGAAGAGATGCGCCGGGGTGTTCAATATTGGGATGGAGGGAAATTTGTGAAGGAGCCGACGATGAATAAGAAGTATGTGAGTAGTAAGTAGGAATTACATGTGTAGCGTCGACTTTCAAGTCGACGTATTCGGTCAGGAAATAACTAAATAGCCGAATTGCCAGAAGTGAGAATGGCGGTTCGGCTTTTTCATTTGATGTGTTTGATTCCGCAAGAAGCGCTTTGTGAGGTACAAACTGGTATTGGTGTTGCCTTGGACCAGTGCATGCTTTGTCAGCGCGGGACGATGTTTGAAGAATCCATAGGGAGATGCCTGTACCATGAAGAAATTCCTGCTCACTGCCTGGATCGATACTCCAAAACCTGAGGCAATTGAGTTTGCCCTGCGGGATTTGTCGCCAAGGCGTAAAATCATTCCGACCGAGGTCGGCTTCTTTATGAAGGCGACGGTTCAAGGTGCGGACGCGAGACTTCTGAACAAGCGTCTCCTGGCTTCTCTCCGCAAGATAGAGCCGCACACGGCGCTACACGCAGAATGGAAATCCAGGGATTCAGCCGAATGGTTCTTCAACTATGTTCAAAAACGATCACGCAAGGCGAGTTGTTCTCATCGTCTGAAGCCGCATCAAGCCGGACACGCACGCTCGAGGCGTTAGCCCTCATTCCGCGCGATGCAGGGTTCCGAAAGGTCCCTTCGCACATGAAAAGCCTGGCAGCAATTCTCATTGCCCTCTGCATCATGCACGAATCTCCCTTCGCCGGACCCGCGAAGGCATACTTCTGCCGCGCAAGCATCGGAAACGCCGTTGTGCTTGAAAATGATTTGGTGAAGATCACGATCGCCGAAAATGGAGGCAAAGTGATCGGATGGTATATCAAGAACCTCCGGAGAGATATCGCTGCCTGGGATTCCACGTTGCAGTATGCAGTTCTTGCTCAGCGATTTGGTGTGTTCGACGACTCTGCCAAATGGCCGGGGGGGTGGCCGACACCTGTTGGCATCGACAGGTATCAAACCGAGATACTCCCGTCCGCCGATCAATCGGCACGCGTGAAACAGACAACGACTGTTTCCCCTCCTGCGACGTTTGCTGGAATGAAAGTGGAGAAGACCTATACACTTTCGGCTAATCACTATGAAATCTCGGTTGACTATGTCCTTACGAACACCACGAGCGAAGTCAAGTGCTACCTGGATAACGGGAACACATTCGGCATCAATCTGACCGTCGAAACGACGATGCTATGCGACACTAACTACACGATTTCTTTAAAATCGAATGGCACAGTCTACTCAAATCCATTTCCCGCTGAGTTCTTTGCTCCCGGTGCGCCGAATGCCGAATTCAAGCAGGCCATCGATTGGTGCGCAATCGAAGACAAGAATGGCGGATATGTGATGGGGTCCCTTTATCCTTCAGGATTGACACGAGGACTCTGGCCTGGCGAACAAAGGTCGGGAGCACGCGATTATGAGATAATCTTTCGATCTGTGATCTATCAGCCGGGAGAGGTCGAAAGGTATCATTTCAAAACATGCGGTGGACCGGGCAACATTGAATCGTTCGCAAGAGGTGAGCTCTCGAATCCGACTTTGGTTGAGCGGATCGGTCATGAGGTTCCAGCTCAACTTCAGCTGAGTCAGAACTACCCAAATCCTTTCAACCCAAGCACGATGATCGAATTTACGTTGCCGCAATCTACATTCGCGTCGCTGAAGGTGTTCAGTCTTCTGGGGCAGCAGGTAGCCACGCTCACCGAAGAACGGAAGGAGGCAGGATCATATAGGGTTCAATGGAAGCCGGAAGTCCCAAGCGGAGTGTATTTCTTTCAGCTGCAGGCAGATGGCGTCGTACTCACAAAAAGGATGCTCGTGCTGAGATAGAGAGGTTCAGCATTCGAGATCGAATGAATCCCTGAGGGGTAAACGGCTATTACTCACTGTCCGGAGTAAAAGCAACTGAAAAGGATCCCCTCCAAATTACTTCGAAAGGAAACTAAGTATGAAACTCATTGCCATGTGTTCGCTTCTCCTGTTCCTCATCGGTGCCAACTGCCAGATGTCGCACGCTCAGTGGCTGCAAACCAATGGACCGTTCGGTGGATCCATCTCATGTTTTGCCTCTAGCGGACCCAATCTTTTCGCGGGGAGTTCCGACGGGGCAGGTGTATTTGCTTCAACCGACTATGGGGCTAGCTGGAAATCGGCGAACGGCGGTCTCCCGAACACTGTGGTAAGGTCACTCGTTGTGAACGGCACGAGCATACTAGCCGGGACGAACAATGGAATTTTCCAGACCTTTGACAACGGTAGGACTTGGGCCAACATCGGATTCAATGTTGTTCAGATCAATGCATTTGTCGTGACTTCTACCAGCAATGGTGGTACAAATATCTTCGTCGGAGGCATGGGGCCCCTTCCCATTTACGTTTCTACAAATAATGGAATAAGCTGGAGAAGCCCGACTAATTCCGGTTTGACGACACAGAGTGTCTATGCACTCATTGCAGGTTCTAACTCGACAGGCGGATCGACTCTCTATGCGGGGACTGGCAGTGGCATCTTCGTCTCCACCAACGATGGGGCCAGCTGGAAAACTTTCAACACTGGCTTGACGAGTGTCTCCGTCCATGCCATGGCTGTCGGCCCCGATGGGGCTGGCGGAACAAAGATTTTTCTTGGGACATCGGGCGGTGGGGTTTTCCGTTTGTCTCAGGATAGCACGACCTGGGTTGCAGCAAACAAAGGCTTGACGAGTCTCAATATTTTGTCCCTCGTAGCGAGCAACTCAACTCTTTATGCGGGCACCTACGACGGTGGCGTGTTTGCCTCCACTGACGGTGGCAGGAACTGGACGGCAGTCAATATCGGTTTGACGACCAATCAAGTCAGCGCCCTCCTTCTCATACCCGCCAGTGGTGGCTCGGGTAACAGTCTCTTTGCCGGCACAGATCGTGGAGTCTTTCTGTCTGCCAACGATGGCACAAATTGGATCGCATCCAATGCCGGTTTGAGCAATACTAGCATCTATGCCCTCATTGCCTCGGGAGCAAATATACTCGCAGGCACGACTAGCGGCATCTTTCTCTCCTCCAATAGCGGTTCAAGTTGGATTCCGGTGAATACGGGTTTGACGAACACAATTGTCGATGCTCTTGCCATCATTCCCGCTTCCGCGGGATCGGGCACCAATCTGTTTGCGGGCACAGCTGGAGGAGTTTTTCTTTCCACAAACAACGGCACGAACTGGACCGCCGTCAATACGGGCTTAGCCAATACGATGGTCTTAGCGCTTGCAGCCTCGGGGACCAATCTCTTTGCTGGTACAACTGGGGGAATCTTTCTTTCCACCAACAACGGCACGAGTTGGAAAGCGGTGAACTCAGGTTTGACGAACAACACTGTTTTGTCCCTGGTCGCAAGCGGAACGAATGTTTTTGCTGGGACCAATGACGGCGGAGTCTTTCTTTCCACCGACAACGGAACAACCTGGAAGATGACGAGCAACGGCTTAACGAACGCTATTATTAATGCGCTTGCAGTGATCCCGAATCCCGCTGGTGGCGCATACCTCTTTGCCGGAACAAATGGCGGTGGAGTGTTTCTTTCCACCAACAACGGCACGAGCTGGAGTGCAGTTGGCCTTGCGACTCAAACCGTGTGGGCTCTCGCCGTTAGTGGCACAAGCCTGTTCGCAGGGGACAACTTCGGCATATGGTCCACGACGGACAATGGGGCGAATTGGCGCACGGCGGGGACGGGGTTGACAAATAACAATGTCTATGCTCTCGCAGTCAAAGGCACAGATCTGCTTGCAGGAACCTTCGGCAGTGGCGTGTGGAAGCGTCCGCTATTGGATATGGTTCCTGCCACACCAACTTGGATAAATCAATCATCGCCGCTTGGTACCCAATCTCTTGGACAAATCCAATTTGTCAATTCAGCTGAAGGATGGATCGTCGCCGGAAACGGATCACTGCTTCATACCACGAACTCCGGGTCTGGGTGGACAGTCGTCAAGCCCAGTGGAACAGATACAGTATCGTTCAACACGGACAATATGGGCAGCTTGTCTCCCTTGTGCTTCGTGAATCCGTCAACGGGCTGGGTTATGGGAACATCTGGGCAGTATCAGAATGCTGCCGGCGCTGTGCTATTCAAGACAACGAATGGCGGTGCGTCCTGGAGCAAACAGTCTTTGGTGGGATGGACCCTTGGATTCGGGGTTCAATTCGTCGATGCCAATAATGGTTGGGCGGAGGTCGTTAACGGCAACAGCACAGCTTTTACATACGCGATCCTCCGGACAACAGATGGTGGAAATCAATGGGCGTCAGTCTACACCTCGAATTCGGCACTCTGTTACCCTCGCTTCGTCGATGCGAGCAACGGATGGGCAATCATTGTCTCGACGGGGACATATTCAATTGTCCGCACAACGGATGCTGGGTCAACGTGGAACAATCAATTCTCTGATAACACACCCGGGTCTGTTCGCCGAATACAGTTCATCGATGCCAACAACGGATGGGTCGTCGGTGACTCAGCAAAGATCTTTCACACAACAAATGGTGGTGCAACATGGACGCGTTTGACGAATTCAGGCGCCAACGGGTCATCGAGTTTGAACGCCTTGTTCTTTCTCAATGGAAATATTGGCTGGATAGGAGGTCAGGTCGCTTCAGGCAGTGTGCCTGCATTTGTATTGCATACGACAAACGGCGGCGTATCCTGGTCGATGCAAGGCGGGGCATCGTGGGCGGCGCCAAACAAATCTCCGGTCCAAGCCAATATCCTTGGCCTCTTCTTCGTTGACGCTAATACTGGTTGGATGACAACCCATTGGGGCGATCTCGCCAAGACGACGACAGGGGGAGAGATTACGGCAGTGTCCGAGAATCACTCTGTCGGACTCCCGAACCAGTTCACCCTGAAACAAAACTATCCGAATCCCTTCAACCCTAGCACGACGATCCGCTTTGAATTACAGAAAGAGGCCATCGTTTCCTTGAGAATCTTCAATACGCTGGGTCAACTTGTCACGACTCTCGTCGATGAGCCGAAACGAGCTGGCGCTTATCAAGTGCAGTGGAATGCTTCAAATGTTCCGAGCGGCACATATTTTTATCGTCTGAAAGCCGCAGGATGTGTCGAGATCAGGAAGATGATTGTACTCAAGTAACCGAACACCCTTGTGCGAGCCCACACCGGTATTGTACGGACATTCATCGACCACAAAGACGGAGGAATCTCTATGACGATAGCATCCATCCTACCAAAAAAGATTAACGGCAAGTGGGTAGGCATTATCTTCCAGCTGCTCCTGGTTCTTCATTTGCTCCCGTTTGCTACGTTACGTGGCGTCTTCCTGACCATGTCTATTGACCCTGCCCAGGTGCTCTTCACCGGTATCTGGCTGGTTGTCGCGATATTTGTTCTCACCGCTATTTCGGGATTCGTGGCAGAAGAGAGGATTCTCTGGGAGACGCTGATCGCTTCGTGTCTGATCTCCGCATTATCGCTTGTGGTGTACTACTTCATCATTAAGCCGGCTCACCTGATCATTTGCTGGCCAATTGTTGTCTCCCGCACGCGGCCACCATCATGGGCCATTGGCCTCCTGGTCCCTGCGCTTTCACTCCTGGGCGCGTGGTTCGGCGAGAGGATCAAAACTATTGGAAGAACCCAAGGCGAGGTGCATAATCCGGGTCCCCGTGAATAGATAGAGTGACAGATGCTCCCGGCCATAAGCTGCAGTTGAACCTGACTAAGGCCCAAAACCCGCCGGGTGTAGCAACCGTCGAAAATCATCCTGATGAAATGATCTCAGTCCATCAGACTCCGGAAACTCATGCCAGCTGATCAATGCCTGGAGAAGGAAGGTGCACCATGATTCGGTACTTGCGCTGTGCGTTGTCGCTGCTCGTTGTTGTCTCTCTGACCATTCCCTTCTCACTGTCCGCACAGATCGTCGAGTCAGTCGCCAAGCCGTGCGGGTGCCCTGACTCATTTCCGGGCTCATCAATGGTGAACCACTCTCTCGATGGATCGGCCTACTATCTCTTTCCCTACAATCTGCACCTGGTCTCGGGTGCCAGGAGCGCTGTGCCGCTTCAGCTTAGAGATGCATCAGGAAATGTAGTCCCCGGCTCGATCAGTTTTTCGGGTTATGATAATTCGCTCATTTCGATATCTTCTGACGGCTACGTGACCGCAAAACGGGCAGAGACAGCAACTGAAATCGGGACATGGGTAAGTGCAAATATCAATGGGGGTTCTGTCGCGAACACCTGCGTCGTACGGGTCCTCTCGACGAACTATAACCTTGTCTACGCCTCGGCCGAATCTCCAAACATTATTCTCTATTTTCCGACATCGATCAACGGCGAGAACATATCCAGCTATGTGACGGGATATGAAATGGCCCAGACACTGGACTTCGCCTACAAGGTCGAGCGTTCGCTCATGGCGGTGACCCCATTCTACGGCAGCAAGCAGATTTATGAAGTTGATTTTGGTGAGCAGGAAGCGCAGAGAGTCTGTGGAATATCTGGCAATCCGATTAGGATCGGATGGGGGGCTGGTGGGAACACGTGGCAAAACTGTTTCCTCGTCCCGTTTATTCCACCCCGATCGCCTCAGTGGGGAGTGATGTTTCACGAGTTGGGTCACAACATGACCATGATCTCGAACACTTTTTCGGTCGGATTTGGGATCACTGATTACGTGGAAGGGCTTGCTACAGCAATCGGTCTAGAATGTTCAAGCACTATCGTTGACGGCGTCGATCGATTCCCCATGACATCCCAAACGCGCTATTCCATTGCTTGGGTCCTGAACCGGGATTCGACTAACTATCTGAGTGCGCTCCAAAATTGGGTGATCGGTGGCGCTACCTTCAGCTCGTATACAGCGGATATCACGGATGGTATCTGGCTGTACTACCGGCGAGGTCGCCCGGCCGATTTCGGCCAGCGATTCTTCACTCCGCTAAGGCCAGCTTTTGAAAGCATTATCTCTCCATACTACAGCGCGATCAATAATTCGGGAGACAACGGAAAGCATACATTCTTTGCTGCGCTTGTCAGTGCCGCGGTTGGGAGAGATCTGTCGTCCGAATTCACAAGCGCATTTCATTTTCCCGTCGTGCAGTCCCTTTTCAACAGTCTCTACCCTGCATTCACGAGCGCCATCGATCTCGCCGCATCCAAGGCCGGACCGGCAGCTTCAATAGCTGCGACCGCAGGAAACAACCAATCCAAAATGATCAGCGCACCGATCGACCATCCATTAATTGTGCGCGTTACAAACTCCGACGGTTATTCCGTGTCTGGAGTCAGTGTTTCTTTCTCCATCACCGGTGCACCGGCTGGCGCGAGTGGGCAATCGCTAAGCACGGCGACTGCTGTCACGAATAGCGATGGGCAGGCTTCAACAACCCTGACGTTGGGAAATAAAGGCGGAACCTACCTCGTCACCGCGAGTTCAGCTGGTCTCGTTGGCAGTCCGCTGACGTTTACCGCCATTGCCATGAATCCAGCACCGACCTTGTTTAATCTTTCGACGAACAGAGCTGGAAAAGGGAGCCGAATCAATCTGAGCCTCCTCGGGTCGAATTTGATCGAGGGCGTCACCACGGCGAGCTTTGGCGCGGATATTTCGGTCAATACACTTTCTGTTCCGGGCCCCGCACAAATGAACCTGAACATCTCCATTGGTGCCAACGCGCCAATAGGAACAAGAAATGTCACGGTGACAAACGCTGGTCCGGGCGGAGGAACCGCCACGCTCACGAATGCGTTTACCGTCGACTCATCGCCGTCGACAGGAATCGAAGAACACCCTGGTTCACTTCCTAAAAACTACCGGTTGCACGATGCATACCCGAATCCTTTCAATCCGAGCACGACGATACGGTATGAGATCCCTCAGGCAGTCCACGTTAATCTCAAAATTTACAGCATTTTTGGTGCAGAGGTTGAGACACTTGTGTCTGAGTTTCAAAACGCCGGATTCTATCAGGTCTCCTGGACTCCAAATGCCCCAAGTGGAGTCTATATCTGCCGACTGGAAGCTGGGGGCATCAACCAATCATGCAAGCTGACTTTCTTGAAATGAAGCAGGCACGTATGCTAGCCAGAGGTTAGACAGAGAGTCGGGCGCGACATCGGCGATCGAGACAATGTTTGGACGAAAAATAGCCTCGCTTCGTCACTTCTGCCGGAGAAAGGACCTCCAAGATGACTCGTTACCAACGGATATTGCTGAGTGCAATGTTGCTTTTTCTCAACTCGGTAACGTTACTGGCCCAATGGACGCAGACCAATCCCTTCTATGGTGGATACTTTTCTGGTTTCGCCGTTTCGGGCAATCAGATCTTCGCCGGAGGATATGGCAGCGGGGTTTTTCTATCAACCAACAATGGAACAAGCTGGACCAAACTTGGTTTGGACGGTGCTTGGATCAACACCGTTGCCGTTTCTTCAACTGGCACGGGTAGAGTGAGTCTCTTTGTTGGGGCTGATCGCGGTGCCGTTGGAGAACCCAGCGGTGTCATTCGTTCTACGGACAATGGCAAGACGTGGACCCAGGTCAGCTCGGGCTTGATTAACGCGAACGTCACATCTCTCGCCGTCTTACGCAATGGAACTGGGGTGTCAAATCTCTTCGCCGGGACCAATGGCGGCGGCGTGTTTCTCTCCACCGACGATGGCGCGAGTTGGATTGAAGCTGATTTAGGATTGGGCCATCCGTATGTTTCGTCATTGGCGGTCTCGGGGACGGATGTCTTCGCAGGCGCAAACTATGGCGGCGTCTTCCGTACCACCAACAATGGTGCAAGTTGGACTCTCGTCAGTACTGGAATGACAAATACGCATGTCACGTCCCTTGCCGTCTCCGCGAATGGGACTGACCTCTTTGCGGGGACGGATGGAGGTGGGGTCTTTCATTCAACCGACAATGGTGCATCCTGGGCCGCAGCAAGTTCCGGGCTGACAAGCAATCACGTTTGCACTCTCGTCGTATCAGGCGCGAGTGTTTTTGCAGGAACTAACGGTGGCGGCGTCTTCCTTTCGACCAACAGCGGGAACAGCTGGAATGAGGTCAATTCCGGATTGAGCTTTGCCTACGTCCGTTCGCTCGGAGTTCTTCCAAGCGGAGGAGGAGGTGCCAGTGTCTTTGCCGGCACCTGGGGGAGCGGCATATTCCTATCCACGAATAATGGCGCAACCTGGGGATCTGTCAACTCGGGGTTGATCAGTCGTTGCGTGAACGCCCTTGCCGTGTATGACTCAAAGCTCTATGTGGGGACCAACGGGTGTGGGGCGTTCAAATCCACAGACGATGGCCTGAGTTGGACGCAGGCGAACGGTGGATTGACGGGGGTGAATGTGTACGCCTTGGCAGTCGTACCGAATGATCAGGGAGGAGTGAACATCATTGCGGGGAGCGGTGGTATTTTTCTCTCCAGCGATGATGGCGTGAGGTGGATTCTCACCACTCCAACGTTCAGACCCGGGGATGTCCATGCACTCGCCATTTCGGGGAGCGGGATAATCAACACAAGAATCTTTGCTGGAAACAACGCCTTGGATCTCCATCAGGTCCAGGTCTTCCTGTCCACAGACAAGGGCCGGACGTGGTCACAGTACGGGGTGAATATCAACGCCTCCCGCTTGAACGCTCTTGCAGTCTTTGATGTGAACGTCTTCACCGGAACGAATGACAAAGGCGTCTTCATCAGTACCGATGGCGGCATCAACTGGGATCAGCGGAACAACGGTCTGACAGATCTCTGCATCAACGCTCTTACAGTATCCGTTGACGGGGAAGGCGGCATCACTATCTTCGCCGCGACGGCTGGCGGGATATTCCTCTCCACGGACTGTGGTTTACATTGGACTCTGGCGAATGCGGACCCCGTAAGCACTCAGGCTCAGGCCCTCGCGGTCAGCAGGTCGAGCTTGTACGCGGGGGCGGTCAACAGGGTTTGGAAGCGACCGTTGAGTGAGGTTCTTACCTCCGTCAAACTGTCTGCGGGCGATGTATCTTCCACATTCAAACTCGAACAGAATTATCCTAATCCATTCAATCCATCGACTACGATACGCTATCAGCTTCCCGAGCCTGCTCAAGTCTCATTGAAAGTGCATAACACGCTCGGAGCAGAAGTTGCGATACTGGTCGCTGAGTCTCAGAATGCAGGAAATTACCAGCTGCGATGGTTGCCTGAGCTGCCAAGCGGTGTCTATGTCTACCGACTGCGGGCTGGCAGCTTCATCCTGTCGCGAAAACTGATACTGCTTAAGTAAGCCGACTCAGTTGGTTCAGCCTAGCCTATTCCGCGAGTCCCAATCAAGCCTGATTGGGACTCTTTTTTGTGTGCCCGGCATGGGCAATAACTTGGCGGTGGAAGTCCGCTATGGAGGTTAACAGCACCAACCATTAGTCAACGGCAAGGGTGTCCACCGCGAGGTGTGAGCCAGAGGCTCATCCGTCCTATGGCGGAGAATCTGAAAGAAGCCCGATGACAAACTCTTGGTCTGAGGAACACGAACCGGATAGAAGGCTCACACAGTCGGGGCGAGTCTGCAAAACAAGACGAAGCCCAAAGCTGTTCGAAGGCAGTGGAGTAAATCCGGCAGATAGATGAGAGGAAAGTTATTGTTCTTACCCGGGGAGATCTGACTGTAGGTCGGAGCATGAATCAATGTCCCGACAAACCGCTCAGTGATGGGTGGCTGAACAGTCAGAAGTCAGCAGACGTCATAGTACCTCGGCTACAGCGAGGGAAGGACTGAACGTATACGCAGCTTCGAACTTTGAAGGACTTGCGAGCATGCCCAAGACAGCAGCCAATCCCAAGAGACAGAAAGGGACTTCCCGAAAAGCAGGAGGAGTGGAACTCCAAAGGCCTTCGGGAGAGCCGAGGCGTGCTCCAGCGTTATCAAGGCAAGAAGCGGAAACAAACGATATGCAGGGAAACCGATTACTGGATGAAATACTGACTGCGGGAAACCTGAACACGGCCTATAAGCGTGTGAAGGAAAATCGCGGAAGTCATGGTGTGGACGGAATGGGAGTTGATGCATTACTCCCGTATCTGAAAATCCATGGAGTAGACATCCGGCAGTCGCTGTTAGAAGGCACGTATCGCCCCCAGCCTGTGCGCCGGGTTGAAATACCGAAGCCAGATGGAGGAATACGATTCTTAGGCATTCCAACAGTCGTCGACCGCATGATACAGCAGGCAATCTCCCAGGTTCTCACCCCGATATTCGAACAAATCTTCTCACACCACAGCTATGGATTTCGACCGAAACGCAGTGCCCATGATGCGGTTCGTCAGGCACAGCAGTACATATCGGAAGGATACCGAACGGTGGTGGATATGGATTTAGAGAAGTTTTTCGACCGGGTCAACCACGACAAGCTGATGAGCCTTCTTGCACGAAGGATATCAGATAAACGTGTGCTGAAGCTGATTCGCTCGTATTTGGAATCAGGGGTGATGAGCGAAGGGTTGGTCTCAGCAACAGATGAAGGGACGCCGCAAGGCGGGCCGCTGAGTCCCCTGCTGTCCAATGTGATGCTTGATGAATTGGATAAAGAACTGGAACGCCGTGGACACCGATTCTGCCGTTACGCCGATGACTGCAACATCTACGTCAAAAGCAAACGTG
>QYQB01000212.1 GCA_007280275.1 bacterium | reverse complement strand
CTGTAAGCGATGTTCCCGCCGGCGTCTTGTAATCGAGTACAAATGTCCCCTCATCCATCTCGGGCATAAATCCACTGCCGATTCTCTCAAAGAGTACGTATGTAATGAGGATAAGAGCTATCGCCGCCGGAATGAACATCAATCGGTAACGAACAAGCTTCTCGCAAACTCTTCCATACCATTCGGCAGCCCGCGATGGCCGACGTTCCTTTTCCATTTCCTTGACGAAATCGCTCTCCCGGAGAATCAAAGATCCGAGGAGCGGAGCGAGCGTAATGGAGAAGAGGAACGAGATGAGCATCGCACACACCATCGTGATCGAAAGCGATGCGAAGAACGCGCCCGTGACACCCCCCAGAAACGCCAGCGGAATGTGAATCACGATCGTGCTGGCAGTCGAGCCGATGATCGCCGGCATCATGAACCGGAGCGAATGGGAGCTCGCGTCCGCCATCGCTTCGCCCTGAGGCTCCTCCCTCCGCTTTCGCCTGGCGTACTGCTTGAAAATGTTCTCTATGACAACGATGGAGTCATCGATGATCAGGCCCACCGCGGCCGCTATCCCACCGAGAGTCATGATGTTGATCGTCAATCCAACCGCATAGATACACACAATCGTCGTTGCGATCGTGGCAGGCACAATGAGTGCGATCACGAGTGTTACCCGCCAACTTCTCAGAAACACCACCAGGACCGTCATGGCGAGAAGCACTCCGATGATGATGCTATCCCGCGTCCCGGCGATTGACCTCATGATGAAGTCTCCCTGATCATAGCAATTCTCAAAAACCACTTCAGAAGGGAGTGTGAGTCCTGCTACCTCGGCGTCGACATCCTGGCCAATCTGAACAGTGCTTCCCGTCGGTTGTTTGATGATGCTGATCAGGACCGCATCGCGTCCATGAGCTGTTGTGCGTATGTAGCGATCAGCGACCGAGGGTTTGACGGTTGCGACATCAGAGACCCGTATCGGAACGCCGTTCTGGATTGATACCACAACGGATTCAAGATCGCTGATCGACTTGACAAGGCCGGATGCAAGCGAGAGATAGAGCTGGTAGTTGTTCTCAACCAGGCCCGACGATGAGATCACATTGGTTTTGTTGATCGCTTCGCTGACCTGATTTGGATTGAGGTGGTAGGCCGCGAGTCTGGCCGCTGAGAGCGTTACGAGGAACTCCCGCGTGTCGCCGCCCGTGATTTCCACTTTGGCAACGCCTTTCACGCGGAGGAGTGCCGGCCGGATCTGATAGAGCGCGATATCACGCAACTCGACGAGGCTCAGCTTGTCAGACGTAAGGCTATAAGCATGAATTGGGAACACCGCGACGAACATTTGTTCTGCCTGAACTGAGGCAGTCGCAGGGAGCTCGTTGCGGACGTTGGATATCCGCCCCTGCAGCATCTGGAGAGTCTGCTGCACGTTGCTTCCCCAGTCGAGACCGATCGAAATCTCTGTTGACCCACGCCCCGTGATCGAACGAACCGTTCGGACACCCGGTATGGAGCTCGCGACCTCTTCGAGCGGTTTCGTTACTTCGATCATCATACGTTCGACCGGCTGCTCGCCATTGTCTGCCAGAACGACGATCCTGGGAAATGTCACATCGGGAAAGAGCGAAACGGGCATCACCCAGGTCAGAGCAAGGCCGGAGAGGGTGAACATCACAATAGTGAAGAGAATTGCCTTCGCGTGGCGACGGACGTAGTCAAATAGGCGCATAGGGGGATCCTATCTCACGACGGTGATTCGAGTGGAGTCGGCAAGAGCATAATTGCCTTCAGAGATAATGCTCATCCCTTCTTTCAGGCCGTGATTTGTGATCGCGACGGTCGAGTCGGTCATGCCCGCAATGTCAACGGGAAGGCTTAGCGCAAGTGAATCAGCGTTGAATGTAACAACGGAGTAGGCATTCGTTTCGTCGTTTCTAAGGACGGCGGATTTTGGGACGATGAACACACCCTTGTGGAGACCAGTCACGATTCTCGCTGTCCCGATCATGTCTGTCTTCAGAAGTTTCATCAGGCCGGATGCCGGCCCTGTAAATTTCAACCGCACCTTTAAAGTCTGGCTCGTGAAATCGGTCTGCGGATTGATAGCTTCCACGGAGGCCTGAAGACCCTTGCCGGTGAGCGTCTGCAAGCTGATGGCGGCATGCTGTCCGACAGAGAGTGACGGCAAATCCCGGGCGGGCACATCTGCAACAAACACCAGAGTCGAAAAATCAATTACGGTGAACAGCTCAGCATTCTCAGATACAAACTCACCTTCACTGATGGAGCGCGTTGAGACTGTTCCACTGAACGATGCACGAATTGCCACGCTGCTCTCGGAGGATTTTGCTAGATCAAGAGCCTTCTGAGCCTCTGCCTTCTGTTCCGGCGATTTCGACGAGCGAAGAAGTACCTCGGCTCCCGCGATTGCCGACTGCGATTCCTTTGTTTGAATGACTGCCAAAACCTCTCCGGCTGCCACAGCCGCCCCTTCAAGTGCTGTGAGCGAAGTTACCTTGCCGGCAACCGGGGAAAACAATTTCTGTTTTCTGAGCGCGTCGACCTTACCGACAGATTCAACGACAGTCGCCATCTCTCCCCGATGAAGAGAGATTGTCTTCACAGCGACAGTCGCCTTGACGTTTCCCCCCTCGTCTTCCTCAGAGGCCGTTTTCTTTGCACAGCTAACAACGATAAATGAAAGTGCGAACAGAAGTGTGATAAGAAATGTTTTCATATGTGTTCTCTCGGATTACCGTGATGTAATCTGTTCAAGTTTCGCCGACAACAATTCAGCTTCAGCGATCGTTTCAAGCTCTTCGAGTTTAAGATCAGTCAGCAGTTGCTGAGCTGACAAAACTTCCAGAGACAAGACGCCACCTGCTGCGTACTTGGCTTTCGTCAAGGCGAAATTCTGTTCGGCGGCCTTCAGGCTTGTACGAATCGACCGCAAGCGCTCATCCGATTTCGACATCTGGAACACCGTCTTCTGGTATTCCGTCGCAACAGACCTCCTGACGCCTTCGAGCTGCAGCGTGAGAGCCTGTGTTGCGAGCTCTCTCTGCTGAATGCGCAAATCAGTTGCTCCCCAGGTGAACAGGGGAACCTCAAGCGTGATGCCGACCATGTACCCGTACACACCTGATCGTTCGGGTGTGGAAAGACGGAGGTTATCGAACGACGTGAGCACTCCCGCATCGGCAACCGCGGAGATAACCGGTAAGCGCTCGCTCTTAACCAATTCCGTCTCAAACGTGCTCTTGTTGACGTTGAGCGCTGCGAGCGCGATGTCCAGGTTCTGCTCAATATCCAATGCAGTACCGTCAGCCCGTCTATTCGGAAGCAATGCCCCCAGCGACCCAGCGAGAGTGAAGCTTGTGTCGATGGATACTCCCATCAATTCCGCAAGAACATATTTCGCCGAAGCCAACAATTCGTGTGCTTTCTGAATCGACCTCTCTGCCGATTGAAGCTGCATTTGAGTTTTCAACACATCAGTGTAACTGGCAGCGCCCCCTTTTGAGAGACGCTCCACCAAATCGAGGTATTCCTTCAGCTGATGTGCACTTTCCTGCTGGAGTTCGATTGCTCTCTGAGACTGGAGTCCTCCAATGAAGAACTGTTTCACCGTGAGTTTGAGATCCCTTTCTCCAAGTTCTCTCTCCTTTGTCAAAGCGCTGTGCTCCACTGACAGCTGGCCCGACTTCAGGTTTCTGACTCCGCCATCATAGAGCGATTGCTCAACCGAGACTCTCCCTCCAACTTGTCCTCCATCGGTGATCGCTGGGTCGTATCCAAAGGTCCCCGACGCGGGGGCATAGCTAAGGTCCGAACTCACCTTCAACTGCGGGAGTCGCGTCTTCATGAGCTCATCGTGGGCGAGGCCTGAAGCCCGAATCGTCATCTCAGACGCGCGGGACTTCAGGCTAAAGGCTTTCGCCAATTCCACACATCGTTGAAGCGTCAACTGTTGCTGAGCAGGACACAGGCTCCAGGCAGACAGCAGCAGGATGATTCCGAAACGCATGTGTCTCATTCCTTCGATTCCTTTGCTCACTGTGTTTCGAAATTGAAGAAACCGGGGAATCAGAATCGTCGATTCCCCGGTTTCTTGTTTGCATGACCCTAGTGCCATCTCAAATAGATCAACTTGTGGTTTCTATCGCAGAGACGCCGAAGACGCAGAGAAAAATGTCAAATCCTCTGCGTTACTCCGCGATCTCTGCGGCTCTGCGTTGAAAAACAAGAAAGAAAACACAATACTACCTTCTAGAAGTGGCACTAGAGACTAGAGATGACACACTTAGTCCTTTTCCTCTTCTTCCTTTTCCCCCGCCTTCATCTTTGTCGTCTTGACAATCTTGCCGGATGGATCGATGACAACTTCCCGCTTCTCTTTTCCAGACACGATCACGAACTCATACTGAATCGTCTGGCCTTTTGTCAGCATTTCGGCTTTCTCCACTTTTCCTTTCCCGGTTTCGGATTTGAGTGCTTTGGAAACTTCACCCGGAAGAGATTTCAAGGCGATCGTCTCTTCAATCTCAACAACCGATCCATCCTCTGAATACAAGAGGTCTCTGTTGATCTTTCCATCCACACTCTCAACTTCGTAGATGGTCTTCCCGTTTTCAACTTCAGAGCTCGCTCCTTTGATTTTTGCTGCCGGGTAAGCCTTGTGAAATGCAGCCTGCACCGCGGCTGGCAATTGCTTCGGAGTAAGTTTCTTTTCCTGCGCGTTTACGAACGTTATTGCCCCAATAAAGAACACGGCCATCAGAGCAATACTGATGATCTGTAATCGACCCGTTTTATTCATACTCGCCTCCTGGAATGTGAAAGTGTGAAATTGGACAATCGATGCTCTTGCATCTCCTCTCAAGATAAGAGAGACAAATGAAACCAAGATGAAAACACGCACCTCCCGCACCAATGTCAAGCACGTGGTCCTGCCAGGGGCAATTTCACCGCAAATGCGCTCCCTTTTCCCGGATTGCTCTACAGCGAAATGCTTATTGGCGATCGAGTATGATCACCATGAAGCTCCCAGGCTCCATCGCCGGCCTCGGCCTCGGTTGGTCTGCGGTCGGTGCGGGTGCCGGCTTGAAGAGAGCACCGGAGAGATAGATCTTGTGCGTCGCTTCATCGAGTGCCATTGTTCGAGAGCGCGGTTGAGTTGGTACATTCTCGAGTACTGAGAACGTATCCGGCGAGTCTTCGCGTATCACTGTGAGTGTTCCTTCTCCGTTCGAAGCAAACGCCAGACGGGTTTGTGGATCGAATGCGGCTGCGTCTGTTCCAGAGCCCGTGGGCAACGAAGTCACCAACTTGCCCGTGAGGGCGTCGAGAACAATCATCATTTTGTTCCCGCACACTGAGAAGAGTCGGTTATTCTCGCGATCGATTGCCAGACCGCTGGGTTCCTCTCCCGGAGCCAGCGACCACTCAGCGAGGACTTTCAGGGTTTTCGGATCGAAAACTGTGACCAGGCTCTTGTCCTCAATATTCACATATACCTTCCCTTTGAGATCGGTCACGGCGAATTCCGGCTTCCCCTTCAACGCAATCGTGCCAATGACCTTGTTTGTCGCAGCGTCAATAGCCGTTGCATTGGAACTGCCGCCATTGAATGTGAAGACTCGATTGGAAAACGGCTCGTAGAGTATCGCATCGGGATTCTTCTCGGCCAGTTTGATGGAATCAAGGACCTTCAATGTCGCAAGATCAAAAACGGTCACGGACGATGTGCGTCCATTGCTTGTATAACCGCGGCCAAGCTTCGGGGCAAGAGCGATACCGTGGACTCCGATCGTGTTTGCGATTTCGCCGACGACGGTGTTCGTTTTCGTGTCGAACACAACAACTTGAGTGGCGTGCGACATGTACAGTCTCTTCGCTGCCGCATCCGCGATAAGATAATCCCATCCCCCTTCTCCCCCAATCTTGACTTTGTCTACAATCTTGTATCCCTTCGTTGTCTGTGCCAGGCAGGAAATGCTCATCACAATGATGGCCAGGCAAAGAACCAGAATATGCTGAAGTGTTTTCATGGAGACTCCTGGAATTGGTGGATGGTGTGGATTTGACAAATCCGGTTTGCGTTCAGGGACTCGCAGGGAGTGCCTCCACCTG
>QYQB01000064.1 GCA_007280275.1 bacterium | reverse complement strand
GGGGAAATCACGAAGTGATGATGCGCGGGACCTTTGCGAACGTCCGCTTGCGTAACCTGCTAGCCCCGGGTACCGAAGGTGGCTGGACGATTCATCCCTCCTCCAAAGCGCCGATGTCGATTTTTGACGCCGCGATGAAATACAAAGACGAGAAAGTCCCTTTGATCATCATCGCCGGGAAGGAATACGGGTCTGGTTCATCGCGGGACTGGGCCGCAAAAGGCCCCAGGCTGCTAGGAGTTCGGGCTGTCATAGCCGAGAGCTTTGAGAGGATTCACCGGAGCAATCTTGTCGGGATGGGCGTTCTTCCCCTGCAGTTTGAAGAAGGACAAACCTGCAAGACGCTGGGATTGTCGGGATTTGAGACCTACTTCGTTGAAGGAATTTCGCGGGGCCTGCAACCGCGGCAGAAGCTTACTGTCAAAGCCACGGCCCCGGAGGGGGGTGTAAAGACTTTTGCTGTTATCTCGCGGATCGACACGCCGAATGAGGTGGATTACTACAAACACGATGGCATTCTGCAGTTCGTGCTGAGATCGCTCCTGAAGTGATGTGCTCCATTTCAAGACATCGAAGCCGACGAATCCTTCGGGAATTGCCAGCATCATATCGAGCAGACGGTTGGATCCGCGGGGGGTCGCTTCGTTTCGTCCCAACTGACTGATTGCCTAGTGAACAGGCGTCAACCCTCGGCAGCTTGTGTTTCGTACCAACATTCAATGGAACAAGGAGATTGAACTGATGCCAGTTTTCGATTACAGTTGCTCTGAATGCGGAATGACATACGATGTGTACCACAAAGCGAAAGAAGTAGCCGAAGATGTGGTTTGTCCGCAATGCGGCTCGGCGGAACACAAGAAGCTCTTCTCCGCTGCGATGGTCTCGATGGGAGGCAAGTCCGCTTCATCTTCAGCGTCGCAGCCGACATGCGAAATGGGTGGCGGTTGCTGCGGTGGCGCATGCGGATTGAATTGATCCTCTTCACGTCGAATCGAGAGTATCTCCGATGAGCGGAGAAGTTTTCTTCTATATCGTTGTCGCTGTACTGGCTTTGTTTTCCCTGCGGCGATTTCTGGTCACCAGGTCCGTGACGGGGTATAGTCCTGCCGAGGTCGAAGAGAAAACCCATTCCAGCCATGGCGTTCTGCTCCTCGATGTCCGCACGGACAAAGAGTGGAGCCAGAACCATATCAAGGGAGCTCACCACATCCCACTCCATCAGATAGGGCGTCGATACACTGAGTTGGAGAAGCACAAAGGCAGGGAAATCATCTGCTATTGCCAATCAGGGAATCGGAGTCTCACGGCGGCAGTGCGGCTCAAACGTCTGGGATTCACAACGGCGCATATGAAAGGCGGTTTGGTCGAGTGGAATTTCCGCAAACTCCGTTAGCACGTTCGAGGATCAAACGATTCGCTCCGCCTGTCCTTGGAGCGCTCGGCGGATTCGCCTACTACTACTTCATTGGTTGCTCGAGCGGAACCTGCCCCATCTCGAGCGATCCCTGGACCAGCACTGCGTATGGAGCTCTGATGGGTGCTGTGCTAACGATTGGAAAGACAAAAAAGGGCTCTTAAGAAAAAGGGACGTAGTCCGGAGGTATCACAATGAGCTATGGATTTTCAAAAACCGTGTCGCTTCCGTACGAGCAAGCGATCGAAAAAGTAACCGAAGAGTTGAAGAAGGAAGGATTCGGCGTCCTGACCACAATCGACGTTCGGGACACCCTCAAGAAGAAGCTCGATGTCGATATCAACAAGTATGTTATTCTTGGCGCCTGCAATCCTCCGTTTGCACACAAGGCCCTTATCGCAGAAGAGCAGATCGGCTTGCTTCTCCCATGCAACGTGATCGTGTATGAGAAGAATGGCAGGACAATCGTAGCGGCGTTCGACCCGATGACGATGGCAACTTTGGTGGAGAACGACGCGTTGAAGTCGATCGCAGAAGAAGTCACTATAAGGTTGCGGCGGGTGATCAACTCACTCGGCTGATCCTACCCGTCACCGCGTCACAATCACATATCCCTCAGTTCCTCCTGTGAGCGCCTGGCGAATTCCGAGTCCGGCATAATGGAAATTGCTCTCTTGAACAACTCACGCGCCCTCTCGTAATCATCGGCGCGCTTGTGTGCTACTCCCGCATAGTAGTAGACAGCGACTTTCAATTCGCGGGTCTGTTCAGGCAAAGCGGGATGTCTGAGCAGAACAATAAAATCCTCGAGCGAGGTCGGCAGACGTCCCACAAAGGCCGGCAGCCCTAACCCGTTGATTCCCCGAATCAGGCGAACCATGATATTGTCGGGGGCAATCTCGACAGCCCGATCCAACTCCGCTCCCCCCTGCCTCAGATGGTTCAGTTTACTCGGCGGCCACCAGGCATCACGTGCCCGCATGGTCCAAAGACTTCCCCGGTACGCCAGTGCAACAGCATTCGTGGAATCGATGGCCAAAGCCCTGTCAAAACAGTCGAAGCTCTTTTCAACTGCGTTCTCATCTCCCGATGTCCCCTGGTCATGGTACAAACGTCCAAGCTCCATGAGCGCTGATTCATCCGTCGGATTCGATCGCACCCTTTGCTCCAGATCCCTGACCTTATCCTGTCCGAGGACGGACGCAACCAGGGCCAATCCCAGGAGTACACCAAAGACTTGTTTGACGAGACTACTTTGACTCATCGATGAAGCCCATCAAATTGCTGTGAGAAGTTTCGCCCATTCTACACCTTGACCCTGCTACCCACGCCCCTCGACTTGAAGAAGTCCCACATCCGATAGAGGAGCAGCACAGAAAGCACGACGCCGTACCGCAACGGCCGACTCGTATCAGCCTTCACCAGCCAAAGATAATGAAATACTCCTCCGAGTGCCACAAGGTAGACCAGCCGGTGGAGCTGCTGCCATCTTCTCCCTCCCATCCACTTCACAATCCGGTTCGGCGATGTGACGGCGAGAGGGATCATAAGGACGAACGCGGTGAATCCAACTGTGATGAAGGGGCGCTTCGCAACATCCCTGAGGATCTCCTCAAACGAGAAGAACTGATCGAGATAGACATACGTCGTGAAATGCAGGAATCCGTAAAAGAAAGCAAAGAGCCCGACCATTCTGCGGAAACGGGCAAATCGCTGCCATCCTGTAATTTTTCGAAGGGGGGTTATGGAGAGCGTGGCCACGAGAAAGCGGAGAGTCCAGATTCCGGTCTCCTCTGTAATATCCTTGATCGGATTGGCACTCAATTCATCGTTGGCAGCTTTCAAGAGAAGAAGTGCCAGGGGGATCAACGAAAGGACAAAGACCGCAGATTTGAGGACACCGATTTCCCGTTGAGCTCTGGTCACGAATGGTCCTTGCCGCTGGTCGGTAATGATCTCTTAGAAATTCTTCCGCATATCCATGCCGGCATACATCGACGCCACCTGATCCGCATATCCGTTGAACATCAGCGTCTTTCGCTTAAAGAACTCCCCTATCCTCCGCTCCGACTTCTGACTCCACCGCGGATGATCTACTCCGGGATTCACATTTGAATAGAAACCATATTCGCCGGGGGCGGAGATGTTCCAGGTCGTTCGTGGCTCTTTGTCGGTGAAGTTGATCTTGACGATGGACTTGATCCCCTTGAAGCCGTACTTCCACGGGGTCACGAGTCGCAACGGAGCCCCGTTCTGGTTTGGCAGATCTTTTCCGTACAAGCCGACCGCCAGCAGGGTCAAGGGATTGAGAGCTTCGTCCATTCGCAAACCCTCGACGTAGGGCCACTCGAGAAATCTTTGCTTCTGACCAGGCATTTGCCCAGGCCGATAGACCGTCTCGAATGTTACGAACTTCGCACGGGATGTTGGCTCGACTTTCTTTAGAAGATCGGAGAGCGGGAAACCGCGCCAGGGAATGACCATCGACCAACCCTCAACACACCGCATGCGATAGATACGATCTTCGAGTTTGTACGGTTTGATGAAGTCTTCGAGGTTGTACGTCGCGGGTTTCTTTACATCTCCTTCGATCCGGACTGTCCACGGCTTCGGCTGGAACCCTGCGGAGTTCGCTGCCGGATCACTTTTGTCGACACCGAACTCGTAGAAGTTGTTGTACGTGGTGATATCTTTGAAGGTGTTGGCCTCTTCATCGGTATCATACGGCCCTCTCTTCCCTCGGGGCCATCGATCGTCGCTTCTCGCTGGATCGGGAAATACCAATGACGACGCAAGTCCAATCCCGGCCGCGGACGCACCACGGATGAAGTCGCGACGATTGAGGTAGAGATGTTCAGGTGTGATTTCTGAAGTCTTGAGATCCCCGGTTCGTTTGATCAGCATGCTTTACCTTTCCAGTGTGGACGACACATGGATAGAACACGCCGGGAAATGACTTCGTTCCTCGCCTGGATCCGGTCAGAAGAGCCCGGATAGGGCCGTGTGGTTCACCCTCTGTGCTGATGCCACCAGCGGTCGACGACGTCCGGAATTTCCGTCTTCACCTCGCTCTGCTTCCACTTATCGAAGAACTTGATGTCAGCACTGCTCGGCTCCGGGTCGGGAAAATCGATTTGGACACGGAGCGGCATGGGGATAGCCTCTCCGACGATGAGAGCCTCCCCCTGTCGCAACGAGGGGAGCGTGTCGATGAGTCCGGAGAATGTATCAGACATCAGCTTGCCCACATAGCCTTGATCGACGGGGTTTGTCAAGCGGAGAATGACGAAGTTGTTACACTGGGAGAGAATTGTTTCAGAGACCTCCGACGGCCGCTGGCTCACGATCATGCAACTTACACCGTACTTACGACCTTCCTTCGCAATACGTTCAACCGTACGCCGCGCTGCCCCCCCCGTGGTTCCGCCGCTGGGGAGATAGTTGTGAGCCTCTTCGAAGACGAGGAGAATGGGAAACTCGCGTCGGTTGGCGTTCCAGAAATTGAAATCGAAGGCGAGGCGGGCAATCAACGACACGATGGTGTTCACAATATCGAACGGAACACCGCTCAAGTCCATGATAGTCACGCGGGAATCTTGCGTTCGTCCAAAGATCCTGTTCAACAATTCTGCAAACGAAGAAGACTGCACGTATTGTTTAGGCTTGAACATAAACGCGTACCTCGGATCGTTCAAACGGCTGTCAAGCCGGACCAGGAACCTGGTGAACTTTCCATAGAACGGGCCTTCTTTCGAAATGGAGCCGCTGGACCCGGTGATTCTCTCCGTGTCGTAGTATTGAAGCTTGGCCCGCACTTCTGCAAGGTCGAAATACAGCGGCGTGTCAACTGTAAGGATATCCGCCAGACCGGGGTTCTTTCCTTTTTTCGATGCGACAATGAGGTCCTTGAAGACGGTGAGCTGGATGGCCGAGTTCTCGTCGCGGTCGTCGATAAATGTTTCCTGGAGTTCCGCGAGGTTCATCAGCCAGAACGGAAGCTCGAGCTCAGCGATGTCGAGATGCTGGCTCGTCTCCGGAAAAGCGTTACTGTACTCATTGTGGATATCGAGGATAATAATGTTGGTGTCCGGATACACCGCAACCTTTTGCAGGATGGAAGAAACAGTACACGATTTTCCAGAACCGCTTGAACCGAGAACTGCCAGGTGCTTTCCAAAAAACTTGTTTGGGTCCAGGTATGAGCGCTCACGTTCAAAGAGGGAGAGTTGTCCAATCGAAAATCCGTACTTCCGGAACACGGAGAATACAGCGGTCAGGTCGGCGTCTTCGGCGATGAAGACAGGAGAATCAACCGGCGGGATGACCGAGACGCCACGTTCGTATCGACCGGATTTGACGGTCCCCACAAGGCTCAGGTCCATGACGTACCGCTGAGTCATTTTGCCGTTCTCCGAGAGATCGACCTTCTTGAATTCCGAAACCATAGCAACGACGATGACCTTTGCCACCGGAATCAGGACATAGCTGCCGACCTGTCCAACATAGTAGATCTTGCCATTGAGTTCCTTGGCAAGATTCTTGATGTCGGCATCGACGACGGCTATCATCGTACCACTTGTAACTCCTGTGACAACCCCGACTCGTTTTTGTTCTGTCATACGGATCCTCGTCTGGAAATCACTGATGTTCGGCTGTGTTCAGCCGCTTGATCACAACGATCGTCTTATCGTCCCCATCGTCTGATGCTGAGGAGTACTGAAGCACATCGTCCAGCAAGCGCCGGCAGATCTCTTTGGCGCTGAGATGGGCCGCGTCTTTAATGTTCCGCTCCAACCGATCATCGCCATACATCGCTCCTCCTCCGACAGCTTCGACTACACCATCGGTATACAGGACAACGACATCACCTTTGTTCAGATGAGTGTTGTCCACCTTGTAGACACCATCGGGAAACGGACCCATGATCTGCCCCGTTGCCTCCAGGAGGTCGATGCGCTTCTCGAGCGCCCGGTACACCATCGGACTATTGTGTCCCGCATTTGAGTAGAGAAGCAGGCCTTTGGGATCATTCGAGAGTTCAGCGTAGAACATCGTGACGAATTGTTCCTCGGCAAATGTCTTGTTGACAAGTTTGTTCACACGAGACATCAGCGCACTGATTTTCGTGTGATAGCTGATGCCCATTCTGAGTGCGCCGGAAACGTAGAGTGCCTGTGCAGCAGCTCTGAAACCCTTGCTCGCCGCATCGCCGATCACGACACTGAGCCTGTCATCTTCCTCATTGGGCAGAAGGTAATCAAAAAAGTCACCTCCCACGACCCGATCGGGAATCGAGACACCATAGAGTTCATAGTGGTGAAAGTTCAGTGCGTGTTGCGGAAGGATACTCTGCTGAATCTCTCGAGCTTTATCAAGGTCCTTTTCGAGCAGATACGCTTTGCGTTCCACCTTTTTCCCGCGAAGGAGGGCTGTCACGGCAAGGCTGATAATGTTAAGATCGGCCAGCAGCGACTCTTCGAGTCTATCCGAGTTGAACGCGAGTATATACTGAGGCACCTTTCCTTTTTTTGCATCGATCTTTTCACCAACCGCTGTCGCAGAGTACTTGACAATCCCCTTTTTCCTGAGATACCGATCCGTTTCGTTCGCGATCACCGACCGATGATCTGCAAGCTGATAGAAAATGGGGTAGTTCGAGAGCCCGATCTTGTAGCCCGGCTCAAGTCGTTCGATCACACCAATCTGATGGATGAGACGGTAGGAATCTGTGGAGGGCTCGTATTGCCAGATCCGCCCCCCTTTGATATTGATCATCTCATCCTTGACGATTTCATTCAAAACGTGCTTGAGTAACTCCTTGTCCGTCTTGAAATCGTGATGAGCGAAACTTTCAATTGTTCGGTACAGCCGACGCTGGTTCATCATAACGAAGTAGAAACCGTTGTTATGCCGCTGTGGGAGATTTGGCCTGAGGCATGGACCACTGATCTGGCGGCGAAGCCACAGATTGGATCTTCCTCTGAAGATCCGAGAACCAATGCCCTCCGGGCACCGCACTTGCACCAATCCGCAGACACCTAGAAACGCGGCCGACAAGTCCTGCCACCAAGACACGAAGACGCAAAGCACCACAAAAACTTAAAGAATCTAGGTCTTTTTCCTTCGTGGCTTGGTGCCTTTGTGGCAAATAATGGGTCTTCCTCCGAGCTTCTAGTGAAGTAATTTTACCTCATTTCCAGTTGAAAATCAAATTTGACCCCCGGCCTGACTGCTGGATGAAGAGCCGTGATGTTCAGTCAAGCTTCTTTCGGAATCGCAGCGCGCTGGCCACGAGGATGGCAAGACCCATCGTAAGCAACATCACTGCCTGCGGCCAAAGCATGTCGAGCCCCACGCCCTTGAGAATGATTGAACGGACGACGACGAGATAGTAGCGCATGGGAATGAACAGCGAGAGATATTGCAGGGGCATCGGCATGTTTTCAATAGGAAACACGAAGCCAGAAATATACATCATGGGCATCATGACAAAGAAAATGGCAGTCATCATTGCCTGTTGCTGGGTCTTCGAAATCGTCGAGACAAAGAGACCGACCCCCAGCGAGGTCATCAGAAAAGTGCCAGTGAGAACGAAGAGCAGGAGAACACTTCCTTTGATCGGGATCCCGAAGCCGAAGACCATGACGGTGAGGACGACACAAACGTTCGTCATCCCGACGATGATGAATGGAAAGAGCTTCCCAAGGATCAACTCAAACGATCTGATCGGCGTCACCATAAGCTGCTCAAGCGTACCAACTTCTTTCTCTTTCACGATTGCCATCGCCGTCAGATTCGTCGTGGTAATGAGCAGGATGAGGACCAGCACCCCGGGAACCATGAAATTCCGGCTCTTCAATGACGGATTGTACCATGCCCTCACCTCAGGATCGACCCGGCCAGCAGGAGCCCTCCCCCCCAGCACCTCTGTGAGGATTTGCGTCGATGCCCCGATGATGATCTGGTTGACATATCCCATGCTGATCGCCGCAGTGTTGCCTTCGCTCCCATCCAGAATCACCTGGATCCTGGCAGGTTCTCTCCTCAACACCTTGTCGCCGAATCGAGGCGGTATCACAAGCGCCATTGTTACTTTGTTGTCGTCGATGAACTGCTGGATTGCGCTGTACTCCTCCGTTGCGTATTCCATAGTGAAATACCCGGAGTTCGTGAACTTCTGGATCATCGATCGGCTCTCGGCGGATTTGTCCAGGTCACAGACAACCATCGAGATGTTCTTCACATCCAGTGACGCTGCGAAACCAAGCAATGTCAACTGAAGAACCGGCGCGACAAAAACAATCGGCAGCAGCCGCCGGTCTTTGAACAACTGACCGAATTCTTTCTTGAGGATCGCTATGATGCGTTGGAGACTCACGCTTCTATCCTATCGTCCGTTTGAATCGCAGTGTGCTGATGGTCAGCAGAACCGTTGCGAACAGAACGAGGTACACGATCTGCTCCCAGAACGCGGCAAGCCCGACCCCCTTGAGTAGAATGCTCCTGAGAACGACCAGGTAGAATTTTGGCGGTGTAACATTTGACAGTATCTGCAGCCACCAGGGCATACTGCGAATCGGGAACATAAATCCGGAGAGCAAGATCGTGGGCAGTATCGAGACGACAGCGGCGATCTGAAAGGCGACCTGCTGGCTGTCTGAGATGGTCGACACCAGGAGCCCGATGCTGAGTGCGGCGACGATGAAGAGGAGTGTCGCCGCGAAGAGAAGGAGCACGCTTCCCTTGATCACCACACCAAACAACAGGTAGGCAGCGAGAAGGACGAGAGTCGCGGCAACGAGGGAAATCAATGCGTACGGGATCAGCTTCCCGATGATGAAATCGAAGGAGTGCACCGGCGACACATTGATCTGCTCGATCGTGTTGCGCTCTTTTTCGCGGACAATCGAGAGCGAGGTTGCGATGACGGCTGTGATCGCCAGGATGAAAGCGATGAGTCCCGGTACCAAAAACTTCGCACTTTTCAGTTCAGGGTTATACCAGATGCGTCCCTCTACGTTGATCGGGATATAGTTGGCACGTCCGATTTTTGCCAGGTTTGTCAGGACGATCTTCTGTGAATATTGAAGTGTAACCACCTGCGCAAAACCGACAATAGTCGTCGCCGAGTTAGCATCCATCCCATCGACCAGGATTTGAATTGAAACGGCTTCGTTCGCAAGAAGGTGATCGGAAAATCCTGCTGGGACAACCAGCACCATCCGTACGTGACCGTCATCGAGCATATGCGTCGCTTCTTCGGATGTCGCCAGGTCCTGTGTATAGTCGAAGTACCCTGAATTCACAAACGAATTGATAAAATCGCGCGATCGTGCGGTTTTGTCTTGATTCACCACTGCGGTCTTGATATGATTGACGTCGAAGTTCAACGCGTAGCCGTTCAGCAGCAAGAGCCCGGCCGGGACAAGCGTCAGCACGGCAAGAACACGTTTGTCGCGCCGGATGTGCCTGAATTCCTTTTTGATAATCGGGAGCAATCGGTCAATCATGCTTCAATTCCTCAGGCGGCTCGTTTCGCATCTTGATCGAGCAGATAGATGAATACGTCTTCCAGGGAGGGGGTTATGCGCTCGATGTTGTCCACCCGAATGTCCTGGCGATTCAGAATACGTCGGATTTCTCTGCGCGCCTTTGTTTCGTCGGAGACGCTGACATGCATATGCGTCCCGAAGACCGAGGTCTCGACCGCCCACGGTTGCTCCTCAAGGAGCGCGAGCGCATCGATCACGTTTGAGCACTGAACTTCCAGAATCGGCGTCTTGATATGCTCTTCCTTGAGCTGCTTCGGGCTCCCGCCGGCGATGATCTTTCCGGCATTGATCAGGATGATATCGTTGCAGTATTCCGCCTCTTCGAGATAGTGGGTCGTCACAAGTACCGTGATTCCATCCGCAGAAAGATCGTTGATCAACTCCCAGAACTTACGCCTCATCAACGGATCGACGCCGCTTGTTGGTTCATCCAGGAATACAATGCGCGGCCTGTGCAAGACCGCACATCCCAGCGCCAGGCGCTGTTTCCACCCCCCCGAGAGTGTGCCCGTGATGCTCTTCTGGCGCCCCTTCAAGTTCGCCATCTCCAGGACCCACCGCTTTCGTTCTGCCAGTTCGCCGTTGCTCAGCCCATACACTTTTCCAAAGAAATTGATGTTCTCATCGACCGTCAGATCTTCGTAGAGAGAGAACTTCTGCGACATATAGCCGATGGTTTCTTTCACTTTTTCCGGCTGGCTGTTGATATCAAAGCCCCCCACACGAGCCGTGCCCTGAGTGGACTGCAACAACCCGCAGAGCATGCGGATGGTCGTTGACTTCCCCGCGCCGTTGGCCCCCAAAAACCCGAAGATCTCCCCTTGCCTGACTCCGAAGCTGATGTGGTCAACGGCGCAGAATTTCCCAAAGCACTTTGTGAGATTATCGACTTCGATTGCATTCACAGCCATAAGATATCGTCCACGCTCGTTCGTCGCATCTTTAGTGCAATTCGCCTATCGCCTTTTCGAGCCGGGCTTGCGCAAGTTCGTGCTCGACAAGCGACTGTGTGAACTGCAATTTCGATTGCAGCAACGCCACTTCTGCGTCGAGGAGCTCGGTGCTTGTCGTGAGACCGGTCTTGAACTTCTCTGCCGTGATCCGATAGCTTTCATTCGCCTGCCCGACACTCTGCTCCGCCAGATGAATCCGTTCTTTTGCCTGCTGGTAATTGAGGTAGCTCTGCATCACTTCCAGCGTGATTCCATCTCTGAGCGTTGCAAGCGCATCCTTGGTCTGCTCATACTGTGCCTTCGCCTGATTCGTCTGATGCATGGCCGTCAGATTGTTCCATAGATCGAACTGCAACGAGATTCCAAAGTCCCATGTATCTTTGAATTCATCCTTCGATGGAAGGATCCTTTGGTTGGGTCGGGAATAATAGTAGTTTCCGGTCAGGAAAATCTGCGGGAACCATCCGCCAGCCGCCGCCACAATCCCGGCGTCCGCCGCTTTGACTCGGGACTCGAGTGCAAGCACGTCAGGGCGCTGTTGAAACGCTGATTTGAGGATCGTCTCCAGCTCGGGGAAATCCTTCGTCGACGAGGTCAATGGAGAAGCGATCCCGACCTTGGTATCGAGCGCGATACCAATTGTCGAATTGAAGACGATGGCCGCAACACGGACGTTGTTGGCAGCGTCACTCTGAAGAATTCTGGAATTCGACAACTGGACCTTCACCTTCAGGACATCGTTGTTCGTGGCGAGCCCCTGGTTTAAAAGGTTCTCAATGTCCTGCAAATGCGCAGAGACTTGCGTGACGTTCTCATCCGCCAGCCGCTGGACTTCCTTCGCACGAAACAAACCCCAGTATGCCGATCTGATGTTGAACACAAGCTCGTCTCTGTCTTTTGCAACATCGCTCCTGGATGCCTCGGCCTGGTACGAAGCGTTATCGGCAGCCCCCTGGAGCTTCCACCCCGTGAACAGCGGCTGCTGGAGAGAGGCACGAGCAGTGTACGTGTTCGGGATATATGGGAAAATTGTGGGGACGCCAGGAAAGGGGATTTTGAATTCAGGCACTTCGCTCAGGTGTTGATACGACGCCTGCAGTTTCACCGATGGAAACAGCATGGCGGACATCTCGCTCGCCTTAGAGCCAGCGTATTCTGACTTCATTTTTGAGGCGTGCAGAACCCTGCTGTTTTCAAGTCCGATGTTCACGCTCTCCCCAACGGTAAGCATCCTCGGCTGCGCGGCTGAGACCGACCAACCGAAGATACACATCACGGCAAAGACGATACTGGAGTTTTTCATGCCCCGGGGCCTTCCACAGTTTCTAGTTTGGCGATACCTTCTGATAGAAGAGAGATGAAAACATTCTCCAACGATGGTCTGATAGTTCTACTGTCCATCACCTCGATTGAATTCTTCTTCAAGACATCAACAATCTTTCGCATCCCCTTCTTTTCGTCGTCAACCACGACGTTCAGCCGATCTCCAAATGCCTGCACTTCCCGAGCCACAGTTTCGGATTTCAGCAGCGCCGACGCTTTGCGAACGTCATTGCAGACCAGCTCGATCAAAGCCCCTTTCATGCTTCCCTTCAGGTTCTGCGGAGTATCGGCAACCAGAATCCGCCCTTCATTCATCATTGCAACACGCGTACACCGTTCTGCCTCGTCCAAATAGGGTGTTGTCATCAGGATGGTAATTCCGGTTTTCAGCAAACTCGAAAGGATTTTCCAAAAATCGCGCCGTGAGACAGGGTCGACACCGGCAGTCGGCTCATCCAGGAAAATGACTTCCGGCGTGTGGATCAGCGTGCAGGCGAGGGCGAGTTTCTGCTTCATTCCTCCCGAAAGGTTTTCAGCGAAACGAGATCGGAAAGGGGCCAAGCGGGTGAATTCGAGAAGTTCTTCGCGGCGCAGCCGGTAATCCCGGACACGATGGATCTCTGCAAAGAACTCGATATTCTCGTCGATCGTCAGATCACCATACAGACTGAATCTCTGCGATAGATAGCCGATGCGGTTTTTCACTTCCGACGGCTGTTTCTGAACGTCAAATCCGCAAACAAGCAGCTCACCCTTGTCCGGAGGGACAATCCCGCAGAGCATTCGTATCGTCGTCGTTTTGCCAGCACCGTCTGGACCGACGAGCGCGAACATCTCGCCCTTCTCGACGCTCAGGGACACAGAGTCAACGGCGCGGTGCTCCCCAAACAGTTTGCTGACGTACCGTATTTCGATGGTATTCATTCTGATCCAGATTATCGGATGGCCGCGTCGGCCGGCATGCCCGATTTCAGTGCGCCATCTCTGTTCTCGACTTCGAGCTTGACACCAAAGACAAGTTTCGTACGGTCCTCTTTGGTCTGAACATTCTTCGGCGTGAATTCTGCGATGGGGGAAATGTAGATCACCTTGCCCGGGAACCCCTTCTGAGGGAACGCGTCTATGTACACATCGGCGGACCCGCCGAGCTTCACTTTCCCCAATTCTGTCTCGTTGACATAGATCATCAGATTCATTTTGTCGAGACGGGTGACCGTTGCGACAACGGAGCCCGCGCCTATGAGCTCACCTTGCTCGAAAGGTTTGTGAGTAACAGTCCCGGATACCGGGGCAACGATGACGGCATCGCCCAGCTGTTTCATCAGGAGATCGGCGGTTGCCCTGGCCTGATTCGCTCGAGCCTTTGCCGCAGCAAGGTCTTCCGGCCGCGCGAACTTTCGTACCTTTCCCAAGTTCTGTTCTGCAGAATTCCATTGGGCCTTCGCGATCGTATAACGAGATTCGGCGTCATCGTATTGCTTTTTCGTCACGGTATTGGTGGAGAGAAGCTGCTTCATACGCGCATAGTCATCCTGTGCGCTCTTGTATGAAGCCTCCGCCTGGTGGAGAGACTCCTCAGCAAGTCGCAGGTCCTCTGAGCGGGCGCCGTTCAACAAAAGCCTGTATTGGGCATCGGCGACCTCAAAGCCCGCATGCGCTTGCTTCCACTGGAGCTCGAGCGTTGATCGGTCCAAGATGACGAGCGTGTCCCCCGTTCGCACTTCGCTCCCCTCCTGAACACGTATGGTCTCAATCTGGCCCGGCACTTTGGCGCTCACTTTCACCTCGGTCGCTTCCAATGTGCCGCTCGCCTCGATCGTACCTTTGTTGTTATTGCCGCACCCCCAAAGCAGAATGCTCAGAGGCAGGATAATCGCTTTCGTATTCATGGCGCCCTTCATTGTGAACTAGACGAATTCAGTTGGTTTGTCAAAGACGTGGAATTCTTTTCTCGATGCGTCGGTCAGAGCTCCCTCGAAGAGAACCTTGAAAATGCTCTGCGCGGCTTCTTGGGCTGAGAACGAGTGCTTCGTGAGGACTTCAGGGTTTAAGACTCCTTGAATAGAACTCACAAGCATACGAATCAACACTTGCTCATTGACATCAGCACGAAGGATGTTTTCATGTCGTGCCTGAACAATCATGGTAACCAATCGACTCACGATGTGTTCCTCGCGGAACTTGTCGAGCTCCTTCCAAATTGATGGTGCAAAGCGTTGGATATCGATGAGCCCTCCCTTTCCAAACCTGTTGATGTACTTCCCCATCGTCATCATCGCCGTTGCAAGCTTCTCGACAAAAGGTTTGTCTGAAGAAATGATGCGCTCCAGCTCCCACCCCGCGGAGCGCATCGCAGCATGCAAGGAAGCTCTCAGAAGCTCTTCCTTGCTCGGATAAAACTTATAAAGGGTCTTCTTACTGATGCCAAGATGCGAAGAGATTTCATCGAGCGTGACCTTGCTGAATCCCCGGGCAAGAAACTCATTGCGCGCGTGCTCCAGAACTCTCTCCCGCAAATCAAGATCGCTTTGCATCGTATCGCCCGGTCTAAGGAATACTATATCGGTATTGCTAGTTTCTTCCTGTAGATATTGGTCTAATCGAAAGGACTATCAGAGTAGAGCAACTGATAGCTTGGAAACTGTATTGGTTTCTCTGGTATCCAAGGTAGTGATCTTCGTTGATCTTGTCAAGCGAAATCTTGTAGGAGAGGGATGTCAGCCAAGAATTAATTCCCTCTCAGGAAAAGAACTCCACGCAGAAGAATCAATCCCCTGATTTTGGTGCCCAATGAGCCCCGCGGTGCCCCAAGAAACGTATGAATTTGGCCCCTCTGAATGTAGTCGCGACGGTGGTCGCATCAAAAGGAGACATAAGTGAAACGCTACAGGCTCTCCCCTGCTTCAATCCTCAGAGCTGCGGACTTATAAGGCTGTCGGGCTTTCCGTGGAGTCAGACCGTGAGCTTTAGCGCAACCGGCATAATGACCGCAGCGAGCAAAACGATGGCATCTCGCGAATTCACTGTATAGTGCTGGACAGAGGTCAGGACCTGACGTCCTATAACCCTGGCGACGATCTGGTCGCCGGGGGTTTTCAGTTCTTCGCAGATTGGTCTATACAGAGCCAGGTTTGGCGGGGTGAAATGCTGTGCAGAGCGGAAAACAATGCGGGTAGGAAGTGATTCCGTAGTGGGCTATCTCAGGGCTTCTTCGGAGCAAGTGCATGGAGTGCTTTGACCCCCTCACTTCCCAGAACAAACTCGAACTCCCACGAACACACGTCAAGCACCGACTGAGAACCTCCGGGGATCATGGTGCAGCATTCGGGGCGGTTTGTGAAGTCAGGATCGTCGATCATCAGCACTCCGGAATCGATGGTCACCGGAAACGCGAAGCAGAAGAAGGGCTTCAGAGCATCCTTGGGCAAACCTTCTTCGTCTGCAGCTGTTTGGAGTACGCACCGGCCGCCACGCTTGAGGAAAACACAACCTCGTTCCGTCGTTTGTGTGCCAACGCCCCTCCCTGACGGATAGTCACCATCAATATCCTCATCGCTATCAAACCACTGTCCGGGATCATGCACCTGGTCAGGCTCCATGTGCCTGAGCACGAGATCAGCGTTTCGAAGGATGTTTTCCCGCTGCGCGACATCCAACATCACGCCCCCCTGACAACACGACGCGTCGCAGTTTTGCATGGAACAGCCGTGGACGAAGGCTGCCTCGAAAATGGCAGGGTCCACTTTGAGGACGGGAATATGTGTCAGCTTGTGAGTTCGAAGTTCCAGGTATTGTCGATCTGTCATGAGGCCTCGGATGAAGGTTTCTGTGGATGACCCTTTGGTTCGCTCGGGTTTGTTGCAGTGCGACTACTTCTGTTCTATCTGCTTCTTCAAGTCAGCAAGTTTTTGCAACGCGTCCATCGGAGTCATGTTTTCAACATCGAGCTTGCGAATATCTTCACGAAGCCGGTCATCTTTCACCTCGAACAACGTCATCTGAATGTCCGGGGGAGGAATCCGGCCCTTGAGTTGCCTGCCGCTTGAGTACACATTGAGCTCTGATTCCTCGAGGTTTTTCAGGATTTTCTTGGCTCTCTCCGTCACTTCCTCGGGAAGACCTGCCATTTGTGCGACCTGAATTCCGTACGAGTGATCTGCAAAACCAGGAAGGACTTTATGCAGAAAAATCACTTTGTCGCCATATTCCCGCACATCGACTTTGTAGTTCTTGATCCGCGGGAAAAGGTCCGCCAACTCATTCAGTTCGTGGTAATGGGTTGCAAAAAGAGTCTTGGCGCCAATGCGAGAGTGAAGATACTCAGTCAACGCCCACGCTATGCTGATGCCATCAAACGTGCTCGTTCCGCGGCCCACCTCATCGAGCAGGATCAGGCTTCGGCTGGTCGACGTGTTGACGATCGTTGCCGCTTCATGCATCTCAACAAGGAATGTGCTCTCTCCGGAAGAAATATTGTCGCTCGCACCGACGCGGGTGTAGATCCGGTCTACCAGCCCAATCCGTGCCTCCGCAGCCGGGACGAAGCTTCCGACCTGGGTCAGGAGAACGATCAATCCTACCTGACGCAAATAGCTCGATTTGCCGCTCATGTTCGGCCCGGTGATAATCAGGATCTGGTCCGATTCCGTGTCCATCAAAGTGCTATTCGCTGTGTAGCGTTCGCCCGGCGGCAGCAACCGCTCGATGACGGGATGTCGTCCCTCCTTGATCTCAAGCCGCGTGGAGTTGTCGACATCCGGACAGACGTAATTGCTCTCGACAGCCACATCGGCGAGCGACACAAAGCAGTCGAACGTAGCAAGGATCCGGGCATTTTCCAGGATGTCTGCTGAATACTCAGCGATCGCAACGCGCACTTCGGTGAAGATCCGGGTTTCGAGAGCCAGGATCTTCTCTTCGGCGTGAAGGACCTTTTCCTCATACTCCTTCAGTTCAGGCGTGACGTAGCGTTCCGCATTCGTCAGCGTCTGCTTCCTGATGTAGTCGCCCGGCACCTTGTCCTTGTGCGTATTCGTGATCTCGATGTAGTATCCGAACACATTGTTGTAGCCGACTTTGAGCGACGGGATTCCGGTACGCTGGCGCTCCTGTGCCTGGAGCTTCGCGATCCAGTCTTTTCCGCTGAACGCCACTGTGCGCAGGTCGTCCAGCTCCTGGTTGTATCCTTTCCTGATGATTCCCCCCTCGACCATGGAAAGGGGTGGATCATCTTCGATTGCGTCATGGAGCAGTCTGACCAGTTGATCGAGCGTGTTCAACCGCCCGTGCATCTCCTTGAGCGTCGTCGCATTCAAAACACGAACGTGCGTCTTCACAGAAGGGATGAAGGAAAGTGAACGCTCGAGCTGCTTCAGCTCTCTCGGATTCGCTCTACCGGTGGCAATCCTCGCTACAAGTCGTTCGAGATCGCCAACCTGCCCCAGCACTTCGCGAAGATCGCGCCTTGCGGCATCGTTTCCGAAAAACTCCTTCACCGCGTCCAACCGCTGTTGAATGGGTTCAAGCTTCTTCAGCGGACGATTGACCCACGCTTTGAGCATTCGCCCCCCCATCGCGGTCTGCGTCCGATCAAGGACGGCAAACAAGGTACCATCCGATTGTCCCGACAGCGAAGCCGTGATCTCGAGGTTCCGTTTCGTCGAGGCATCCAGTACCATGTAGTCGCTGGTATCAAACGGAGTGACCCTCTTGATGTGCGGGAGATTGGCCTTCTGCGTCTCTTGTAGATAGTGCATGACTGCACCGGAAGCAACGATTCCGGTCTTCAGATGCTCGACGCCGAAGCCCTTGAGAGACTGCGTCTTGAAATGATTGACGAGCATCTCGTAGCAGTAGTCGCCGTTGAAAACCCAGTCATCGACTTTCGTGTAGAGCCCCCGGAATTTGTCCCGCAGGAGGCTCTCCACAGTCTCGAGATCGCGTTTCTGGACGAGAAGTTCGGACGGTTGCAGGACATGAATCTGGTCGGGCAGATTCCTGAGGGGGAATTCCGTTACTCCGAACTCGGCAGTCGATACATCGATAAACGCGAAGCCGATCATCTCGTCTCCCTGCGTGAGCGGCGACGGGAGGGCGACGGCGGCCAGGTAGTTGTTCTGTTTCTGCTGAAGAACCTTGTCTGAAAACGCGACGCCGGGGGTCACCACCTCGATGACATCGCGCTTTACAATTCCCACCGCGAACTTAGGATCTTCCAGCTGCTCGCAAATCGCAACTCTGTGACCGGCCTTCACGAGTCTCGGGAGGTACGTATCGAGGGCGTGATGAGGGAAACCGGCAAGAGGCACCTCCCCGGCGGCGCCGTTCCCGCGTTTGGTGAGCGTAATGCCCAGCACCCGCGAAGCAGTCTTCGCATCTTCTTCAAAGGTCTCGTAGAAATCACCCATGCGAAACAAGAGAATAGTGTCAGGGTGCTTCGCCTTGACCTGTTGATATTGTTTCATTAAAGGGGTGGACATATCCAATTTCGGGAAAGAGAGGAACCACTACCCCTCAAACTCCGCCTCAATAGAGATTTCGCCGCTCAGCTCGTCAGCCTTGACACGCAGAACATTCGGCCTGCAACAGATTTCACAGTCTTCCACGTACGATTGACGGGAACCCGCCAAAAGGTCTATAAACGTCTCATTTTCCTGGCCACAAACGGCACAGCGATACGTGCCGGGACACTCCTCGTTTAGCATTCGCTCAAAAGATACAGAAACTTCGAGACCGAGACAACCGCCATTATTGGCATTTCGGGTTTTCGTCAATGTTGTAATTTCATCAAACTTTCGGTAGGTTCTGCGCACACTTACTGCAGGAAGATCTATTCAATGGGATTCTATCCTCAACCCAATCTGTGGCAATGCGGACCGTTTGCCCTGAAGCATGCCCTTGTAATGCTTGGCATCCTGGCTGATGAAAACAAGATCACTGAAATTGCCGGCACTCGCTGGTGGTACGGCTCCGATGAATTCCAGCTTGCCAAAGCAGCGCATCGATTCAACTGCGACCTCAGGTTTATCCGGCGCTTCGAACCTGAGAAGGCCCGACTGGAGCTCATTTCGTATCTCCGCCGCGGTATTCCCGTCTTGCTGTGCGTGCAGGAATGGAGCCACTGGGTAACGGCCGTCAAGGAAGAAAAAGGAAAGTTCATCATTCTTGACAGCGAGAAGAAATCTGTTCTCTCGATTCTCTCCTGGCGTGACCTGAGGGAAACATGGATTCATCACGAACGGGATGATCGGGATAAAACAGCCATTCAGACGATTCTTGATTTTCATCCGGTCATTCCACGCTTTCGGGTCAGAACGAAGGCACGGTTTTCCGTTGCGAGGGCGCGATACCTTCTCAAACCAAGCAATCGTGGTTTCGCCAGGTTGTGGAATGAGTATCTGGGTGATCTTCTCAACCTCTGCAGACCACACACGCCACGTAGCCAGAACTTCATCTCACTCGGGGAATTCCTGCGCCGACATGAAGCGATGATCGTCGATCAAGTTGACCTCTGGCATGGCTGGATCGAGAGATCGCAGGCAAAGCGCATTCTCAACCATCTACATTTCGTTGCTGACACCTATGGACTGGTACTTCCGAGCCAGGACGAGAAGCGTGGCATCGCAGGCATCACGGCGATCCTGACGCTGTGGGCGGCCAGCGAATATGGCGTCCTTCCGGTGTACCAGGCTCCGCCCAAGATGAAACGGCGCTAGCCGACACGCCCCTACCGGCACACCAAAAAAAACACATCCCGCCTCAGTGAAGCGGGATGTTTGATTGCATCCGCATTGTGCGGGTGCACCAATCGTACGTCAGTCGAGTCTAGTACAGGAACATCGGCTTGCCGAGCAGGTGAGCAACCTTCGGGCGATAGTTTTCGGAGTCATACAGCTCGTTGACATCGACCCGCTTCAGACCTTGCGTCAGCGTTTCAATCGGCACGGTCGTGTACTTTCCCTCCCGCAAAGCAACCATCTTCCCAAATTCCTTCTTCAGCGCGAGATCCGTCGCCAGGTTGGCATAACTGATTGCAGCCATGCGGTCAAGCGCATCGGGTTCACCGCTGCGCATCAGGTATGCGACTTTCTGATACACCGTGTGGATACCAGTGAGCTTCTTGAGAGCCTCCTCAGTCACCGATCCAATGCCTCCGATCTTACGATGACCGTAGGCGTCGGCTTCGCCATACTCCACAACCTGTCCGCCGAGGAGGTGCGCACCCTCAGACATCGTGACGACGGCATAGTTGCTCGGGTTGCTTGCTTTGTCCTTCTCAACGAACCGCGCAAGTTTTTCCACATCGAACGGGACTTCTGAGATGAGAGCGCGATCCACGCCGGCGAGATAGGCGGAGATCAAGGCCGTTTCACCGGAATTGCGGCCGAAGAGCTCCACAACGGCAATGCGCTCATGCGAACCGGCGACCGTCCGGAGCGCTGTAATGAAATCCACACTGCGTGTCACGGCCGTTGAGAACCCGATGCAGTAGTCAGTACCGAAGACGTCATTGTCCATCGTTTTGGGAATCGCTATTACCGGCACGCCCTCTTTGTGCATGCGCACAGCGTAGCTCTGCGTGTCGTCGCCACCGATGGTGATGAGGACGTCAATCCCCAGATGCTCAATCGCTTTCAGGATGTGGGGAGTGAAGTCGACCTTGTAGTCTTTCCCGAGTTTTTCGTGCTCGCTGGTCTTAAGAAAGCTAGGGATATCATCCGTTTTTACCTTTCCCGGGTTCGTGCGGGAGGTGTGCAGGAAGGTTCCGCCTGAGCGGTCGATGGTGCGCGTGTTGAGTTTGTTCAGATGGACGTAGTTGTCACCTTCGTTGTCTTTTCGATTGAAATCGAAATTGAGCAATCCTCCCCATCCACGACGGATTCCAACGACTTCTGCGCCGTTGTCGATTGCCCGGTAAACGACGGCTTTGATGCAGGGATTCAGGCCAGGCACATCGCCGCCGCCTGTCAGTATTCCAATTCTCATGGTCTGGTTCCTCTTAATCGTTGTTAGTGAAGTTTGTCGATACTCCAGCGATCCATCGCCTCCAACAGCGTGTAATCTGTCAGGTCATAATGGATGGGAGTAACGGATACATAGTTGTTTCGAATCGCAGATTGATCAAATCCAAGCCCTTCGTCCCTGTCCTCCAGGGCGCCAGTCAACCAGTAGTATTCCTTGTTGGCAGGATCCCTCCGAACATCGAACGTGTCGTTCCAAACTGCCCTTCCCTGTCGCGTCACGACCACACCCTTGATTTCTTTCTCCGGCAGCGGCGGAACATTGACGTTCAGGAGCGTGCCCTCCGGCAGACCCTTCTTGATTACCAACTCAGCCAGCTTTCGCGCAAATTTCGCCGCATATCTGAAATCCGGAGGACCATAAGTCGTCAGGGAAACAGCGATCGATGGAATGCCGAGGATTGTCCCCTCGGTCGCTGCTGACACGGTTCCCGAGTAGATGATACTGATGGCCGTGTTTGCGCCGTGATTCACCCCCGACACCAGAAGATCGGGCTTCTTCTTGAGGAGAGCTCTCGCCGCAAGTTTGACAGAATCCGCCGGTGTGCCTTCCACTGCGTAGCCAAAAAAAACTCCGTCTTTCTTGAACTCTTTGGCGCGAAGCGGAAAGTTCATCGTGATTGCATGTCCGACCGCACTCTGCTGCTTGTCAGGAGC
>QYQB01000099.1 GCA_007280275.1 bacterium | reverse complement strand
TTATTCAGATTTCTCAGTCGCTTCCTGCCCGACTACGTCGGTCAGGCGGGCGCTCCTTCGAAATGACAAATATGGCTTAAGGGACCGCCTCCTACCACATTGATACTTGATACTCATCTACTTCAATACTCCACTACTTACATACTTTCTACCCACATACTTCATTCCTTCACTACTTCTTCATCCCCTCAATTTCGGCTATCCGCTGCTCAAACTTTTCTCTTTCGGCAGGTTTGTTTGTGGCAAGGGCCCGATAAGCCTTGATCGCATCGTCAAACCAACCCTGCTTGACGTAGATCTCCGCAAGGGTAGGGGTCACGAAGCCCGACCCGCTGGCGGCGTCAGCTTCGCTGGCAGAGCGTGATGACTTCTCTGCAAAATTGATGACCGGCGGCGTGATCCGCGGAGATGTTTTGAGTCTTTCTGCGAGTTCTCCGATGTTGTCGGCCGATTCAGGTGAAGGCTGTGCGGATGCTGCTTGCCCAAGATACTCTTCCAGCGTCACTGTGTTCTCAGTGCCAGACAATTCCATTCCCATGCGTGCCGTAAATTCATCATAAGGCTCGCCTTCCACCGTTGCCGACGATTGGTCAGCCCCGAACATGGCGAACGGGTTTTCTTCCTCACTCGGCGAATCAGCCGGTGTTTCCACCGCACCCTCAGCGGGTTGCTGCAACTGACTGAAGGCTTCAAACCAATCCGGAGTCTCCTCACCACTGGTTTCAGACGCGGCGGGGGCGGCAGGTTCAGGACTTGCTTGAACAGCTTCCGTCATCGGTGACTCGAAGGGGGAGGGCTCCTGCGGTTGTTCGGGCTCGGGCTCAATCGCGCGTTGGGGTTCTTCCATTGGTTGCGAGCCAAATGGTGTCTCCTCAACGGGGGCAGATGGTGGTTCCTGCGCGGCCGTATCGAAGCCGAAATCAGAAAGGGTCTGCTGCGGCTCGACATGCATGGCAAGCCCAAGCTTTTCAGCAGCACCCGGTTCTTCCGGTTGGGATTCAGCGACCGGTTGTTCTTCAATGCCGAAGGGGCCTTCAGCTGGGGTTGAAATCTCGGTCGGCTCAAACGTCTGAGGTTCCTGTGCAGCAAATTCCTGTGTCGCTGGTTCTTCAGCGGGGACGAAAGGTTCTTCAGCCGTGACAACGGGTTCCTGCGGCGGAGTGTCTTCAACGAGAGTCGGTTGAACTTCCTCCTCAACGATGGGCTCTTCCAATGCAACCTGGGGCATAGCCACTGCAGGAACCACTTCCTCAGCGGCTTCCTCAACAGTCGGAGGTGCCTGCAGGTCCCGAGACGTTCCGAGGTCGACGCTCGAGGCCAATCGCGCGAAAGCCTCATTTGTCGGCAGAAATTCGTGGACAAGCTCGTACTCGTGCTTGGCCTCGGCCATCATGCCAAGCTCTGCAAGTGCCTTTCCCTTGATTGCATGTGCAGTTGTGTAGAAGGGGTAGTGTGCGAGCCCATCATCACACAGACGAAGAGCGTCTTTGACCCGTCCAACCTGCAGATAGTACGAAGCCAGGCGGGCAAAAAGTGGCGATTGAGGCTCAAGAGTAAGTCGCTGCTCGAGCGACTTGATTCGTTCCTGGGCGAGGTCGGGCATCATACTGACGGTTGTTGTTGACGGAGCTTGCGCGCTTCAAGAGCGTGTTTGATTGAAAGCGCCGAAACAAACGAGAATCCCATGCAGTACAACAACTGGAACGGCACTGCGGCAATTTCCAGGTAGTATAATGAAGAAATTACCCCGAAGAAGCAATAGACCGCCAGAGCGATTTCCACGAAAACAACCCAGTTGAGTTTCACTGGAACATACTTTTTCAGCATCCACGAGTCCGTCTTTCCTTCGATCTTGTACTTCGGGGTTCGAACGAATTCGCTGCGCTTCTTGATCAAGCCCTCGAAGACTGCACGGGAATTGTTCACCGCAAATCCCATGCTGCCTGCCATGAAAAGCGGGAAGAGCAGGAGCCGTCGACGCCAATCAGGGTAGACCGCCTTTTGGGAGAACATATAGAACATGAACGACCCGATGAACGCAAGGACGAAGACGGACATCATCGCAAAATAGAGATCATGTCCCCCTTGCTGCTTGATAAAGATCAGAGGCACATTGAGAATCCCCGCGAGAAGAATGAACGGAAATGCAAGATTGTTCGTCAGGTGGAATGTGGAGTGGATTTTCACCCTCAGCGGAATGTTCGATCGCCACACTTCGGGTAGAATCTTGCGTGCGGTCTCGATTGCGCCCTTGGTCCAACGGAACTGTTGAGACTTGAGAGCATTCACCTCCGCCGGGAGTTCGGCGGGCGAAGTGACGTCATTCAAGTACTTGAATTTCCAGCCCCGGAGCTGAGCACGGTAGCTCAGATCAAGATCCTCGGTCAGCGTATCCGAGTGCCAGTTGCCGGCATCGATGATGGCGGATTTTCGCCAGATTCCGCCGGTTCCATTGAAGTTGATGAAGAAACCGACCTTGTTCCGGACTCCCTGCTCCATGACGAAATGGGCATCGAGAGCCATAGCCTGCGTCCTCGTCAAGAGGGAGTAGTCACTATTCAAATGTTCCCACCGTGTTTGGACGAGAGCCAGTTTTTCATCCTCGAAGTAAGGAACCGTGTTGAGCAGGAACGTCGTGTTCGGCACGAAGTCCGCGTCAAAGATTGCGATGAATTCCCCGCGGGCGGTTTCCAGGCCGTGCTTGAGCGCGCCTGCTTTGTACCCTTGCCGGTTTGAGCGATGAACATGCTTGATGTCGTATCCGAGGCCCTGAAAGTGCTTTACGGTTTTCGCCACGACGTCGACGGTCTCGTCGGTGGAATCGTCGAGCACCTGGATTTCGAGCTTGTCCTTGGGGTATTCGATGCTGCAAACCGCCTCGATGAGCCGCTCGACAACATAGTACTCGTTGTACACCGGCAGCTGCACCGTGACGACGGGGGCGTGGCCCAGTGCGGGGAGTACGGAGTCCCTTCCCCTTGTCTTGAGATAGTGATACACCATCACGAACCCGTGTGCACCAAACGTGAAGAGGATCAGGAGAGAGAAGAAGTAGAGGTACAGGACCAAGTCCGTGAAAAAGGGACTGTTGAGGATTTCCTGTCGGAAGAACATTGATGCAATGATCATGTCAATCTCACCATCCTGCGACTGTTTCGTTGAGAATATCTTCTGTGATTTTCCGTACTGCTTCGGTTATTCCGTCGTTTCGTTGTGTCAGGCCGCCACCCGAAGGGTAGTCGCCCCATTGAGTAAAGTCCTTTTCCCACACTGTCTTGCGCAGCTTGAGATCGCGGAACGTCATGTGCGTTGTCACCGTGATGCGGCGTCTCGCAACCTGGTCACCCCCCTCAACGACAACGGGGGCATCTTTTACGCCGGTGATGACGCCTTCGAGAATCGAATCCGTGTTCGATCGGTCTGAAGGTTGAAGCGTCGCGTCATTCACGAATCGCTGCAGCAATTGTTGCGAAAACTGATCCCGCAGCCTCGGATCGCCGTAGCCGCTTTGATCCTCGACAATGGGGATCGCGATTGTCTTCAGATGCGGCGGGACGGAAGCCCCCGTGAACGAATACGGGCAACCCATACATCCCGACAGCGTCACTGCGATCATGAAAGAGAACAGCACGCGGCGCACGGCTGCCCGCGCAACCGTTGCCCGGAATGTTCCTCCCTTACTCCTGTGGTCCAAACTCTTTGATCTTCCGATAGAGAGTGCGTTCACTGATGTTCAGTTCTTGTGCAGCGAGTCGCCGGTTTCCTTCGTTCCGATCAAGCGAGCTCACGATCATCTTGTGCTCCATCTCATCGAGGGTCATCGCGCCGTTGCCGCGCCCGCCTTTTACGTTCGCCTCTTCCGGCATATCGGGGGAAGGCACGCCCCGCAGGATCACGTCACGGAGTTCGAGAATGGAGCCTTTCAAATCGACCAGCGCGCGGTAAATGAGTTCGCGCTCGGCTTGTTCAACGGTTCTGTTTGCGATCACGGGGAGGTTCCGGTCGACCACCGGTCCCTGGTACTCCTTGAGGTATTTCCGAACATCGTCTCCCGTGAGACGCCGACCGTTTTCCAGAATCAACATGCTCTCAATCGTGTTCTTCAACTCTCGAACGTTTCCGGGCCAGCGATAGTTCATGATCAGCTCGGTCGCATCGTCAGTGAATCCTCCGAAGCGGATACCGTTCCGTTGCAGGACCTCTTTGACAAAGTGCTCGATCAGGAGCGGGATGTCCTCGCGCCGGTTCCGAAGCGGCGGTATGGCGATGTTTACGGACCGAAGACGGAAGTAGAGATCTGGCCGGAATCGCTTCTGCTGAACCTCGTACTGCAGCTCCTTATTGGTCGCCGCAATGACCCTGGCATCCGACCTGCGCGGTGCCGATGAGCCCACGCGCATAAACTCCCCGTTTTCAAGAACGCGGAGAAGCTTGACCTGCGTTGCAAGAGGAGTCTCGCCGATTTCATCAAGAAAGATGCTCCCCCCGTCCGCGATTTCAAAGTAGCCTTTCCGGCTCTCGACGGCACTCGTGAAAGAGCCCTTTTCGTGGCCGAAGAGTTCGCTCTCGATCAATCCTTCAGGAATCGCCGCACAGTTGACGGTGACGAGTTGCTTTTTTGCCCGCTTGCCCGCGTTGTGCAGGGCACGAGCGATGACCTCTTTGCCGACTCCACTCTCGCCGGTGATCAGAACGGTGATGTCTGACGGAGCTACTTGTTGCACGACATCGACGATCTCTTGAATCTCAAGAGACTTGCCGATAATCCCGTGCTCGTGTTGAAATACCTCGCGATCCATACAACGTCTTCCTCACCATCCAACCAATAATTCAAGTCCTGCCTCAACGAGGGACAACAATCGTCTCGAGTTGATACTTCTTTTTGATCTCGGTGCTGAATCTTTTTGCTTCTTCCTGCTTGTTGAATTCTCCCACCCACACTTTGTGAAACTTCTTCCCGTTGTTGACGATCGTAAAAATGTGGGAAGCATACCCGTCCCGCTCAAACCGTGACTTTAGCTCTTCAGCATTCTGCAACACCGAGAAGGTCCCCGCCTGCACGGTGAAAACGATGGAAGACTTTCCACCCTTGCTCGGCCGGCTCACCTTTGCTGGTGGTTCCGGAGGTGGGGTAGCTTTCGATTCCTCGGCAACCTTCTGGTCTGTGGCATACGTTGAAAATGGGTAGTCACGCTTGAGTTGCTCGAGCTTCTGGTCTGCTGTTTTGTACAATCCTATCGAATAGTAGTACTGGTACAGCTTGAAGAGGGCGTCATCAGCCCATTCGCTTTTCGGGAAGTTGTCCACGATGCTCTGGTGTATCTTCACCGCTTCCGATCCGTCTGTCGTCAACACCGCCTGAAGGTAGAGGACGCCGGGATGGTTCTGGAAATTCGTTACAAGGGTGGGGAGCTCTGCTCTCACAACCTCGGCTTGTCCTTTTTCGATAAGCTCAAGGCGTTTCAAAACATCGGGTTCTCCGGTCTGGTGGCTCTGGGCGGCGGCCGCGGGAGGGCACGCAAGACTGAGGACGATGACAGACACAATGGCGGCAGAAATTCTCTTCACGGCAGCATTCCTCCTTACGCGTTCGCGGCCAGTCTCGAAGCGTTTTCCCGTTGTTCGGACGCTTCAAGGGCGGTCCCAAAAAGCGTAGCCGAGTTAGCGCGCTCGATGCGCGTGTTCAGATATTGTCCAACCTGAACGTCCCCCTTCGGGAAGACGACCATTTTGTTTGTATCAGTCCGCCCGCAGAGGTCGTTCGGTGACTTTGTGCTTTCTCCCTCAACGAGGATTTCGACAACCTGGCCGACCATTTCCTGATTCTTCCGCAAGGAGATCTCCCGCTGAAGGTCAATGATCTGGTTCAAGCGCTCGAGTTTCACGTCCTCAGGAACACCGTCTCCCATGTGCCATGATTTCGTGTTTTCCCGGGGCGAATACTTGAACGTGAACGCTCCGTCGAACTCCACTTCACGAATCACGTCCAGAGTCAGGCGGTGATCGTCGTCGTTCTCGGTCGGGAAGCCAGCGATGAAATCCGTTGAGAGACTCACAGTGGGAATGCTTGCCCTGATCTTGCGCACGAGAGAACGGTAGTGCTCACGGCCGTACGATCGATTCATTAACTCAAGGATACGATCAGATCCGGACTGAACGGGGAGATGGATGTAGTTGCAAATGTTTTCGTTTTCAGCGATCGTTTGGATGAGTTTATCCGACATATCCTGAGGATGAGATGTTGTGAAACGCACCCTCATTGTGCTGTCGATGTGTGCTGCAGCGGCCATGAGATCTGCGAAATCGTGTCGCTCGTCATAGTACGAGTTTACATTCTGTCCAAGGAGAGTGACCTCCTTGAATCCTTGTGCTGCAAGGTGTTCCACTTCACGGACGATACTCTCGAGAGAGCGGCTCCGTTCGCGCCCGCGGGTGAATGGAACGACACAAAACGTGCAGAACTTGTCGCATCCCCGCATCACGGAAATCCAGGCCTTGATACCATCTGTGCGGAGGGGGAGTATGTCATCGTAGTTTTCGACCCGGGAGAGGCGAACGGCAATGCCGCGTTCACCCGTAAGTGCCCCCTCGATCAACTCCGGCAGCCTGCGGTATTCGTCCGGTCCGACAACGAGATCGACGTGGCTTTCCGACTCCATGAGGTCCTTCCGAAGCCGCTCGGCCATGCACCCCAGCACACCAATGAGCATGCCGGGATTCTCTTTCTTGTACCGCTTGAAATCCCCAAGGCGGCCAAAGATACGCTGCTCGGCGTTCTCGCGAACAGCACAAGTGTTCACGAACACGACATCGGCCGCGCGCAGGTTGGTGGTCTGGCCATACCCCGCGTCGGTCAGAATGCTCAAGACTACCTCGGTGTCCGCCAGATTCATTTGGCAGCCATATGTTTCGATGTACACTTGTCGCTGATTCACGATTTCGATGGATTCCAGGTTGGCTAAAAAAGATAGTGAAAGAATGACAGACAATCAAACGGCAGAAACCTGATTAAATTCTTTTAATCTCAACAAAAGTAGGCGGGGAAGCTGTTTTCCCCGCCCCTCGCCTTGACAAATAGTCAGTCCGGGCAACAACGAACTGCCGATTGATTGACCGATAAACGTACGGTATATTCTGGCGAATCGAACGGCATCGGCGATTGGTAGACTCGGGGTTGTCACTCAGGCAGCCGATTCTGATGCCGGATCTGATGTCCCACTTCAATTTGAATCTCTCCAGCAAAGGAAGTTCCCCCATGACTCCATTTTTGCAGCAAATCAAAACGAAGTCAAAGCAACTGAAAAGGCACATCGTGCTTCCCGATGCAACAGACGAGCGTGCTATCAAAGCAGCAAGAATCTGTGTCGATGAAGGCTCGGCAATCATCTCGCTCGTTGGCAACGAGAACGAGATCAGATCGAAAGCTGCCCAGCTCGGTACAAATCTCGACGGCGTCCATGTCGTTGATCCGGAGAAATCGGAGATGCTCGAACAATACACAAACATCTACTTCGAGCTGCGGAAAGCGAAGGGCATGACCCGCGATCAAGCACAGGCCACGATGAAGCGACCACTGTTCTTCGGGGCGATGATGGTCAGGGAGGGCGTTGCACACGGGAGCGTTGCAGGCTCCCTTTCCACTACGGGCGATGTGCTCCGCGCTGGTATTCAGGTGATCGGAGTTGCTGAAGGGATCAGCATTGTCTCAAGCTTCTTCCTCATGGTTTTTCCTCAGAAAGTGTACACGTTTGCCGACTGTGCGGTAGTGCCAGACCCCAGCGTTGAGCAGCTTGCTGATATCGCTATCGCTTCTGCAGAGAACCATCGCAAACTGACCGGCGAAGAGCCCAAGGTGGCGATGCTTTCGTTCTCGACCAAGGGAAGTGCCGAACATCCCTTCGTGCTGAAGGTCCAACAAGCGACCGAGATCGTGAGAAAGAAAAAGCCCCAGCTTGATGTTGATGGAGAACTTCAGGTGGATGCCGCGATCGTTCCGTCAGTCGGTGAACGCAAGTCACCGGGCAGTAGTGTCGCCGGCAAGGCGAATGTACTCATTTTCCCGAATCTCGACGCGGGCAATATCGCCTACAAGATCGCACAACGGATGGGAGGCGCTGAGGCAGTTGGACCAGTCGTCCAGGGTCTCAACAAGCCGGCCTTCGATCTTTCCCGCGGCTGCAGTGTTGATGATATCGTGAATGTCATTGCTATCAATGCGGTCATGGGTGCGGCTTGATCCTTCGGCCATTGTGTTGAAGTCTCTTGAATTCTGAGGCATTGGAAACAGGGCCGTGTGCACCGATTCCTTGATTGTCCGTACTTAGCTCTTGCCGAGTTCGTCATGATGTTGGTGGTACACAGTTGCGGCTCCCATCACTTTTCTGTATCATCGTACGTGCTTGTCTCCACGGCCCAAACACTGATCACCATTCTGATCCCCAGCGCATATGAAAGAAAAACGTTCGACCCGGGTGGAACTCAAAGCGGCATCGCCCTTCAAACCCTTACCCCTCGAAAAGCTCCGATGGCGTTGTGACCCCAAGTCGCTCAAGGTTCGAACGAGCGCGGAAATCAAGCCCACGAGGGAGATTATTGGCCAGGAACGGGCCCTGCGGTCATTGCGCGTTGGGTTGGCCATGAACCATTTCGGCTACAACATTTTCGTTACGGGGATTTCTGGCACGGGACGAACCACTACGATCAAACGCCTGCTCCACGCTTTCGAAGCCAAGAAAGTTGAGCTCCGTGACCACTGTTACGTCCACAACTTCAAGCATCCCGACATGCCCATTGCTATTTCATTACCGGCAGGACAGGGGAGAAGCCTGAAGGAAGACATGGGGACCCTGATCCGCGATCTTCTGCGCAATTTGCCGGCGCTGTATGAAAGCCAGCGGTTCCAGCAGGCGAGGAAGCAGGTGGTTTCGCACTTCCAGGCGCGACAAAAAAGCGTGCTGCTGGATTTTGAAAAGAAAGTGAAAGAAAAGGGCTTTGAGCTGGTGCAGGTTCAGGTCGGGAATATGATGCGTCCTGATATCGTCCCTGTCGTTGGAGAGAAAGCGTCGAACTTCGACGAAGTGGATTCCTTGGTACAAAAAGGGGAGTTCTCGCGGGAGCAGTATGAGGCTCTGCGGGAAACCCAGGCCGTGCTCGAAAAACAAATGGCAACGGTGTTTCGTGAACTGCGGAACATTGAAAAGAAAGTCCAGCAATCTCTCGCCGAAGTCGAAGATAGAGTCGTGATGCCTCTGGTGGACGAAAGCATTGAGATCCTGAAGACAACATACGAGAACAAGAAAGTCCGCTCGTATCTCGAAGACGTGCGGGGGAACATCAAAGAGAACCTCGGCCGTTTCCAGAAACCGCAGCAATCGACCCCCTCAAACGGCCAGGAAGAAGAAGAGGAAAAGGACGATTTCCACGAATACCTCGTAAACCTCCTTGTTGATAACTCCGATACGGATCACGTCCCTATCGTCATTGAGACCAACCCGAGGTACAAGAACCTCTTCGGTACGGTCGAGCGTATCATGGAAAGCGGAGGTGTCTGGAGGACTGATTTCACTCAAATCAAACCCGGATCTCTGCTCCAGGCGGACGGCGGGTACCTTATTCTCAATGCGCTTGACAGTCTCCTCGAGCCGGGAGTCTGGCAGGACTTGAAGCGTACGCTCCGCACGGGGAAAGCAGAAATCCTGGCGAATGAACCGCTCTATGGGTTTGCCCCGACGGGCATGAAACCGGAACCGATTGAACTCAACATCAAAGTCATCATGATCGGTGATGCTGAGGTCTATCAATTTCTCTATCAGCGGGATGACGATTTCAAGAAGATCTTCAAGATCCGTGCTGATTTCGATTATGAGATGACGAGAGACAAGGGCGCTGTCGGACAGTATCTGCGGTTCGTGAAAATGGTATGTGATGATGAAAAATTGAAGGCGTTCGACAGGGAAGCTCTGGCGGCCCTGGTGGAATTCGGTGTTCGTCTCGCTGGGAGTCAGAAGAAACTCTCCACCCGCTTTAACATTCTGGCCGATGTCGTTCGGGAGGCAAACTACTGGGCTTCGGAAGAGATGGCTCAAATCGTGCGGATGCAGCACGTGCGCAAGGCGATCGAAGAACGGGTCTATCGTGTGAAGCTCGTCGAGGAAAAACTGCAGGAGATGATGATCGACGGCGTCATCATGATCGGCACGGAAGGATCTGTCGTCGGACAAGTCAATGGCTTGTCAATTTATGACACCGGCGAGCATGCCTTCGGTAAACCTTCACGCATCACCGCGAACACTTCACTTGGACGGGCAGGCGTCATCAACATCGAGCGAGAGGCTGAGCTGAGTGGACCAACCCACAACAAGGGAGTCGCAATTCTCAGTGGCTATCTCCGGAGTGCGTTTGCCCAGAGCAAGCCGCTGATCATGAGCGCAAGCGTCACCTTCGAACAGTCCTACGGCGGGGTCGATGGAGATAGCGCTTCGTCGACAGAGATCTATGCAATCCTGTCGAGTCTCGCTGAAGTCCCCCTTCGTCAGGATATTGCAGTCACAGGTTCTGTCAATCAGAAGGGAGAGATTCAGCCGATCGGGGGAGTCAACCTCAAGATCGAAGGGTTCTTCGACGTTTGCAGGGAGCGTGGCTTGACCGGAACGCAGGGTGTGTTGATTCCGGAGAAGAATGTTTCCGACCTTATGCTGCGTGAAGATGTCGTGGAAGCGGTCAGAAAAGGTAAGTTCCACATCTACGCCGTAACCTCGATCGATCAGGGGATCGAAATCCTCACTGGCTTGAAAGCCGGCAATCGTCGTGAGGATGGATCATTTTCCCCCCGGACAGTGTTCCGGCTTGTCGATGATAAACTCCAGTACTATGCTGAACAATGGAGGAAGTTTGAAGCGGGACATGAGTATGAACTGAAGAAGGAGAGCAAATGAAAACGCTCGCTATCGTTGTGCTGATTCTCTTAACAGCCATGGCTGCCGGGGCGCAGGAGAATGGATATACGCGGCCAGACGGCAACCCGGGCCAGGTATCGACCGAACAAACCGTGAGACAACCGGACTACCGCTCGCGGGGAAATGTGACGCTGGGCTCGATGGTCGCATACGGCAGCTTTTCGGTAGGGGGCGAAGATCGGTTCGGCCCGATGGTTATCGTTCAATACAGCCCCCGCCGGTACTCGAAACCTGCATTCGATTTCTTTGCCGGTGTTTTGATTCAAACAGGAACCTCGGGAGCTGTCGACGGTCAAGACTATGTCCCCCTTGCTTCTTATAGCGTTCCATACTATTCGCCGTATTCGGACTACCGGAATGACAACTACTACAGAATGCCTCATTTCAGCATAGGTCTGGCATTTCTCGGAGCCGACGTAACGTTCTATATGCTTGATGGAGAAGTGCGACCGTATGTAGGATTTGGCGGGTCTCTGGCTTTCTGGACCTACACGAACCGGCTGAACGGCACGCTCGCTCCGGACGCTAAAGCCGGTTTGAATATTCATCTGAACAATTCACTGTCCGGTTTCGCAGAAGTCCGTCGGATGTTCGGTGTTCCCAATTTCCTGGGTATGTCCACGCCGGGATTTGACGGCCTCACATCTGCAGCGATCGGCTTCTCGTTTGCACCCCGCCTCCGATAGTATCAACGCTTCTGCGATATTGCCTGAGAAGATAAACCACCCATCAAGAATGCCTCCGCGGAAATGACCTTTCCGCGGAACGCATCATCTCTCTCCATGTGATCAGGACTTGATGTTCTTGTAGCGATTGTACATTGGAAGGGTTTTCTTCCAGAATCCGATCTTGTTTGTCCAGGGAAACACCTGTGTTCGCCGGATTTCGAGGAAGTCTTCGTAGAAGTTGATGGGACCGGAGTCTGCTGCCACAGCATACTTGTAACCTGCTTCATCGACGAGGTTCTTCACATTCTGAGAGAGATCTCCATACGGATAGGCAAATGAAAGGACGCTGGATCCGAGAAGCTGTTCGAGTGAATCCCTGGAGTCGTGGACTTCAAAGTAAGCTTCTTCCGCCGAGGTTGCCGGTAATCTTGGATGCGTTACGGTGTGCGATCCGATCTCCATTCCAGACCGATGAAGTTCCTGCAGCTGTGATACCGACATCAATGGTGCCGGCTGTTCATCCTGATCCCAGAAGTTCGTCCTGCGATCCTTATCAGCGACGGCAAAGATGACTGCCCGAAACCCGAAACTCTGTAGCAACGGAAAAGCGATTGTGTAGTTATCGACGTAACCGTCGTCAAAGGTGAGGATGATGGGTCGGTGGGGAAGTCGGGCTTCGCCTCGCACGAATCGGTCGTAGTCGCGGAATGTTATGGTCTCGAATCCCCGGCGTTGAAGAGAGGCAAGCTGATCGGCAAACTGCTTTGCCGAAACCCAGATGCCATGGGAGGAATCTGTCGGTGGATTCTCAAGAACGCGGTGATACATCAGAACCGGAATGGAATCTGATGTATGGGCTCGCGCAAACGCTCGCTCGTATCTACGTTGAATCTTAGCTACAACGGTCTTTGCGTCGTAGCGCTCGAAAGAGAGCCGGGCGAGGGCTTCACGTTCGTTTTCCGTTGGTGGGTGTTTCAGAATTTGCAGCATATCTTCTGCAATACGTTTCGGATCTGACGGGACTGAGAGTCCTGTATCCCCGAAGTTCGTCCTCGTTGCATCCTCGAATGTCGCAGGCGTGATGGGTCCGATGTAGTTGGACTCTCCGAATGCAATGACCGGTTTCCGCAAGACCAATGACTCGGGCACGACTCTGCCAGAACCGATGATGAGATCTGCCCGCACCATATGGTGTGCGATGTCTTGCTGAAAGCCGCAGAGTTCGACGACAGGGTTCTCGAATTGAGCGTTGAGGTTCGAAACCAACTGCGGAATATCGTCGGGCGTGATCATCCCGCCGACCGCCTGAAATTTGAATTTTCTCTGTCCGACCAGGAGGGGGAGGACCCTCGTGAGGAGGATGCGTACAACATCCCCCTTGGGTCCTGTCAGGCGGCCTACGAAGAGGACGAGACTCTCCTCAGTAATGCCTGAAGCTTTGGGTGGGGCGGCGGAAGCTCTTCCGGTTTGCCATCGGCCAAGAGGGATGCAATTGGGGATAACGACAATATCCGCAGGATTGAACCCCAGGTCCTGAATCAGATGCTCCCTCAGCGCCGATGACACGGCGATAATATCCTTGCCGTAGATGCTGAACGCCTTGCTCGACGTGTGGATGTGCTGTCTGCCATGCACTGTTGAGACGAGTGGAGTCCCGGTGAGCCGCGTAGCAAACAAGGAGACCCAGCTTGCCGCCCGCGAATGGGCATGCACAAGGTCAATCGAGTGCTGTCGTATCAACCGCGCGAGGGCCGCGATATTCCTGACCCTGCTGGGATATGATCGGTTGCCAATCGGAAGCCGGATGTACGTTGCCTGCGTCGGCAGGGTAAATGTGTCCGATGCGACCATCGCGGAATTGCCATCCGCCATCTGCGCATCGATGAGGGACGCAGCGTAGGCTTCGGCTCCGGTGACTTCAAACTGTGACAGGACGTGTAGGATTTTCATAAGTGTCTGGAAGCGAGAGGAAATTAGGAACAAACGGCGGGAATATCAAGGAAGTAACGGAAGAAGCGTCTTTGCCCTTTCTGACGGATCTCCCCATAAACACAGAAGGCGAGGATCTAATCCTCGCCTTCTTACGTGATAGATTCAAAACAGTACTGCGAAACGAGAAGGGAACCTTAATCCTTCTTTTCTTTCTTCTCGACCTTCTTCTCTGCCTTTTCTACCTTCTCAGCCTTCTTCTCCATTTTCTCGCCCTTCTTCGCTACTTTCTCAGCCTTCTTCTCTTTCTTGGCCTTCTTCTCTACCATCAGAGGCTTCTTCTCCATCTTGGCGCCCGTCGCTTCCTTCTTTTCGATCTTTGCTTCCTTCTTCATTTCTTGTTTCTCAGTCTTCGCTTCCTTCTTGACCTCTTGAGCAACAACAACTGTCTGGGCGGCGACGAATGCAAGAAGTACCAATACTGCGATGATCTTCTTCATAAGTGACTCCTTTGATGTAAGTGTCAAAAAGAATCGTGGGTTAATAACGCTCGAATGCTCAACCCCAACTTATCACTCGGGTCTTCAATTGTCAACGTGAACTCAATTAATTCTCGTTAAGAATTCCCGGTGTGCAGTCTTGGCTCGGGATAACGGGCTGCTCATCCTCTCTGAGGGCGAAATCCAACCCGGGAGAATACCCTGAGGAAGCCCCGACGAGTAGTCATAGATCGTGAAATATCCTACGCCAGGCCGAGCGCCGGCAGTGCGAACACAGAAAAGAGGACCCACACAAGCATCAGACCCAACCCAACTCCCACGCCGGTTCCAACAGATTTCCCCGAGTATTTCGCCATCCCGATTCCGGCAACAACCAACTGCCAGATCAGGAAGAAATTGATCGACGAAAGGAGGCGGTGGGTCGTATCCTTCGGATTGAAGCTGCCCAACACTGCGAGTGCGCCGCTCGGCGAGGCGTACATGGAACTGTATGCCATCATGAGCAGCATGGTAACAATGATGCTAAGCACTCCAATCCATTGCGTGGCTCCCCACAATTCGAGGTATTTGCCGTAACCCCCCACAGCCTTGAGACCGAATTTCCCGATGAGCCAGAATATCAATCCCGCTACAAAAAACGTGATAATGATCATGAAGATGGCGCCGACAATTCCGAACGCGATCATCATTCCGCCGGCTTTTTCCATTTGCTCCATCGTCTGGTCCGCTCGATCCTGCGTGATCTTCCCGGCAGCCACTTGCTCCTGCATTCGCCCGCGCTGTGCATCAATCACCTGGTTCTTTATGGTTTCATTGGAGAACATCATCCACACAAAACATGAGGAGAAGAGCATGACCACAATTAATGGAACGACCCAGACGCTCGCACGTGTTGGCGAGGTGCGGATACCTTCGAATGCTTCGGAAGGAGATGCAAAAACATTCATGATGATATCGCCAAAGGATATGGTTGGCGCGGATGGGGCTTGTTCTTCCATGATTTCCTCCAATTTGTGAGAGTGTGCTCCAGTGCACTCAAAGTTAATCTACAAAAGTGTATATTCCAATCGCAAAGTAGGTATCTGAGCCTTGCGTTGACATTCCACAATGAAAGAGATATATTGCCCCCGCAGACATCCTTCATCCCACAAGTGCAAGCCGCACAGGCGCTTGCGCCCTCTTGTGCCTGCCAAAAGGGGAAAACCGTGACCACAGGTCCTTCTATTGAAGAAAAGACACCATGGCTGACCTTGAGGAACAACGAAGAAAAGTAGAGGAACTGAAGCGAAAAATCCTCGACCAGAAGAAAGCGGCTTCGAGCCAGAAAACTGCCGAGGAAAGCGCGCGGCTCGATGCCGAAGTCGAAACGAAAAGGAAAGCAGAAGGCGAGGCCAAACTCGCTGAAGAGGATGCAAAGCTCCGAGCGGACGAAGAAGCCAAACGTCAGGACGAAGAAGCCCGGCGCCGTGTGGAGCTGGAATCGAAGCGACGGGAAGAGGAAGAGGTTCGGCGAAAAGCTCAGGAAGAAGCGATGAAGAAAGCCGAGGAGGAGGCAAAGAGGAAGGCGGAGGAAGCTGCCAGGCTACGGGAGGAGAATGAGAGGAAGAGGGCGCTT
>QYQB01000236.1 GCA_007280275.1 bacterium | reverse complement strand
CTACAAGATACTCGAGAACAACCAATCAATCGTGGGTGAGTGGAGCTCGATCGTAAGCGACAACATGGCCAACAACCTCATCGTCGGTTATACGTACAGCGATGAGAGCCGCGGCGACGTTGGCAAATTGTTCCCCTTCGTTGACATCCTCAATGCGGGCACAGTGTATACATCGTTCGGATCTGAACCGTTTACGCCAAACAATGAACTGCGGTACTCAAGCTATCAGTTGCAGGACAACTTCACAGTCGACCTGGGTAACCACGTTCTGACCTTTGGTTTCTCGGGCGAGAAATACCGTTCAGAAAACGTCTTCTTCCCCGGTAAACAGAGCGTCTATGTGTATAACTCGCTGGCTGATTTCTACACGGATGCCAACGACTACATTGCAAATCCGAACCGGACAACTTCGCCTGTCACATTGAACCGTTTCCAGGTACGCTACAACAACATCCCTGGGCAGGAGAAGCCGCTACAGCCCCTCGATGTATATTATGTTGGGGCCTATGCGCAGGATGAATGGCAGGTTGGCAAGGACCTGAGACTGACAATTGGCTTGCGATTCGATGTGCCGAGCTTCGGCGAAACGGGATATGCAAATGCCAATGCTGATGCCCTCAGCTACATGGACGAGACAGGCGCCACGGTAAAATATTCGACAGCGAAACTCCCCGACGCCAATATTCTTTTCTCGCCGCGCGTCGGATTTAACTGGGATGTGATGGGCGATCGCACCACGCAGTTGCGCGGCGGCACCGGAATCTTCACGGGCCGTCCTGCATACGTCTGGATTTCCAACCAGATCGGCAACACAGGCGTGCTCACCGGCTTCTTGTCGGTTACGAATACCAAGGCGTATCCGTTCAATCCGGACCCTGACAAGTACAAACCGACCGCCACCGGCGCACCGGCCGCAACCTACGAACTGGCCCTTACGGATCCCGATTTCAAATTCCCGCAACAGTGGAGATCCAACATCGCCATCGACCAGAAGCTTCCTTTCGGTATGGTCGGAACACTTGAGTTTTTGTACGGAAGAGAAGTTAATGGTGTTTACTACATAAATGCAAACCAGACAAATCCGAACACGGCGTTCACAGGGGCGGATACTCGCCCGCGCTGGACGACCACAAACAAGATCAATGCGGCCGTTCAGAACGCGACCGTCATGAAGAACGGAAACAAAGGCTACTCCTACAGCCTCTCCGCTTCACTCGAGCGTTCCATGGCAGATGGCTTGTACGGAAAGGTGGCTTATAACTACGGAGTTTCGAAGAACACAGTCGATCCGGGATCAATTGCGTTCGGTTCATGGAGCGCAAATCAGGTACCGGGCAATCCGAACCTCCCCCCCGTCTCGTTCTCGACGAACTCTCCGGGACACCGCGTTTTTGCGTCGCTCTCGTATCGTGCGGAGTACTTCAATTTCGGCGCCACGACCGTTTCATTGTTCTATGACGGCTCGACGATCGGAAGCGGAAGCTATGCCTACGCCGGCGATCTGAACGGCGACGGCAACTCCAACAACGATCTGCTCTATGTGCCGAGGAATACTTCAGAAATGAACTTCGTCGATATCAAGTCCGGCACCACCGTCACGTTTACTGCAGCGCAACAAGCTGCGGCCTGGGATGCCTACATCAACCAGGACGAATACCTGAATAGCCGACGCGGTCAGTACGCGGAACGTGCAGGCGCATTCCTGCCGATGATCTTCCGAGCGGATATGAGCGTCGTTCAGGACGTCTTCGGTGATCTGTTCGAAAAGAAGCACACGCTGCAGTTCAGACTCGATATCCTGAATGTCGGCAACCTGATTAACAAGCAATGGGGCGTTGGTCAGCGCTTCGTCAACCTTCAACCGTTGATCGTCAGCTCCACTGCCCAGGCCGATGCCCAGGGAAGAGCACAGTATACGATGCGCGCTGTCAGCGGTTCACTGATGTCGACGACGTTTGAGAAGACCTCCACTTTCATCACGGACGTCTTCAGCCTCCAGCTTAGCGTTAAGTACTTCTTCAACTAGGCCCTGGCGCATTTTCAAGCCGCCCTCCGTTCTGGAGGGCGGCTTTTTTTTGTTTCCATCCGCACGATGAATAACCCTCAAGACACGAATAGTCTCAAGTTTCTCGCCGCTCTTGAAGCTGGTGATCTCACCGGCCTGAAGAGCGTCCCCAAGAGCGATTTGCACATCCACTCCATCCTCGGCACTCGGATCAAACGTATCGAGTCATGGCTGGGGACTCCCCTGCCCCGTCCTCCCTCGAAGATGTCCTCGCTCGACGACATGATCAAGTACTCTCATGGCGAGCTCTACCCGCATATCATGACACGCGCCGGCTTTGAGTTTACTGCAGAATCAGCCGTCCAAGAGGCTGTTGAGGATGGTGTCGCAAGGCTGGAGATGAGCCTCGATGTTCGGTTCGTGTCCTTGTACGAGTCGGGTCCCGATGGGTTCCTCTCCCTCGTCTCCCATCTCGTGGAACAATACATAGACCGAATAGATTTTCGGCCTGAGATCGGTATGTCCAAGGATCGTTCAGCAGACGATCAAGCGAGGCTCGCACGGATCTGCATACATTCAGGGGTGTTTCGCTCGATCGATCTCTACGGCAACGAAACAGCGCACCCTCCTGATCCGTACCGGCTTCTTTATGCCGATGCCAGAAAACAAGGTCTTAAGCTGAAAGCTCATGTCGGAGAATTTGCAGGCCCGGAGCTCATCTCCGAGACGCTCGATTTGCTACAGCTCGACGAGATCCAGCATGGAATCGCGGCCGCTACCTCAAGGCCCCTCATGGCACGGTTGAAACGTGACCGTATTCGCCTCAACATCTGCCCCAGCAGCAACGTGGCGCTGGGAGTCGTCAGCGACATTGCGCATCACCCCATTCGCTCCCTTGTCGATCATGGCGTGCGAGTCACGATCAACACCGACGATCCAACGATTTTTGGGCAGAGCGTCTCGCAAGAATACCTGCTTCTGCACAAGTCGGGTCTTCTATCGGCCGAAGAACTCAATTCGATCAGAGTTGAGGGCCTGTCGGAGTAGTACCACCCGCCACCATTTCCCAGTTCTTCGAAAGTTCAACCGTCGACAAGATCCATGTCCGGCAGTCCTGCCATACCGCCACAAAGACGGCGGTCAAGCAAGATCGGCGGGCAAGTGAACTGTCGGACAACAGAGAAAGGCAACGAGTAAAGCACAAGACACAAAAAAAGCCCCGGGGTCGCCGGGACTTTTTGATACTCCTATCTTTCAGGTTGCTTATCGGACCAGCAACATCTTCTGTGATTCAATCTTGCCTGTTGCCTGCAAACGGCAGAAGTAGACTCCACTCGTAGCTCTTTCAGCATTCCAACGCACTGAGTATGTGCCAGGGTGCTGAACGCTGTTCACGAGCGTCGTGACGAGCCTCCCTAGTGCGTCGTAAATTCTCAACTGCACCACGTCGGTTGAAGTGACGGTGTACTGAATTTGCGTGCTTGGGTTGAACGGATTAGGATAGTTCTTGGACAACGCAAACTCAGTAGGCACACTGTGAGGTATAGCCTCGACATCCGTGACTGTTGATGCCTTTAGATTCGTCCAGGCTGCAGCGCTTGTTGCACCATTTCCTATCCTGATTCCGTCGAACGAGCCAGTTGGATTACCGAGCCCTCTGTTATGCCAGATAAAATTGCCAACATCGGCAGGTGCAGGGGAAAAACCATCAAAATCAGTATCGGTACCTGCAGCAGGCACACTGCATTCGGCGCTTGCGACCGTTGGCTCGGAAGTGAGGACCGGGTCGATCCAGAGATACGCTATGTCATCAAGATTGTTCGGCGCTGTAGTACCTGCTAGGTTGAAGGTATATCTAACCACAATCAAGTAGGTGGTGTTCAAATTCAGGACTGTGGCACCAAAGACCGCAGTATTCGAGGTTTTTGAAAGACCTATGTTACAACCGTTCCCGCTTGTTCTCGCGAACAATTTTCCACCATAGCTCGTGCCGGTTCCCGAATTCCCAAGCGAGATGAAGTAGTTCGTTGCAGTGGTGCTGGTGGATGATAGGTTCAGAAGAAATGAAAAATAGAATGTTGTACCGTTGTAGCTTGTCACTGGCGCTGCAAATGTCTCATAGACCCGGCTCGAGGTAGCTGATGGCGCCGGCATCACAACATATTCTCCACCACCGCCGTTATATCCGGAACGTGTGAGAGGAGTAATATTGGCAACTGTAACATCCGGACCAGTTCCTCCCTTCGTCCAAGATGATTGACCAGCCAGATTTCCGACTATCAAGCCCGTAAAATCGTCGGACAATACTTGCCCCAACGCTTGTGCTGAATGCACTAATAAAAGGGCTACAACGGCAAAGAGTGTAGCAAGCGTACGCATGATGGCTCCTCAGTAAGTTGTGAATGAATGATTGCACCTCATTAGCCAACTAGAAATCTGTTGAGAGCCGAAACCGGAGAATTCGGTTCGTCTGCGAGTCGAGAACATACAATGTCCTGTCGAAGAAAGCAACACCGGACGGCCTCAGCATCCTCCCTGCCGAACGGCTCTGTCCGAATGATTCTGACCTGAATCTCCCCTGGTTGTCGAACTTGAAGATGCTGTCCTGGGCTGCATCGGCGATGAATATGTCCCCGCGCTTCCCGTCAACCACAACCCCTTCAGGCCGCACAAACCGGTTGGGACGAACGAAATCAATGAAGCGCTGATCCTGTCTCGCGGGATCGTACTTCGGGACCCACCCCTCAAATTCTGCATTGGACTGATACACCATATAGATCGCACCATAGGCAACGCCGACGGAGCTCTGAAGTATGATGAAATCTCTGGAATTCGGGAAACGGGCAAGCCCGGTCGGTTGATTAATGTCCGTAATACCACTCCCGGCTCGCGTCACCAGATCGCCGACAGGCGTGATGAACCCACCATCAGATCCAAACCGGAGGACGCGCGTATCCGGATCGACGAAACTGCTCAGGTCGGGACCTTGCCGGGCAACGAGAAACTGGTTGTCGGGCATCGCGGCTATCCCCACGAATCGCCGCTGCGGCCGGGCGCTCTCCTTCCAGAGCGTATCGATCACCGCTGAACCGATGGAGTGCGACGCCGGAACGAGCTTCAGTCGGAAGATCGCGGCTACAGAATCTCCGCTGCGCTCAACGCAGATTCCCGTCACCAGCAGATCCAATCGCATATCCTGCGAAATGGCATTGGGCCGCACGATTGTTCTCGTTCCAAGCACCTGCCCGGCAATGTCCATCTGCACAATCCGATTGTTCTTAGTGTCGGCCACATACAAGAGCTTGTCGTTCCCCATCAGAATTCCGTGGGGTTCGTTGAAGCCCTCGTAGGGAGGAACAATCTCGAGGTATGTCGTGTCTCCTACCACAAACGTGGTCCGCGCACCGGCGAGCTCATCAAGTGAGAATTTCTCCTGGCACGCACACAGAAGGAGGAGAAGCAGCGCTATGATTGCCCAACGCATCATATCAGTAAGTAAATCCCATCGAGATTCTATGTACACCTCCGAGTTCCGTGAAGTGCGTGAACGAATAATCGACAGAGGCGTCTGTGAACCCAAGCGATGAAAAGATTCCAATACCGAGCGAATAGTCGTCTGCCGATTTTCGATCCGCTCCAAAGAGAGACTCGCCGATCGTCCGCTTCACTCCTGCACGGGCGAAGAACCATCCGTTCCAGGCATATTCGAGCCCCAGGCGCAGGTTTTCAGCATTATCATTCGGATGATTCAGCTGGACAGAAGAGGTGATCCTGTGATTGTCGTCCTGATATGGCTCGAATGCCACACCGATTTTGAACGATGTTGGCGGTGAGAAGGATTGATAGGAATCGACCTTCGAGCCGTCAATCAGCGTCAAATCTCCGGTTGGTGCAACATCTGAGCCGAAATTCGAAACCACGGCGGCAAAACGAAGTGAGCCGATCCCCATCGAGTAATATGTTCCCAGATCAAAGAGCACGGCGCGGATTTTCACGACATCGAGATTCTCCTCAACGTACCGGATGGTTGTACCAAAACTGAACTGACTTGTCATTTGTCTTCCATACGATACCCCGATTGCCAAATCATTGTAACGAAAATAGGTCCCCGTTCCTGTGGGATTCGTCTCTGTGGTCCTCTCCATGTCATCGCTTGCAAGCGAAATGAGCGATAAACCCAAAATGTCATCCGCGGAAACCCGATAGATCGCACCCGCGAAGTCATGCTTCAGTCCGGAGAACCATTCACTGTGAGCGACGTACACCGCGTTTGATCTATTGAGCGGCAGTCCGGCCGGGTTCCAGTAAAGACACGATGGGTCGTCCGCTACGGCGACCATCGCCTCACCGAGTGCAGGGCCTCGAGCACCAACGCCAATCTTCAGAAATTGCAGACTGGAGATACCTGCGCGCTGACCGCCGAGGTTTGGCAACAACTGGCCAAACGATATTGTCAGCATCGTGCAGAGAAGGCTCGCTATGGTCAGAGTTCGCCGTGTCATCAGAATCTCAGCGAGAATCCAGCGCGAATAGTCCGTGGCTCCGTGTAGCGGGCCGGATTGTATGGGAATGGATCGACTGGAGCCTGGAGCTGAGGATAGTGCGGATCGTTCCAGCTATTCGGCGTCGGCGTTGGTGAGCCATCTGCCCGGGTATACTCATACGCATCGCCAGTAATCGGGTTCAGGATCTGCGCGTTCTTTCGGTTGAGCAGATTCGAGACCTCGATAGTGATGACCAGCTTGGCCGCGGACAGATCAATCACCTTTTCAAGATTCACATCCAGCGTGACAACATCTTTCCCGATTTTCGAGAGCGGGTTGTTGATATCGGAGACATAGATTGACCGACCCGTTGCCGATTCCTGGCCGACGTAGCGGTACGGTGTATAGCGCCGTCCCGATTGGAAAAAGAGCCGCGCGTAAAGGCTTAGGTCATCAAGCACTCCGCTGCCAACATTAAAGAGCGGTCTACCCTTCGGGACGCGGAAATTCAAAACGAGGGATCCCTGCAACGGCCTGTCCCACGACAGATACGTTTCTTTGATATTTTCTTCGATTCCCTGTTGTATGTTGTACGCTGCCTCGGTTGCTGCAGAACTCTTGCCTGTGGCAATTGAATAGGAAGCCGAAACAGCGCCGCGGAACCAGTTGCTGATTCGTTTCTTGTACTCCACCTCGAATCCGCGCGAGCGGGCATAGTCGAGGTTGATGTAGGTGGTATAGGAACCGGAGGAGAATCTCGTTTGTCGGGCAACAACAGTGCGCGCAGTGACGTAATCGAAAATATCCTTGTAATATGCCGTCACATTCAGAACATCGTTCTCTGAGAGCTGGTTGCGAAGTCCGAGTTCGTAGGCAACTGTCGTTTCGGGATTCAGGTTGGGGTTCCCGATGACCTGAAACGTCGATCGGGCGTTGCCGCGAATCAGCTTCGAATAGACGAACTGTGGCCTCGGGAATTTCGAGAAATGGCCGTACGAAAAGAACAGAGTCTGATTGTCACTCACCGGATGGGCAATGGCGAGCCGCGGACTGATGCGCCCCTTCCACCGTAAGCCGAAGAGTGAGTAGGTGTCCTTCAGATACTGTTCGCGTATGGTCGGGCTGACGAGCGACTCCTCATTGTTCTTTACCGCATCATCGACGTATTTCCCGGGAAACCAATAATCGAAACGCAGCCCGAAGTTCAGTATCATTCCGCTAAAGGAGACGTTATCCTGGGCATAGAACACCCCAAGAGCAGGATGGACGGAATAGATGTCGTTGTTGTAGCCAAGCGGCCGGACCCACGGGCTGATGATATCGACCATCTGCATGTCCTGGAGCCGGAGCTCGAAACCAGCCTTGAACTTGTTCTTCTCGTCAAAATGGCTGGTGACATCTACCCTGAGAGCGTATTCATTGATGTAGTGATCGCGCCAATTGGTTGGCGAGCCTACGTCGTAGAAACCGTCGCCCGGAATGACTCCAACCGTGTCGTGCCCATGGTTATAATAGGCAATCGGGAACGTGACGATATCCTTTGGCTCGTGGTACACATCCCAGTACGCTCCGTTTGCATCACCACGCACGTGAGCGGAGAAATTGCTCAGTCGGATTTCATAGAACGTTTTCGCGCTCAGGAAGTGTGTCCAGATGAGCGAATGCTGCTGGTTCAACTGCGTAAAGGTGTTGGCGCTGTCGGGAATATTCTGAAAGAGATACTGATAGCCCGGCTGAGGCTCCTGGTGTTCCAACGTCGTCTGGACCGTCTGCGTGTTCTGATTAATTGCTACTGAGCCGTTGAACGCATACGAGAGCTTCAAGATCGGCGAGATCTTCCAGGTGAGTTTTGAAAACAACGACCAATTATTGCTCCTCCGGGGAGCAAATGAGCTCTCGTGGAAAATGCTGGAGTAGAGGCCGCCGGGCGCTTTGACGATAGAACCGCCGGGTGTTCCGCTTTGATCCATTGTTTCCACCCATCTCGTGTAGCCATCGCTGAGATTCACGTTCACATTCGCGAAGAAGCTGATCGTTCCGGGAAGAGTGATTCCGAGGCGAGGGAGGATATACTTGGATAGAGGTTCAGGCCCCCCTACTGACAAATCGTAGATGTCGGTGAAGAAATTCGACCGGTCGTGGTCGTTGAAGCCAAGGTGGTCTTGCTTGTGTCCGAGCGAACCGGAGTAGGAGTCGCCTCCTTCACGCGTAGAGAAACTCACAACGCCGGATGTCGCCTGTCCATATTCTGCGCTGTACCCTCCCGTGATGACCTCAACCTCTTGCACTGCCCCCGGAGGGAGCTGGAGTCCGAATCCTGTGCCCGAAAGAGGATCCTGAACCGAAATCCCATCGACGAGATAAGCCATCTCATACGCGCGCCCGCCGCGGATGTGAATCTGATCATCGGACTTGACAACGCCGACCTGGAGAGCGACGATATCCTGGACTGTCTGGATAGCAGCGGCCTGGAGGTCATCGCGCAGAATCGTCCGTTTGCTCGAGGTCTCTTCAATATTGAAGAGGGGTTTCTCTCCGATCACGACAACCTCCTGTCCAAGTGTCAGCGAGGTCTCTTCCAGAGGGATGTCGAGGTACGTTTCCTGAGCTGGGTTCACCTTTACGGCGCCGAATTGCATCTCCTTATAACCGAGGAGCCGGACTTCGACAACGTATGTTCCGCGCCCGACTTTTGGGATGACAAACGAACCGTCGATATCGCTCGCAGCGCCGTAGTACGTCCCCTTTACCATAACGTTTGCGCTGGGGAGACCGGTCTTCGATGCCTTGTCATACACACGGCCTCGAATGATTCCATACTCCTGGGCAATCACCAGCGAAAACACCAATGGTACTAGAGCTATAGCGTACAGCAACCGTATGATGCGTGCACTGATCATGAAGAGCGATAATGGTTGTTCAGCGCTACAAAAAAAAATCCTACCACGAAAACACAAAGGGCACAAAGAGTTGTCGTATTGAACTCCAAGACTCTCACACAGCTTTTGTTGGTGGTCTTTGTGGTTTTCTTCTTCAAGTATGTCCTAAAGCCCGAATTCTTGCACAAACACTCTCTGCAAAAACGACGCCAGCCCTTGCCCCCCGTTTGCCCTTCCATTGAGATAATGAAGCGGGAATCCGACAAACACGAAGCGTTTGTCGTTTCGCAAGACACCGACCGTTGGCATACCGATATATGGACTGAGTGAACTGGCACGCGTGTCAGTTTGCAAACGATAGATGTATTTGGCATCAGCCCGTTTGTAGAGAGGCCTGACAAATACCGAGAGGAGATTGCGCGGCGAACCGGTCACGCTCACAGAATCGACATTGAGAATCGGATAAATAACGGCGACATCCGTTGAGTCAGGGATGACTTGATAATTCTTGGGAACGCGCGTCGTTCCAGCCCATGGAGTACTAGCGGGACCTGGCAACGTGATTGAATTGATGCTGTCGAGAGGCGCGAAATCGCGCAGGGCGCCGCCCGGGTCATTGGCCGAAGCGAATTCAGTTGTATAGAGAACTTTGCCGCCTGTTGCTGAATAATAAAACAGGGAAAACTGAGCAACGGTCAAACTCGGATACTGATCGGTATACCAGAACACAAAGTCGTACAGCTTAAGCGTGTAGACAAACATCGGGTTGAGGATAGTGAGCGACGGCACGAGAACGCCGGGTTTGCCGGCCGGGCTCCCTATTCGAATATCCAGTTCATCATAATCCGCCAATCGCCCGCCTGCAAATTCCTTGAACCGCTCGCGGTAGAACCGTTTGACGTCAAGCGAATCGTCCTTCTGGTAGTCACTGATGACCAGAAGCCGGCTCGCAGGTCTCTTCACAAACCAGGTTTTTGACGCTGACGGTTGAGCCAGCACAGTACTAACCTCTCCAGCGACATCGCGTGCCTGCACATAGAGCCGGTTGGGACCGTTGAGACGAAGCCCCGACACCTGGCCGAGAGTCCTCAGCGAGGGATAAACGCCGCTGTACACATCGGCATTCACCGTCGATCCTCCTCCGTCACTGCGGCTTCGCGGCACCATCAGGGTTACCATCGTCGCCGTGGGCGGAAGCGACAGCCATTTGCCTGAGCCGGATGTGTCGTTCAACGCAATTCTGTAGGACGCGATGGTTTCATCGCCATCTGGGTCGCTCCCCTGCCAGGCAAACGAGATTATTGTGAACGTCGTGTCGGGCGGGAGGATGTTTTGAGCCGGGTTGGAAGGATCCCGCACATACGCGATTGCCGGCGGGCTATTCTTGATCGGGAATTTCTGAGTTGCCCCCTTTTGATCCATCGACGCTGTCAGTCGCGGAAGGATTACGTCTCCTCCGTCGAACGTACCGTTCCCATTCACGTCCCAATACGGCTGAGGAGCCAACCGAATGGCCGCTCCCCTCGGCAGACTGGTGCTGAACGTGTTGTCGATAGCACGAATCGCCACGAGAAAAACGGCATTCGACTCACGCAGCGGAAACTGTACAGTAGAGTCTGTTACCGTGGTGTATCCGTACGTGAGCGTATCGGGATTCGGTATCGAGGAAAGTCCCGGCGCGAACGCCATGAGATACCCGCTGACATATCCATCCTTGTCCTCTCCCCACCAATGCAGCTGCTGCTTGCTGATGCCGGTCGCCAGCGTCGACTGAGGGAAGATCCAGAAATAGGTATTTGGCGGAACGTTCGCGATCGGCTCGTCGCCAAAATGCTTGACGCAGCCCGATTGCCCCAGCAGCACCGCCAGACACACCAGCACGACACTATGTAATTTTTTGACGCTCATCTGCTACTTCAACAAAATCATCCGTTTTGTTTGGACACCGACACCCGAGGACAATCGATAGAGATAGATCCCGGTCGGGAGTCCCTGAGAATCGAACCTGACACTGTAATGACCAGCCGACTGGTGTTGGTTTACAAGGGCTCGGACTTCCTGTCCGAGCAGGTTATAGACCTTCAGAAGTACGCTGCCTCCCACGGGGAGATTGTACGTGATGACCGTCGAAGGGTTGAACGGATTCGGATAATTCTGTTCCAGCGCGAATACTGATGGGCGATACAAGTCAGGATTCTCCTGGATATCGGTTGTCCGCGTACCGAAATCGGAGTTTCCGCGCGGCACAATCTTGTATCTGCTGAATGCGAACCACACCACCCCCTGGACGTAGCTGAACTTGTCGCTGACTTTCAGTATGGTTTTCCCCACGCTGGTATCGGCCGCGATGTTCGAATACATATTCTTTCCGTCGATGCGAATCAAAACGTCGCCCGAGCCGTCAGTGATGGCATATTCCCTTTGATCGGCAAATGTCGGATAGACATCTGTCACGGTCACATTATTGAACCGCACAACCATGCCTTCCCATTGCTCGGCAGTTGGATTGCCGTTGCTGATTCCAAGTGAGAAATTCCCCGTTTGACGCACGACGGGTGACGGAAGCGTTTTGCCGCTTCCAAGCTTGGACACGGCAGAGACACTCCCAAGCACCGTTACGTCATTCGTCTCCAGCACCGTTCCGGTCACGCTCACGCTGTCACCCCTCCTGATTCCCTTGAGGACAGAGTCTGCGCCTGTGATCCACATGCCACTCCACGGCTGGTTCGATGACTGAATGTACCACGGCACGGCACCGACCGCATTGAGATCAACGTCACCCGTATCGGCTGTGACAATTCCATTCACCGTTACGCCAGCGGCTCCAAGATAGCCTGAGCGGCCATTGGTGAATGGTGTGGACTGGATGTCGGTGATCGTGATCGGCCGATTCAGGACTGTGTAGAAGAACGTTCCCTTCGAAGTGTCAGAGGATGCCGATCCGAACGCTGAGCTCGCATACGTGGAAAAACTGCCGGAGCTATCGTATGCCTGAACGAAGTATTTCACAAGGGTATTAGCTGATTGCGGCAGGATGTTCGCTATGTACGTCGTGTCAGCTGCATTGTACTTCATGGAGTCAGCGGTAATCGGTCCGTTATTGAGACTCTTCTTCAATAATACTGCCCCGATCTTTCCCACTGCTCCGGTTTGGACGAAGGCTTTCACCGAAATCCTGGCTGTATCCGTCGGCCCAATGACCACGTTGTTTCGACGATGCGTGCTGATTCCGGGCAGAATCTTGCCATAGACAACATCGCCCGTGAACAGCGGTGAGATCCGGTAACCTCTCACAGTCTCGCCTCCCGAGTTCGTCGTGATGTATCCCCTGATGGTGTCCATTTTCTGAAATGCCAGAGGCGCTTTGTATGTCGATGCAGGATCTCTATGGGCGCGGAGTGTGAACCATTTCGAGGCATCCAACATCGCGACTTCATTTCCAAAGGCGTCAACCATACTGAATGTGCCGTTCGTCGAATTAACGATCGACGTCACAGTCAGATTCGTGAACTCCACGTATGCGCTCTCGTACTGCTCCCCTGTGGTCCACTTGATCTGTCCACCCGGATACGTACCTTGATAGAACGTGCTAAGATCAAGAGGAATGGGCTTCGCGACGGGTCGCCCCTCGTCGATAAGTTCCAAACCACCAATCGGCACGAATTGCGTGTAGCTGACGATCTGATTCGCTGGAAACTCATCGACATATCCTCTGAGCCGGATAACATCTCCGCTCTTCAAGCCCAGGAAGCCGGCGTTAAAGAGGCCAACGGTATCGGCCAGGTTTCCCACACGCACGAACATGTTCGACCACACACCGTTCCCTGAATTGGCAGCGGTGTCACGAAGGATAAGCGTGTTGCCTCCTCCAGTGAACGAGACGACTCTCGGAGGAACGATAACCTGCCCAACCACTTCGACCGTTTCACGGGCTGCTGCGTGCGTAGAGAAGTGCAGTGGAGACGTCTGCAAAGACCATCTATTCTGGTTTGTATTCTGCAGTTGATCGCAGACCTTCAGCGAATCGAGCGGCACCGTTTGAATCTGTTTGATGCTGACGGTCCTGTATTTGGGCTGCGCCACGACTCCGGCCACTCCAAGGACAAGCACCAACGCTACCAGTAACAGTCGTTTCATGATTTCCTCCTGTGTCTTCCGTTTATTTGATGACCACAAACTTTCCGCTTTTGACAGTTCCTGCATCTTTGTCTTTCACCGTGAACAGGTAAAGCCCCGATGCGATCGCCTGATCGTACCGCGAGATCAGATCCCAGGCATGTTCGCCACCAGAGAATTTCGCAGATTGGGACCGATCGCCGTATTTCCTGAACCATTCGATATCCTCACCCGTGTATGTCGCACCATCATGCTCCAGAACCGCGACGATATCACCGGCGATGGTATACACCGTGATGGTCGCCCGGGCCGGGAGGTTCGCGAAGTTGATCTTACGCGTCCGCTCGCCGCCACCATCCCAGATCGCACGAGCATAGTACGGGTTTGGATACACCTTCACTTCTGTACCCGCGTCGGACGTTGGTGGCGTTCCAGGCACAACCCGCACAAGCGACTTGGCACTCTCGAGGCTCTCAAGATCGTTTGACGGATCACCTGCATCGAACGCCGACACGCCGTAGATGTATTGCCATCCATTGAGATGAGTCACGCCACTTTTCGCCGGCGGAAACCGGTACCAGTAAAGCGTCGTGTCGCCTTGAAACGTTCTGGCCGTTGGAAGCAAGATCTGGGCAAATCCCGTATTGTACCCGACACTGTCCTGCAGCCGGTCGAACTCACCGACGAGAGACAAGCTCAGAAGGAGGCTTTCGTTCGACTGAAAGTCGGCACCCGGTTTCGATCGGTAGATTCTGTATCCCTCAAAATCTTTCTTCTTGCTGATCGGATCGATCGACTCCTCCGCAGAGGTTTTGTCCCAGTAGATGGCAACGTTCTGATTCTCGATCACGGTTCTGATCTTCGGTTGACGCGGCGGGCTCGGCAAAACATATCGCCGGAGAATACCGTCGCCTTTCACATCTTCGTTAGGATCGAGACGGTTGTTTCCGTTCAGGTCCTGGCCGTTGTATATCTGCTGTGCCCACTTCAGATGCTCGTAGAGAGTCGAGCGCTGGTCGGGACGATCGAACTGCTCAAGGTCTGCACCATTCTTTTTCGCGCAGACAACTGCGTAGACGACTGTGATTGAGTCGCCCGGACGCAAGGTCGTGTAGGGGCCGGCAGAAAGCAGCGTCGTGAAATTGCCGGGAGCAGTTCGTAACGACGATATGGAGCCAGCCGGAAGTGACTGCGCCATTCGGCTATACCGGCTGGTATAAGGATCGCTGACTTTGTAATCTGCATCTGGAGAGAAATAGACCTGCGCCCCTGAGCTGCTTCGGAAACGCCACGCGTTGTAGAACGAACGCTTATAGAGATCGGCGAGTGAATCGACACCCGACGGAAAAGGGGTTGTCCCAAGCAATGAAATACCAACGTAGCTATCTGCAGGAGTACTCCCGGGCGTAGCCTGGAACTCGAACGTGTACATCATCCTGGCGAGTGAATCGTAACCGTTCCCGCCATAGTCAAAATATCCTGTGGTACCAGGGCGGACGTAATTCGTGTTGCGGACGACTCCATTCGCCCACATGCCTACATAAAGCGAATCAAGCGTATCGGCAGATGCGTTGCGAATCGTATAGCTCAGGATGACGAAATACTCGGCAAACGGGAAATTCCAGGCGTAGCTCTCCTGGCGGACGTTGATCCCGATGGGCCGATGGTTAATGATGGAATCGCCTGATGCAGGACTGCGTGTATTCCGGTCTGTGTAATCGGAGACAAAATCGAGGTGGCTAACTGCGAACTCATTGAAGTAGCGTGAATCGGAAAGGCTGGAGCGAACGAGGATCTTCGAGCCGAGTTCCGTCGTAAATTCGTATGGATCGGTCAAAACCCCGGCAGAGGTCTGACCGAATCGATCGGTGACCGCAGTGG
>QYQB01000277.1 GCA_007280275.1 bacterium | reverse complement strand
TTCGAGGGGCAGAGCGTCGAGATCCGTCCGAATGAGCACGGTGGGACCATTGCCATTCTTCAACACGGCCACGACGCCGTAGCTTACGCGTTTGGGATCATCATACTTACCAAATCGTTCCGTCACCTCGAACCCAAGCTTCCGCAGCTCTGTGGCTATGAAGGCTGAAGTCTTCGCCTCCTGATACGAAATCTCCGGGTTGCGGTGGAGGTACTGATATGTCTCCAGCAGCTTCGGCAACTCGCGGTCGACGAGTCCATCGATGGATTGCTGAGCGCACAGAGGTGCAAGGGCGGAAAAGAGGAACAACAATGCGTGAAGAAGGCTCAAGAATCTCGATTTCCTCGATTTCATAGCGCTCCTGATGAATTGTGAACGATGTCGAAACAGGGAGGGCGTCAGTGCCGGCGCAGCTTGATCCGGAAGGTTGTGCCCGCGCCCGGTCTGCTGTCCCGAAGAATGAGCTTGCCGCTGTGGTATGATTCGATGATACGTTGAGAGAGACTCAGGCCAAGTCCCCAGCCGCGTTTTTTCGTCGAGAAACCAGGCCTGAATACTTCCTTCCGATACGGCATGTCGATTCCCTTGCCGGTGTCCGTCACGTCGATGTATACGTGCCCTGGGCGCTCTGAAAGTACGATGGTGATTTTTCCTGTGCCTGTCTCAATTGCATCAAGAGCATTCTTGATGAGATTCTCAATGACCCACTCGAAGAGTTCGCCATTGATCTGCGCGGTCACGGGGGTCTTGTACTCGAGCGAGATCTGGACTCTCTTGCCGGTTTGCGGAATTCGACGCTGGAAATACTGGATGACTTTTTCGATGACCTCGACCAGGTTCTCTTCTTTCAGGTCAGGTTTCGAGCCGATGCGGGAGAACCGGCTCGCGATTTTCTGCAATCGCTGAAGATCGTTGTCCATATCGTGCAGCGTCTCAACGACTTTTGCATCAGCGTTGCCGGTCTGGTGTCTCAACAGTTCAACCCATCCCATCATGCTCGAAATGGGAGTCCCCAACTGATGAGCAGTCTCGCGGGCCATCCCGACCCAGATGCTGCTCTGCTCGCTGCGTTTGATGTAGCTGAAGCTGATGTAGCCGATCAAAATGAACAACGCAACAACAACAAGCTCAACGTACGGCAGAAGGCGAAGTCGCGTGATGAGCTTCGACTCGCCGTAATGGACATAGCTCAGTACCACGCCTTCTCCCGCTTCGACTTTGATTCTCGGGTTGTTTCCATCCATCTCCGCGATCAACCTCTTCAGGTACGCTCGCTGGATTTCTGTAGAGAGAGATGAGTCGAGCGCAACGTTACGGATGTTCGTCGCGTACGGGGCAAGCGGTTCGTTCGCGGCATCCGAAAGGATCATTGGAAAATCGATGTTGTGGATGATCTCTTCAAGCACAAAGCTGTAGTCCCCGCTCTGTGTTTTGTCGCTGCCGATATATTCGAACGACTTTGCGAACAGGCTTGCAATATGCTTTTGATTGGCTTCGAGATCCCTTACGATGGAGTGCGTGTACCAGAGCGTGCCCGCAACGATAATGAAAGCGAGAACGAGGAGAATGACTTTAAGCTCGCTTGATTGCGGAAGCAGATTTCGGTTGGTCGTTGTCATTGCCGGAACGCAGGCCGGAGTAAATGGTTGTATTAGCGAACGATGAGTGTCTGATCGCGCCGTGCACCGACGGAAACCATCCAAACCCTGGTTCCAAGCAACGAGGCGAATGACTCGATATAGGCACGGGCTCGCGCCGGGAGCTTCGCGTACGAACGCACTCCCGATGTCCGTGACTTCCACCCTTTGAACACGCGGTATTCCGGCTCAATAACTTCAAGCGTTCGGAGGTCGGTGGGGAAGTTGTCGATCTTCTTCTTGTTGACACGGTAGCCGGTGCATACGCTTATCTCGTCGAAATCGTCAAGGACATCGAGCTTGGTGATGGCAATCTTCTCGATACCGTTGATTCTCAGTGAATAGCGGAGGCTGACGAGGTCGAGCCATCCGCACCGTCTCGGCCGCCCAGTCGTTGCGCCATATTCACCGCCTGTTTTCCGGAGGCGCTCACCGATCTCGTTGTTCAACTCTGTTGGGAAGGGACCGTTCCCGACACGGGTGGAGTATGCCTTGACTACCCCGATCACGGATGAAATTGCTGTCGGGGGAATGCCGAGCCCTGTGCACGCGCCGCCGCTGGTCGGGCTCGATGAAGTGACAAAAGGATAGGTGCCGTGGTCGACGTCCAGAAGGGCTCCCTGAGCTCCTTCGGCCAGGATTTTCTTCTTCTTATTGAGGGCGTCGTGAAGATAGAGCGATGTGTCGGTAACGTACTCGTCGATCTTCTTGTCGAACTCCTGATACTCGTGGATGATTTCGTCGACGTCGAGCTCTTTGGAATGATAGAGCTTGCTGAGGATTTCATTTTTTTCCCCGATGTTCCGCTTCAGCTTCGTGCTGAGAATATCGCGGTCGAGCAGATCGACAACTCGGATTCCCGTCCGCATGTACTTGTCGATGTACGCGGGACCGATGCCCCGTCCCGTCGTCCCGATCTTCTGGTCGCCCTGCTCCCGGATTGTATCGAGCAACTTGTGATACGGCATGATGAGATGTGCGTTGTGGCTGATCAACAGCCGGCCCTTCATCGGGATGCCGAGCTGATGAAGCTGTCCGATCTCAGTCATAAGAGCGGCCGGATCGAGGACAACGCCGTTGCCGATTACGCATTTGACGTGTCGGTGGAAGATTCCAGAGGGAATAAGATGCAGAACATATTCCTTGGTCGTTATTCCGCCAGGCCCTTTGGTGGGGACTACGACGGTGTGTCCGGCATTGGCGCCCCCCTGGTAGCGTGCGACAATGTCGACCTTCTCACTCAAGTGGTCGACGATTTTCCCTTTTCCCTCGTCCCCCCATTGAGCTCCGACAATGATCTGAACAGGCATACGGTTCCTTGCAGTCGCGATTGAAAAAGTGAAGGTTCTCTTCTTCAGGAAGGATGGCAGACGGATTCAGGAGCTGTCAGCACTCGCCTCTCAGCTGATTGTTGATACCTGATTGCTGCTTTCCCAAAAAGTGTAGGGAAAAAAAGAACGAAATACAAGGCGACATCATCATAGACCTCTCTTTGCCTTTCACTCCTTTATGGGTTATATTTTTGCTGCAAACCGGAATGTCTGCTCAGCTCCCCACAACCCTGAAGGTCCAGCGTGGATAAATTCGTAATTCGTGGTGGAAAGAAACTGCGGGGCGCCGTTGAAGTGAGTGGCGCCAAGAACGCATCGCTGGCATTGATGCCGGCAACACTCCTCGCTCCGGGCCAGTACGCCCTCCAGCGTACGCCGATGCTCCGGGATGTGACAACCATGTCTCGCTTGCTTGAAACGATGGGGCTGAAGATCACACGGACCGATCACACTCTGCGCATCGACTCATCGGAGGTGACGAGCTTTGAAGCCCCCTACGAGCACGTGAAGAAAATGCGCGCTTCTATCTACGTGCTGGGACCATTGCTGGGGCGATTCGGACAGGCAGATGTTTCGCTGCCCGGCGGGTGCGCCTGGGGTCCGCGACCTGTGAACCTCCATCTTGAAGGACTGCGAAAGCTCGGGGCGCACATAGAGCTCGAGGGGGGGGTTATCAGAGCCCGGGCCAAAAGGCTGCGAGGTGCGCGGATCGTCTTTGATGTATCGAGTGTTGGGGCGACAGGAAATGTGATGATGGCAGCTGTCCTGGCACACGGGACAACCGTCATCGACAACGCGGCCATGGAACCGGAGATCGCTGCGCTCGGCGAGTTCCTTGTTCGGATGGGCGCAACGATCGAAGGCGTCGGCACGAATCACCTTGAGATCGAGGGCGTTGACGCACTTCATCCTGCAGATTGTGTCACCATCCCGGATAGAATTGAGGCGGGAACACTGCTCGTGGCGGCAGCCCTCTCAGGAAATAAGGATAGCTCGGTCCGCGTGGAGAAATGCAACCCCGGCCACTTGAGCGCATTGACGACGAAGCTTGAAGATGTCGGTGCTCAGCTTACGATAGGGAAGGACTTCATCGAGATCGTGCCACCGGAAACCATCCGTCCGGTCAACGTGACAACGTCGATCTACTCCGGCTTTCCGACCGATATGCAGGCGCAGTGGATCGCGCTGATGAGCCTTTCGAAGGGAACGAGCGTCATTACCGAGACAATATATTCCGATCGCTTCATGCACGTCCCGGAGCTGGTTCGACTCGGTGCCGATATCACGGTCAACGATAATATCGCAACAGTCGTCGGCGTGGAAAAACTGACGGGCGCCAAAGTGATGTCCACGGACCTGCGGGCGAGCGCGTCGCTCATACTGGCTGGACTCGCAGCCGAAGGAACCACAGAAGTGCTGCGCGTCTACCACCTGGATCGCGGCTACGAACAAATAGAAAAGAAACTCTCTCAGCTTGGGGCAGACATCGAGCGCGCAAGCGGGGAAGAGTTCTAGCAGGATTCGGAAGGACCGCTTCTCCAAGCCATCCGATAAATCGGACGGCTCGTTTCTCACGAAATCCGAAGGGTTTCGCGTTTACAAAGACGTCGACTTCAGTCGATGGTCTGCATTTTCAGTAACCTCGTATTCCTTGTACCCAACGTGGCAATGCTCAGAGAGTTGTTCTCCTACCGGTCGCACAAAGCAGCAGTGCTTCTGCTGTTCGCCGTCTCGCTGGCTTTGACGCAAGTTCCGCTCTTTAACTACCTCGGATATGAATTCTCGGCATTGATCGCTCTCCTCTGGAGTCTGGCAGCCGGTTTGCTTACGGTTTCGCTCTGGAACAAGAGCTCGGAAGAGGAACATCAGGAGCTGTCCCCCTTCCTCGTTCGTTCGATCACTCTTTGTCTCGCACCCCTGCTGATACCGTTCATTGTCATCACGATGAATGCGTTGTTTGTCAAGAACTGTTCCTTCACTCAGGGTGCGGTCTTGTTCTTTCTCATTGTCATCCCGGCCGCGCTGTTCGCTCACGCCCTCTCATGGTTCATTGTCGTGACGCTCGCACAGTGGAAGAAAACATGCTTTATTTTGTCCTGGCTGATCATACTGTTGCATATCGCCTACGTCACATTCACACGACCTCAGATTTTCGCGTTCAACCCGATCCTCGGGTACTTTTCCGGCGTAACGTACGATGAGACTCTCGACGTTCTCGACCGCCTCTTCGTGTACAGAATCGGAACACTTGCCTTCAGCGCTCTTCTTGTCTTGGCTGCCATTCTCGTTCGGGGGCGTCGCAAGGGTCAGACAGCGGAAGTGTCTGCCGGCGTGCCGAAGCGGAAACAGATTTCGGCTATTGTGCTCTTCGTACTCGTGGGAGCGCTCTACATCTTCAGCGACCGCCTCGGGCTTTCATCCTCGGAATCCTTTATCGAACAGACACTTGGGGGAAAAACTGAGACAGAGCATTTCATCATTTCGTACCCGGATACTCTCCTGAAGGGGTTGCGCCTGGAGCAGGTCGTTCAGCTTCACGAATACTACTTCGATCAGCTCGTGAAAGTCCTCCGCGTTCGTCCGGTCCGGAAAATTCACACCTTTCTCTATGCTTCGCAGGATCAGAAGGGGAGGCTCATCGGTGCCTCAGGGACCAACTTCGCGAAACCGTGGCTCTGGCAGCTGCACATCAATCTGAGCGACCTTGACGGGTCTTTGAAACATGAACTCGTTCATGTCCTGGCCGCGGATTTCGGATTTCCGTTGCTCAGGATTGGCGTCAATTCCGGGCTCATCGAAGGACTTGCGGTGGCGGTCGAACGAGTCGAGTACGAAGAACCCGTCAATCGTCTCGCTGCCATGGCGTTCGCAGCCGGAATCACACCTGACGTCGGGAGCCTCTTCTCTCTCTCGGGGTTTATGAAGGCTCCGGCAGGAGTCAGTTACACGCTTGCGGGGTCGTTCTGCCGGTATCTGATCGACCGGTACGGTATGAGACGATTCAAGATGCTCTACAGAACCGGAGAATTTGATCTTCTCTACGGCAAACCCCTTCCGGCCCTCCTGCAGGATTGGCGCAGGTCCATGACCGGCTATCGGTTCAGTGAGGCAGATCTGGCGAAAGCGGAATACCTGTTCAAGCGTCGATCGATTTTCGGGAAGGAATGCGCCCGCGTTATCGCGAATCTCAACAAGGAAACGCGTGAATTGCTTGCGCAGCGAAAGTTCGAGGAAGCGCTCGAATCGGCAAACAGATCGCTCCGGCATACGGTGAGCGTTGATGCTGTGTATCAGAAAGCCGCGGCCCTGCTCCGACTTGGAAAGTACTCCGAAGCCGTGAGCTTTGCCGGGGGCAAACTCCGCGACAGCGTTGCTGCCTCGTCGTTTCTGACGTTGAACCTCTCGCTGGGAGATGCGCTGTGGGGTGTTGACTCGCTCGAGAACGCGATGAAAGTGTATTCGGCTCTCCTGCGCTCTCATCTCTCGTTGGCCTGGGACGAAACCCTTGCCCTGCGTCTCGAGATCCTTCTCAAGCCCGGTCTTGCACGCGAGCTGAGGCCGTATTTCGTGGCCCCTCTGCAGGACACTGTCAGAGTTCTTCTGCTCCGGAAGGTCGCCGCTGAACATCCGAAGGAGGCAATTCCAAAGCATCTTCTCGCGAGAGAGAATATCTCGCATGAACAGTTCGAAGACGCCGTGAGGTTGCTCGAGGATATCCCTCCGTGGAGTTCACCCATCCTGGAACTTGCCAGACAGCGTCGGCTCGGACAGCTATCATTTGCAGTCGGCAAATATGAGAAAGCGAAGATCTACTACTGGCAATCACTCAATCATCTCTTTCGAGATACACAGGGTGTCGAAATTGAGGAGAAGATTCGCTTTTGCGATTGGATGGGAGCTTTCGGCGCGGATTAAATTGATTTTCCCCAAATTTTTGGCTTAATTGCCGTGCAATGCTCTAGTCCTTCATACCGATACCGCTTTTCTGACGACTAATCCTGGAGATCAACATGAAAACGACAATTACCGACGTATGGGCGCGGGAGATACTCGATTCTCGCGGTAATCCCACTCTTGAAGTTGAAGTGACACTGGAAGATGGCACAATCGGTCGCGCAGCTGTTCCCAGCGGCGCATCGACCGGTGAGAACGAGGCAGTTGAGCTGCGCGATGGCGACAAGGCTCGCTACAATGGCAAAGGCGTTCTGAAGGCCGTTGAAAACGTTAACGACGTTCTCGCAGAAGAGGTTGTCGGCTTCGAGACCACCGATCAGGTGGGGATCGACAAGATGATGATTGCGCTCGACGGGACGCCCAACAAGGGCAAGCTGGGTGCAAATGCAATCCTCGGCGTTTCGTTGGCCGTGGCGAAGGCGGCTGCGCAGTCGCTTCATATGCCGCTGTATCGCTACATCGGCGGAACGAATGCAAAGATCCTCCCCGTGCCGATGATGAACATCCTGAACGGCGGCAGTCACGCGGATAACAACGTCGACTTTCAGGAATTCATGATCATGCCCATCGACGCTCCTTCATTCGCCGAAGCATTGCGGATGGGGGCGGAGGTATTCCACTCTCTGAAATCGGTCCTGAAGAAAAAAGGGTACAACACGGCGGTTGGAGACGAAGGCGGATTTGCCCCGAACCTGAAATCAAACGAAGAAGCCGTGGAAGTGATTCTCGATGCGATCCAAAAGGCGAACTACAAGCCCGGCGAGCAAATCTACATCGCCCTCGATCCTGCCGCGAGCGAATTCTTCGACAAGGACAAAAAGAAGTACGTCTTCTCAAAGTCGGACAAGTCCGAAAAGTCCCCCGAACAGATGGCGAAGTACTGGGAGGGATGGACGAAGCAATACCCGATCGCGTCGCTTGAAGATGGCATGGCCGAGAACGACTGGGAGGGATGGAAGATGCTGACGGATGCAGTTGGCAAGAGAGTTCAGCTTGTCGGTGATGATCTGTTCGTGACAAACGTGGAGTACCTCTCGAAGGGAATCGACATGGGCGTTGCGAACTCAATCCTGATCAAGGTCAACCAGATCGGGACGCTGACAGAAACGCTCGACGCGATCGAAATGGCAAAGCGCGCTCATTACACCACGGTTTTGAGTCATCGTTCCGGTGAAACAGAAGATACGACAATTGCAGACATCGTGGTCGCCACGAACGCCGGGATGATCAAGACGGGCTCGGCAAGCCGCACCGACCGTATTGCGAAGTACAATCAGCTGATTCGGATCGAGGAAGAGCTTGATACGAATGGCTACTATGCAAGCTTCGGCGCGTTGAATCAAAACCTGGCATAACGTTTATCGTTCCGTATAGACTCAGGATGGAATCCTTATGACACCAATTAAATTTGGGACGGACGGGTGGCGCGGCCTGATTGCTGCCGATTTTACGTTTGACAATGTCGCAAAAGTGGCGCTCGCAACGGCAAACTACTTCAAGCGGCACAAACGGATCAGGAACGGAGTTGTCATCGGGTATGACACAAGATTCCTCAGCCGGGAATTCGCGGAGACAACCGCGGAAGTGCTGGCAAACCGGGGAATCAAAGTCATTCTCTCGGACAAGGTCTCTTCGACACCGATGGTTTCGCTCCTGACGACGAAGCTCAAAGCGGCGGGTGGTATTGTTATTACTGCAAGCCATAATCCGGCGCGATATAATGGATTCAAGATCAAAGGAGACTTTGGAGGTCCGGCTCACCCCGAGATGATCGAAAAGGTCGAAAAGGAGTTGAAGAAAGTATCCAAGTCGAAAGTAGTAAGTAAAAGAACGTTTGCAGAGCTGGTGGAGAAGGGTGTGATCAAGAAGATGGACTTCACTGCCATCTACGTGGATGATCTCAGAGCCAAACTGAACCTGCCACTGATCGAGTCGTCCGGTATCAAGATTGTCCACGATGCGATGTACGGGGCCGGTGCGGGAGTGATGTCACAGCTTGTTTCTCTGCGGGCTGAACTGCGAACCAGCTACAATCCTTCGTTCGGCGGTGGACATCCCGAGCCTATTCCGCAGAACATGAAGGACCTTGCCTCCACCATAGTGATGAAAGGGTGCGACATCGGCATCGCGACGGACGGGGATGCTGATCGTGTCGGAGCACTGGATGAGAGCGGATTATTCGTGGATTCGCACCGCATCTTCGCGATCCTCCTTAAATACCTGGTCACGGAGAAACACCTGACCGGCGAGATCGCCAAATC
>QYQB01000193.1 GCA_007280275.1 bacterium | reverse complement strand
GAATTCTCCGGGCTCTTGGGACCGATCGAAAAAAACTGACCGGGATATTCCTGGCCCAGGGAATGTTCATCGCCATCGTTGGCGTGATCCTTGGGAATGCCATCGCCTTCGTCCTTTGTTGGCTTGAACTCCACTACCGCATCATCTCTTTACCGTCGGGGATATATTTTATGAGCCATGTTCCGATTGATCTGAATCCCATTAACTTCCTTCTTGTCAGCGTCTTAGCTCTTCTTATGTGTTTTCTTTCTTCAATTATTCCGTCGCGCATGGCCGCACGCCGTGACCCAATCAGAATGATCAAGTTCGGATCATGAGCTTTGAGCAATCCATAGCGTTTCGGTACCTTGTGTCCAAGCGTCAACTGGGATTGGTAACGCTCATCTCCGCTATCTCGGTCGTTGGCGTGACGATTGGCGTGGCCGCGCTCGTCATCGTGTTGTCTGTCTTCAACGGGTTCAGTGGGCTGGTGACTTCCATCCTGGTCAACTTCGATCCTCATATACGAGTTGAGAATCCCCGACAAGTCGATGCTGCCGCCTACGAGCCTCTCGTGAAATTCGCTGAATCCCGAGGTGAACTGCAAGGTATTTCAAGGTTTGCCATTGGAAAAGCAGTAGTTGTATCCAGAAACCTTAACCGGGTTATCAACGTCAAAGGGATCGAGGTTGGCAAGGTTGCTACAGTGTCCGGGCTCAAGGAAAGACTGGTGCTGGGTTCTTTGGATCTCTCGGGGGCCCACAAGAGCGGCATCGTTCTGGGAATGACGCTCGCCGACCGAATGGGTGCAGTCATCGGCGACACGGTATCGGTCGTCAGCCTCGCTGGCTCAGAGGTAGCTTTGCTTCAGCTAGGCCAGCCCTTGATTCGCAGGTTTCACGTGGTCGGCATCTATGAATCAAACAACAAGGACTACGATTCATACTATGCCTTTGTGAACCTGGAAGCTGCACAATCGTTGTTTGGAATGTCTACCCGGATTAGCGGGGTCGAGTTGCGGCTTCGATCCATCAGCCAGTCAGAATCGTTCAAGGAACAGCTTGGTAGCAAGTTCGGTGATCAATTCCGAATTCTGACATGGTATGATCTCCATCGGGACCTCTATTCTGTAATGAAGATCGAGCGATGGATGGCGTATATCATTCTTTGCCTCATTATCGGTGTCGCATCCTTCAACCTCCTCGGATCGCTGACGATGTCGGTGGTGGAAAAAATGAGAGATATCGGGATTCTCAAGTCAATGGGAGCCACGAACAAGAGCATCATCAAGATTTTCATGTTTGAGGGAGTCCTTGTTGGAGTGCTCGGCAGCATGCTGGGCCTGCTCCTCGGCCTCGCTGTCGTTTGGATGCAGGACCACTATCACCTGTTCCCGCTCGACCCCACGGTCTACATCATTCCCGCGATACCAGTCGAGGTGCATATCCTTGACCTCATCATTGTTGCCATAACCGCACTTGGGTTGTGTTCCATCGCGGCACTATATCCGGCGAGGCGTGCGGCAAGTTTCATTCCTGTGGAGGCAATTCGATGGGAATAGTCGAAAAGAAGATCCTGCTCCGTGCCGAGGCTCTGCACAAGGAGTATCCCATGGGAAAAGATCAGCGCCTGCACGTGATCAAGGGACTGGATATGGAAGTGAGGGAGGGGGAGATGGCTGTCATTGTCGGACCCTCAGGTTCAGGCAAGAGCACACTGCTGCATCTCCTGGGAGGGCTTGATCGACCGTCGTCAGGGAAAGTTGTAGTGGACAACCTTGACCTCAGTGTCCTCTCAGAGGAAGAGCTGGCCGGTTTTCGAAACCAGACACTTGGATTCATTTTCCAGTTTCATCATCTCCTACCTGAGTTCACCGCTCTCGAAAATGTTGCGATGCCAGCTCTGATTCGAGGCGAGAAATTCCCGGAAGCTCAGCGCAGGGCAACGACACTGCTTCAGGAAGTCGGGTTGGAGGAACGTACCGACCACAAGCCCAGCGAACTCTCCGGTGGTGAGCAGCAACGCGTCGCTGTCGCTCGGGCGCTCATGAACGACCCGCGCCTTGTCCTGGCAGACGAACCATCTGGAAACCTCGACGAGGAGAACAGCCAGAGACTTCACCAATTGCTGGCCGATTTGGCCCAAAAACGAGGCCTCACGTTCGTCATCGCAACTCATAATCTCGATCTGACCAAGCGGGCACATCGCGTGCTCCAGCTTATCGATGGAAGGCTTGTAACGGGGCTTCGTTCACTCTCATAATCGCTATGGCACCCAAGGTCTTGACATTCACAAGAAATGGTGTAAATTTATTTTCGACCCAGGCGACGGTTACTCCCCTGACTGTCGTCATAGAACGGTCAAGCCCGGCGTACCCCCCACGCTGGGCTTTTTATTGAAAAGCGGAGTTAAGGAGAAGCTTATGGCACGTGTGACGTCAAAAGTCGCTGCTAGAAAGAAAGCGCCAGCGATGGCACTTCCATTCACGAAAAGGAACTATCAAATCCTTGGACTTGGCTTACTCGTAATCATTCTTGGTTATGTTGCCCTGAGCCAAACACCGTGGGATGGGACCATGCCGTTGGTTGTGGCACCGATCCTGCTTGTCCTGGGTTATTGCGTCATTATCCCGTTCGGAATACTGTATCGTCAGAAGTCGGAAACTCAGCCGAGCACAACGCCTGCGACAGATCCACCGCAGACAAACTGAATTTCGCGAACGCGGGTGTGTTGGGTAATCGGATTGAGGTTTTTCACTGTGATTCGGTCAACTTGCGAAACCGAGTCTTGTTTTTTTCCTTCATTTTTTTTAGCTTGATTCAGGCTGAAGTCTGCTGACCAGTTTCAACCTCACCTGGTGCAGGTATCATAGTTAGTTGGGCGTGTAGCTCAGGGGTAGAGCATCTGCCTTTTAAGCAGAGGGTCGATGGTTCGAGACCATCCACGCTCACGATGGCAGATCAAAGATCGAAGATTGACACGGCGTGAGTACCGCGTTGCATTCTGATAATTGATTCTTGATTTGTTATTGCCCGGATGGTGGAATTGGCAGACACACCGTCTTGAGGGGGCGGCGCCTGAAAGGGCATACGAGTTCAAGTCTCGTTCCGGGCACTCCAACGTGCGCAGCAGTCTGACTCGCTGCAAAACCACATCGAGCAACATTGTAAAGGGACGAAGAGCACCTTCGTCCCTTTTGTGTTATCACACTGAACGGTTCCATGCCCACTCAGTCACGCTCGTTACCAATTCGTTTCCACCTTGTTGCAATTGTGTCGGCTCTTTATGCGACCCGTGATCGAGCGAAGGCATTTGTTCACATAGAACGTTCGCTTCGCCAAGGGGGACTCCCCATCCGTTTCTTCTCCGAGCTCTTCATCCACTTGTCGTTGTTCCTTGGCTATCCAACAATGTTAGACGGGCTCGAAAGGCTCGCGTCCTTCAGAGGGAACAAAAGACGGCAGAACTCATTTCAGCACAAGCGGGGGGTTGCCATCTCAGAGGGGAGGGACATTCTCACCAGGGTGTACGGAAAGCAGACTGAGAAGCTCGTCTTTCGCCTCGAAGAACTCGAAACGGGACTCGGCCGGAGGATTACCGAAGATGCCTACGGTACGATCATGGCGCGCCCAGGTCTTCATCTGTCTGAACGTGAGGTCGTCAACGTTGTCGTTCTCTTCATCGATGGCTACAATCGACAGCTCTATTCTCATCTCCGTGGTGCCTTGAGGGTTGGTGTCAAACCCCGTGTGCTCAAGTCGGTTCTCGCACTCGTCGGCAACCTTGTTAATCAAGATGCACGTCCGGCAATGGAAACGGTGGACCGGATCTGGCAGAATCGGAGACAGGGATCATTTTGATTTTGATGTGAGAACTCGTACTTTGAGACTGAGCTATGCAGATCGGCGTGCACATGACAGTTCAAGGCCTCGTGCAAGGGGTTGGATTCCGCTACTTCGTCTATCGCCACGCGTCGAGGCTCGGCCTCAAAGGGTGGGTTCGTAATCTGTATAACTCTGATGTTGAAATCGAAGCCGAAGGAGACCGCTCCATGGTCGAAGAACTGATCAAGGAGATCAAGGTGGGACCACGATCTGCTCACGTAAAGGACTTGAAAATTGAGTGGCAAGACTTCAAGAACCGTTATCAGGCGTTCGAAATCCGTTGACGCAGGAAGCGCTGTTCCACGCGTCGGGATTGGATATGACGTGCACGCATTCACCATCGGGCGAAAGCTCATCCTCGGGGGCGTTCATATCCCGTACCGACTCGGGCTCCTCGGGCATTCAGACGCGGACGTCTTGTTGCATGCACTGTGTGATGCGCTTCTGGGGGCCGCGGCGCTGGGTGATATCGGCAAACACTTCCCTGATACGAGTGCAAAGTACAAGAACGTCTCCAGTCTTCGCTTGCTTCGGAACGTGCGACGCCTGCTCACGAAACACAACTTTCGCATCGTCAATCTTGATACCACCATCATATTGCAGCAGCCGAAAGTTCTCAGGTATTCGCCTCAGATGATCTACAACATCGCCACAGCATTGGCCCTGAAGCCAGGGCAAATCTCCATCAAAGCAACCACGAATGAAGGAATTGGGTTTATTGGCAGGGGAGAGGGGTGTGCTGCTCTTGCCATCGCAACCATCCTTCCCTCCAAAACCTGAAAGAGATCCGTGGAAGAATTCATTCGTCACCTCCTGGCCCTCAATCCCATCTGGGTGTATTTGTCAGTCTCCGGCTTCGCCTTCATGGAGAACATATTTCCTCCATTGCCCAGTGATGTGGTTGTGCTTTTTGTCGGATCACTTGTCGGAATAGGGACCATCAATTTCACAGCCGCCCTTGTGGTGACTACGATTGGCAGCACTGCGGGCTTCGTTGTCATGTACAAAGTCGGTGACTGGTTCGGAGCAAGGATTCTGGAAACCGGCAAGCTCCGCTTCATCCCGCTTGACAGCGTCCACAAAGTTGAGGGGTGGTTTCGCAAGTACGGATATGTTCTGATCGTGATCAACCGTTTTTTGACGGGCACGCGCGCAGTCGTCTCCTTCTTCGCCGGGATGTCTAAGCTGCCCCTGGCGCAGACAGCAGCGCTTTCTTTCGTGAGCGCACTCGTATGGAACTTTCTTCTTCTTTTCGCTGGTAAAGAACTCGGCGAAAACTGGCAGATGATTGCAGCATATCTGGAAACATACAGCAAGGCGGTCACAGGAATCCTCGCGGTTGTCGTTCTCCTGTTCATTGGCCGCTATGTGTTTTACAGATTGCGGGCAAACGGCGGCACAAAGAAGATCACTTGAACGATATCTGAGAGCAAGGGACTATCAGTGAACGAGATCCTCATGGATCTGGACCGGAATCTGTTCTACTTCTGCAATCAGGGATTGCGGAATTGGTTCTTCGACGCGATCTTTCCGTTTCTGACAGACCTGAACAAGAAACCGGCCGCCTTGGTCCTCGTCGGAATACTCTGGTTTTTGCTGCTGATGAAAAGCGGCCGTCATGGCCGAATCGCTGCCCTCTTGCTTCTTCCAACGATCGCGCTGAGCGATCAGTTGAACAGTTCGTTTCTTAAGTTTATCATTGAGCGCCCGCGCCCCTGCCATGAGCTCGCGAATGTCCATCTCCTTGTGAGCTGTGGAAGCGGTTTTTCGTTTCCGTCATCGCACGCGGTCAATAATTGTTCCGCGGCAATCGTGCTCGCGTACTTCCTGCCGAGATGGTCCTGGGCATTTTTCTCCTTTGCCGCTCTGATCGCGTTTTCCCGCGTCTACGTGGGCGTCCATTATCCTTCCGATGTCGCTGCTGGCGCAGTGATCGGATTCGCAATCGGAGGTGTGGTCATCATCGTGTTCCGCCAGGTTGAAGAGTGGTGGGCCCGACGAGGTTGTTTCTCAAGAACGGTCCATAAATGAAGACCCAGGGTTCTGAACATCTCTCCATGGATGGTGCGTGGCATCGTTTCGCTCTCGCGGCTTCGTCTGGAATAATGCTCGGCGCGTCATTTCCCCCTTCGCCCGTCCATTCGCTGGCCTACGTGAGCCTCATCCCGCTTCTCCTTCTCCTCGAGACGGTGGAGGGAACGTGGAGGACGCTGCGCTACTCCTATGTGTCGTTCTTCATTTTTCACGCCTTGACGCTTTACTGGATTGGGGGATTTGTCGTAGGAAGGGATGTCTGGATGATGATCGCCGGTGCGGCCGTGCTTCTCATCCATCCGATGTTCTACTGGGTGATCATCCTTCTCTATATCCGGGTACGGAAACGACTCGGCCTCGTTGCAGGTCTGGCGTTTCTGCCTCTCGCCTGGATCAGCTACGAATATTCTCATTCGTTGAGCGAATTCTCCTTTCCGTGGGTCACGCTGGGCAACAGTCAGGCCTACGATTTGCCGCGTATCCAGATTGCGGAGTTCACATCGACATACGGAATCTCTTTTCTGATCCTTTGCTTCAATGTCATCGGATTTGTCCTCATCACCAAACTGGCAACGAAGAGCTGGAAATTCCGTTCGCAATCCGTCGCACTGGCTCTTCTTGCCTTGCTCCTTCTCTATTTTGGCCCATGGATCTACGGAAAGGTCCGGATGGCACGATATGAGACGCCGCCTGCTGCGAACGCGCTTCGTGTAGGAGTCGTTCAACCGAATATCGATCCTTGGGAGAAGTGGCGTTCGGGCAATGAGAGTCCCTGGATTTCATACGAGAAGCAACTGGCCGACTATATGCGTGAGACGAAATCTCTCGCTGGACAAGATCTCGATCTGGTTGTCTGGCCGGAAACGGCGATACCATTCCCAATACTGCTCCCAGGCAACCGGATGTATTGGAGCTGGCTCCGCGGAAACCTGGATTCGGCGCGCGGCGCGGTACTGACCGGGTTGGCATACACGGTCTTCTATGACAGCGCGCATGCGCCAGCCACATCGTCCCGGGCTCGGACAGGAAATCGGTACTACGATAACTTCAACTCGGCCGCACTCCTGGTGCCCGGGCAAGATGTGGGGCCGATCTACAAGAAGATTGTGCTGGTACCTTTCGCGGAGCGTATCCCGTACGCAGACGCGTTCACGTTCCTCATCGAGCCACTCAAGTGGAACGTGGGAATCGGAATGTGGGGAAAGGGAGGAGACACGGTCGTCTTTTCGCTCCCGTCACCCAACGGACCGGAACGAAAGTTCGCATCCATGATTTGCTACGAATCCGTCTATCCTGATTTCGTTCGGCAGTTCGTCCTCCGGGGAGCGCAATTTCTCGTCATCATCACGAATGACAGCTGGTGGGGTAACACATCCGGTGCCTATCAACATGCCAGCTACGCATCCATTCGCGCAATCGAGAACCGGCGATGGATTGTTCGCGCCGCGAATGGCGGTATTTCGGGTCTCGTCGATCCGAGCGGATCATTCCGCCACGGGACACAGCTCTATACTGCATCGACATTTCACGGAAGCATTGAGCCTCGCACGGAGTTAACCTTCTACGCACAACATGGTGACATATTCGCCGGTTCGTGTGTCTGTTGCGCGACCCTCTTGTTTCTTCTGACCTTCATTCCTCAGCGCAAACAATCCGGACAGACATGAATACAGAGATCATCGATCTGAGAAGTGACACAATAACCAGGCCAACGGAAGCCATGCGGCAGGCCATGGCACAGGCCCCCGTTGGTGATGATGTGTTCGCAGAGGACCCGACCGTCAACCTTCTCCAACGGAGGGTCGCAGAACTGCTCGGGAAGCCGGCTGCGCTGTATGTCCCATCGGGCGTGATGTCGAATCAATT
>QYQB01000041.1 GCA_007280275.1 bacterium | reverse complement strand
GTCTCCGTGATCACAACAAAGCCCGGTCGGAATCGGCCGGGCTTCTTAGTTCCACTTTTTCCCTGCACATCAATGCGGTGGGGAAACGCCATGCGAATAGTGAGCGAGATATTTCTTCATTCCCGGGATTGCCAGTGGAGCAATTACATCGGAAGCCCTTGAGACATGTGTGTGCACCTCACCATAGATTCGCTCCATCGTGGCAAGTATCCGGAGCCGCCTCAGCAGCTCGTTTGACCTGACCCGCTTCGGCATCTTTTTCGCTGAGCGGCGGAGGACATTTGCCGCGTAGTTCAATCGCTTGCGTCCAGAATCTTCTTCCAGATCGTAGATATCGTCCATGATCTGTCCTGCCATCGCCATTTCATCGCAGAAGAGCGACACCTGCTCATATGCCTTCTTCTGATTGTGCATCGCGCACACCGCGGCAGAACCGACCTTCAGGATCGAGCAGATACGTGCATACCCGTCGAGGATTTCGTCGGGAAGGGAGGTGGACTTGCGTTGGAGAGCGTCCACCTCCACGATCGATTGGATGGTGAGCCGGAGACTTTCCCTAAATTCTTTCCAGAACCACGATTGCGGAGAGAAATACTTCGCAAAGATGCGATCGGCCTCGAACAGACACTGGTCGGAGGCGTAGATAGCCACGCGGTTTTGCGCCTGGCCGTCGAAGACATCGTCCTGGAAACGAATGAAAAGAAAGAGACAGTACTGCCCCCATTGCACGTCATGCAGGAATTCGCTGGGAATCGACGTCCGTCGCGTTCCGAACCGGAAACGAGTCCCCATCGCGGTTGGGAGAATCCTCCAGTACGGAAGATGCAGCCACTCATCCTCACGGTACTTCCTTCCCCAGTGGCGCCGGGGCGGAATACGGAAGTACGATTTGAAGAAGTCCGCGATTCCTTCAGGCTGCGCCGAGATGAATCGCTGGCGCGCGATTTTGGTGTTCGGAACTCTCACACGAACAATCTAAAATTGCACGGATTGTCACCAGAGAGCGGCAATCTCATGTAGTTGAATCAGGACAATCCGGCCAGGGACATTGACCTCGAGTGGGTTTTGTTCCTTCGGGTTTGCTGGGCTTTACTATTGGCCATACATAGTCTTGTGCTTTCTTAAAACTGAGTTTCCTATCCATCGCCTCTTCGAGTTTTTCGACCCATTGCTCGATCATGAGATTTTCAGCGAAATATCCAAGACACTTTTGAGGCAACACGTAGCCATTCTTAAGAATGGCTCCCGCAAGCGCGATCATCACCCGTTTCTTGTGCGCCTGTACGCCGAGCCCCCCCCGCTTCGTCTTAGCCACTGCTTTTGTGAGCCTCCCAAAGTACTTGCGGTCTTTCTTGCATTTCTCGTAGACATCTTCAAGGTGTACAAACTGGTAGGTCTTTTTTCCCACAAGGATATCCATGGGTGTTATTAGGGGTTTTGTTTTTGCCATAGCCGCCTCCATACATTTTGTGCAGACGCATCTTTGGTCCGCGAAGCTGGGCTTCTGACGTTTTATCAGTGCCCACTGCAGCAAGATTATCCCAATACCTTAGAAGTACTTCCTTTAGATTTCTATGTCCAGGCAACTCTCCTTTCTCTTTGAAGGTGTTGTTCAGTTTCAGAATGGGTATTTAGCCTCGTGAATCATGAAGGCGCGCATTGTATATCGATCGGTTCGTTGGTTTCAACCCCCGAGCCGTGCAATTTCTTGCACGCTGAGCCACGGCACTGGGAAGGGACTTCTCAGCAAATTACCAAACAAATACTTTCAAGTTTCTTCTTGGATGGTTCATACCAGGTACTGTCCTTTGGTTCAATGACCCACAACTCAAAAGAACCATCTCCGCCGCTGACGATCACGAAATTCATGGCATGATTCGCTGGGTCGTCTTGTTGCCCACCCCAAAGGATGCCAAAAGCGTAAGGGAGTGATCTTTTTTTGTCAATCCAGGCATCGACGATGAAAGCTGATTTAAGCAGGTGCGCATAGTCATCACAGTCGCCGACATCAGGCGCAAAATATTCTTTGTCATTGACTTTTGCTTCCTTAATGATGGCTTCCGCCGTTTTCCTGGTGGTGCAGAAATACTTGTCATCAGCAAGAAAAATATCTTTTCTCTCCGCGAAATATCCGTCAAGCTCTTTTTTTAGCACCGTTTCCAGCGCGTCTCGGGTGAGAGTCGGACCATTCTTATCGATCACCGTCACATCTGTCGTATAGAAATGGCGTTTAGCATCAGGATCATATGCGCGAAACAGGGGATCGTGCGTACCAACTTTATGCGGCCGAACACAACCGGCTCGTCCTTGGTCCTTGTATCCTTTGCCTTTGAATTCATCCACCTCTTCCGACGACGTGCAATAGAGATGATCATCGTACTGTTGATTGTAGAGATGATACAATGGAACAAGCACTTTCGATATTCTGGCTGAAACATAGCAGGTACATTTCTTTCCACCCTCAGAAGGCAGCTCGAGGGATTCCCCTTTCTTCTCATTGGAAACATAGCACTCAATTCCTTCATCAGCCCAAGCCATAAAGCCTCCATAGATTAAGATGAGTAGGAATGGTTACCTATTCCAGCACGCACCAACTTTCATTGATCATGGCAACGCTAAAGGCGCATCGCTCTTATCCATTTCTGCATCTGTTGAGCATCATAACTCATCGAATCCACTTTCAAATACTTCTGATATTGTTCCGAGGCCCTTGCAGTATCTCCTTTCTGCTTGAAGATGTTCCCAAGTTTCTTTGGTAGCACCATCGATCGGGGATTGAGCTGCGCAGAGATTGTGTATTCATGCAAAGCGGCTTCGGTATCACCTCGGGTGCACAGCGCATCTCCAAACCTCTCGCGAAACTCGGCTTTCTTCGGTTCGAGTGAAACAGCCTGGCGCAACAGCGCGTCCCCCTGTTCCCACAATCCCGCGTCTGTATAACAGCTACCGAGCATTAGACTGATTTTCGCAATGCTTGAATCGCTGCTTACCCTTTCGAAATGGTCCCTCCATCTCCTTGCCTCGGCCACATTCCCCTTTCGAGACTCAATGGCACTTAACCAACCATAGATCAATGGCCAGGTCGAGGTTGTGTCCAGACTCCACCATATCATGAGAGTTTCCTTCGCCGCATCAAGATTCCGCTGACCAAGGTAGTACCTCGCCGCAACCTGGTAGAAGGGCTTGAATTCCCAACGACTTTCTATGCAATACCGATACGCCTCCAGCGCACCAACCGTGTCATGCTTCTCAGTATATGCGCCAGCAAGAGTCGACAGCAAAACGCGGTTGCGAGAATTGAACTTCAGAGCTTTTCTCAGGAAGCGTATCTGATTCTCGGGATTGTATTCCAGGTAGGCGCCGAGCCAATCAATCATCGCCCGCTGAAACTCATCTGCTGATGATTTCAATCCAAGGAGCGTCTGAAGGTTTTTCCTTGCTCTTTCCGGATCATTTCTTCTTTGAGATGATGCGAACCAGATTCGGGGTGAGATAAATGTCGAATCAAGTTCCACAGCCTCAACGAGCGCGGCATTTGCCGAGGGCGGATCGGCCGCACAGTAGTATTTGTATGCCTGCTCCAACTTCGCGACAGCCGCCCAGTTCTTCGGACGGTTCAGGTGCCAAACCCCCATCTCCGGTTTGCGATCAAGCACCTGAGTATTCAGGTATGCGAGCACTTGCCGTGAGAGCGCTTGGACGACGGAATCAATCTGGAATCTCGTCTGAAATGGCGCCTGGAATTCCTCAACACGGTCAAAGTCTCCCGCTTTTCGTAGATCGGCCGCAAGCGAAAATCCCCCCTTGGGAGAAATTGTGATACTTCCGTCCAGAACATAATCGTATCCATTCTGGCGCAAGAACCTGAACAGCGGATCGGTTCTCGGCGGATCATCATTCCCGAATTGCCCCTCGATATCGGCATTGAGATGCAACCAATCCTCAACAGAAATCTTGTTTACTCCAAGGAACTCTTTGATGAACGACCTCTGAATCTCCGGTCGATAGGCTGCAATGGAAGTATCCTTCGATATATCGATAAAAGGAAGAACTGCCATCCGAAGATCCTTCGCTTCGGTTTTGAGGAGAATATCTATGGCGAAGTAGACTGCGATCGCAAGCGCTGCCAGAACTGCGGCAGCGATGAGGGCCTTCTGCACCCAGCTACCGGTTTTCGCGGCAGCCATCGAGTAGCCGGTTTCGCGGCCGAGCTTGCGCAGAATTTCGTCCATCGAATGCGGCCGCTGCTCCCTGTCTTTCTGGAGGCAGCCGGTAACGAGATCGCTGATGGATGGAGGAGTGTCTGTCCGCAAGGACAGAACCGGCGGAGGTTGTTCGCAGTTGATCTGATACATCAGCGCTTCGTCAAATTCAGCGCGGAACGGAAGATTGCCCGTTAGCATTTGATACATCAGAACGCCGAACGACCAGATATCGGTACGGGCGTCAACGTCTTCGCCCTTCAGTTGTTCGGGCGACATGCACATCGTCGTCCCAAGCGTTCTTCCTTCCTTCGTAATTTGTTGCGCACCGAGGAGCTTGGCCAGCCCGAAATCGACGATCTTGACGATCCCTTCATTCGTCACCAGGATGTTTGCAGGCTTGATATCCCGGTGCACAATTCCTTTTTCGTGCGCTTTTTCTAATCCCCGAGCGATCTGAGCGGCGATATCAATCGCTTCTTCAAGTGCAAGAGGACCGCTCTCGATCTTCTTCTTGAGCGTTTCACCTTCATAGAGATCCATCACCATGAACATCTGCCCGTCGCCAGTCTCACCGATATCGTGGATCGTGCAGATGTTGTTGTGCTGCAAGGCCGATGCAGCCTGCGCTTCGTGGATAAAGCGTTGCTTGGCTTCGTCGTCGCGTGTAAGCTCAGGATGGAGAAACTTCAGGGCAACGGTGCGTTTCAGTGTGGTGTCCTCGGCCTTGTAGACCACACCCATTCCACCGCCGCCGAGCTTCTCAATGATTTTATAGTGGGAGAGAGTTGTGCCTAGCATACAATTGGGCTATGCGGCATAGGTTGGATGGCTGTTCGAGGCACTGCGCCCTCCGGGAGGAAGGTTGCACGCGATCACCTCAAATGGGACGGTGCTGACGGGGTAACATAGCGAATCCGATGGGAAATATCAATCGGTGGGAGATGATGCCGTTTTTGGGCGGGAAACCTCGATATTTTGCTTCACTGAGTTCTTCAGCTATCTGAACACGATTGCTTTGACTGGATGCAGTTCCCATGCCGTCCCGGCCTGCTTTTTTATCCACAAGGAGGCACCCTCTTTTGCTTTTTTGGCGCCGTGTTGACCGTCGTAGAATCCAAGACCTATGACCGAGACAGGCATACCTTCGTCAAACTCCTTTCCGTTCGCCGAGAAGCCCCGCGATTTCAATGTGTCGAGGATCATCTGCTGCATCGAACAATTGTCCACCGTGATTTCGACCACGGTGCGTTTCCCGCTCTTTGACTTCGGACCGACCTGCATGTGAAAGTCACAGTCAATTTGCTTGTTCACATACCAGAGATAGCCGTCGAGTGCGTACAGTGAATCTTCCGGTGTGTTTTTCACCCTCTTGGACTTTCGTGTTACTTCTTTCTTCATCAATTTTGCATACTTCTTTTGCCATTCTCTCGTGCTTGAGAGCTTCATCGGCTCCTGTGCCACAGGAAATTTGTCATACTTTTTTTCCCGCTTCGCTTCGAACCGATACGGCTTCTCTCCTACCTGTGGCTGGCAATCACACGGATCTTTGGATTGGGAAATAGCCTGCAAGCTCCATCCCATCAAGAGGAGAGCAGTTGAGAAGATGGCTGACAGTTTCATAGTTGTTGCCTCCTCGTTGTCCAAGTGCAATCACAGCTCCCGACCGCCCGATCAATTCCCCCCTCATTCCAATCTAAGAAAAATCGTGGCCATTTCAACACGAGTTTCGTACTATACAGCGCAGCGCATTGAGGTCCTCCATCACCCAAAAGTCATAGCCATGAAAAATCCAATTCTCGCCCTTCTGCTCATTCTCGTCTTCTCATTCCACGCTCAAAGCCAGACATCGGCCGATATTGAGCTTGTTGAGAGCATTCCACTGGAAACCTCCCTCGACAATCCCGATATCCGAAATACACACGAGGTATGGTCGGAAATGATTGCACGCGCCCGCCGGAGTCTCGACATCGAACAATTCTATGTCTCGAATGAGCCGGGGAGACTCCTCGAACCCGTTCTCGCCGCAATTTACGCGGCGGCTGATCGCGGAGTGAAGGTGAGACTCATCGTCGATGCCCGCATGGTCAAGACCTACCCAGGGAGCGTCGACAGTCTGGGGCGGTATCGAAACATCGAGGTGCGCCGGATCGACTTCGGACCGATCGGAGGAGGGATTCAGCACGCCAAGTATTTCATAGTCGACGGGAAAGAGCTCTTTGTCGGGAGTCAGAATTTCGACTGGCGGGCGCTGGAGCATATTCACGAGCTTGGCCTCAGGATAAACAACAGGGCAATGGCAGCGGCGTATGGGGAGATCTTCGAGCTCGACTGGAAGCTCTCCGTACTCCCGCAAGGGAATGTCAAAGAGTTTGCTCCAACACCGAAGAAAGCTGCGAAGCCCGTTCGCCTGACAGGACCGGGCGGAGAGAGTGTGGATGTTCTGCCGACGTTCAGTCCCATCGGCTGGATTGCTGATACAACAAATTGGGATGAGCGCGCTATCGTTGGGCTCATCAACGGCGCCCGGAAGAGCGTGACGCTTCAATTTCTTTCCTATTCTTCGCGGGAACGACAGGGAGGGTCATACACTGCTATTGAAGATGCGATAAAGAACGCTGCACAGCGAGGTGCACGCGTCCGGATGATTGTCTCCGACTGGGCAAAAGGAACTTCCGCAGTGGAAGGGCTGAAGAGCCTCGCGTCCGTTCCCAACATCGAGGTAGCATTTACGTCTATTCCAGAGTGGTCCGGCGGCTATGTTTCATTCGCGCGCGTCGAGCACTGCAAGGTGATCATTGCAGACAGCGAGAAATTCTGGCTCGGCACGAGCAATCACTCGAAGAGTTACTTCTATACCTCGCGCAATCTTGGCGTCATCTGTACGGGCAAACGGCTGGCAGGAATTCTTACCCGGATCTTCGATAAGAGCTGGAAGAGCCCCTACAAGCAGTTGATCACACACGATGGCGTGTACGAGCCCCGGGAACACGGAGAGCGGAAATAGGCGGGAGATTTCGGCAGTTTCAGAGTGGAGCTCGGTTTAGCGGCGCGGACGTGCTTCGACTTTACTTCAGCCCGCGCTTCTTTTTTTCGATAAGCACCTGTGCATCAACAGGTGCCGCGCAGAGAGAGCAGACATAGCGGCGAGTGGTTTCGTTAAAGTCAGGTTCACGCACTTGCCTGCAATTCGGACATCGGATCGCAAGCGGTTTTTCGTCTTTTGATTTTGGCATACTCGTCACCTTGCGGTTTGTGGCAGATCCCTTCGGTCCCAGCTCATCTCTTTCGCATCGCGCTAGGGAACATCGCTGCCTGATGTACCATGCGCGGAAGAGCGCTGTCTTCTCCATTCTTCGATGTTGGCCGGTGGCAAAAGAACTTCACCTGCCCGGCGACGAACCAGATGCAGCCCTTCCGTGGGACAAACGAGAACACACAATCCACACCCCATGCATCGGTTGTAGTCCGCGACAACAATTTCGCCCGGGACTGAAAGGGCATGAAAGTGACATCGCTCGATGCACTCACCGCAGCCGGAACATAACTCGTCCTCTATCGCGATCTGAAAATCTGAACGGGCGACAGCACTCATGATTCCAAATTCGGCTATGCCGCGCATGATCCCGCAACAGCAAGTGCAGCAGTTGCAGATATACTCGATGCCGTCGCGATAGTTGCCCGATGAATGCACCAGTCCCGCTTCTTCAGTCTCGCGCAGGATCTGTAACGCTTCCTCTTTCGTGATGGCGCGATCCACTGTGCTGCGGTCAAAAGCGTTTTTGACAGGGGCAAACACCAGACAGGTCTCAAGCGGGTGATCACAACCTTTGCCCAGAAGCTTCTGCTGGACGCGACAAATGCAGTCGCGCACCCCCCACGACATCGCCCCTTCCAGCAATTCGGTTGCCCGTTCGTAAGGATGGATTTCTACCTGAAGCGGAATGGCCGCCCCGACAGGGATTATCCGGTGCAGGGACGGAGTCTCCCGCAATATGCCTCCCTGCGTCTCACGATAGTATTGCTCAAAAAGTTCCGCCATTTCCGCGTCCATGCGCGGCAGCTGGCCCTCGTAAAACCCGACAACGAACGGTCTCAATGCATAGGCAAATTCCGCTTCACCTTTCTTGAGATCGATCAACCCTTTGCCCACCATTCGTTTAAGAGTATCGCGGGTTACTTTGGGATCTGTACCTGCATGGCTGGCGATGTCGGCAGCCGGCATAGCTTCGAGGCGCATCACACAGGCGAGTGTGGCTTCTGGCAGAGTGAACAGCTTTGCCAGGAGCCGCATTTCTATGCCGCTCTGAGATGCAGGGAAACGATTGGGGAACGCGTCCAGTCTTTGGGCCAGCCGTCTGTAGACTTCCTCTTGCATTGGTAACGTTCCTTATTTTCCTGGAGATGCGGTCGAAAAGTCTCACGCAAAGTCGCAAAGAACGCAAAGCTGATATTGATGGTGAAATTCGATAAGATTCTTCTTTGCGACTTGGCGTCTTTGCGTGAAATTATCTTATGACCGAGAGCAAATACACAAATCCGCCACGTCGGAGAATCAGACGGCAGCCTTCGGACGGCTGAACATCAGGAACCTCCAGAAGATCAATCCAAAGATCACGTCGATCGCCATACCGGGAGCAAGAAAGCCTATTAGTGCTTTTGGCGACGAGCCGAGCAGGATTGAATAGAACAGGACTGCTCCCATTGCCAGCTTTGCCCACATGAGCATTTTGACGAAGCTCCGGTGGCCGTGAAGATCGCGGGCAATAATCCACTGAATACAGCCGAAGAAGAAGATCGACGTCAAGTTGAAGTGAATGAAGATTGGGTAGCGCGGAGGTTCGATGCCGATGATGGAGGGGAGCGAGCCTGTCAACACAAAAAGGGCGGTGGCAATGGCAAAATTCCACCCGCTCCCGACATAGAACACAATCTTGTACAACCGATCTGTTTCCATGACGACTCCTTTGTGGTGAGGAGATTGTGTGCGCACGCTGCGACCAGTGATACAACAACCAGTCCCACCGGGCAACCGTGAGCTCCATCTGCGGGTACATCGCTGATACGACCAGGCGTACTCAAGATAGCTATTACCGGGAACTGGTTCCAGTCGAAATTCTGCCAGAGATGTCTGATTGCATCTCTTGACAATGGAAGGTACTTTGGGTCCACAGACGTGTAAAGGGCACGCAACATGGGAGTCTTCTTTCAAGGAACATGACGATGCGAACACATGCCGTTCTTTTGTTGCTCCTTCTCGCCGCAACGGTCGCCGATGCGCAGAAACGTTACTACAAAGGAAATACTCATACTCACTGCTATCCGAAAAGCTCCGATATTAAAGATACAACCTATAGCGGCGGGCGAGTTGTGGCAGACTACAAAGCCAGAGGATATGACTTTCTTCTTTTCACCGATCACGTGAACTACTGGAACGCGAGCGAGCTGTCCACACCGGATTTTACTGTCATTAGCGGCTCGGAAGCAGGGCTTTCCAAGGGGTACAAAGGGCACTTCACCGCGATGGGAACGACGAGCAACATCTCCGGGAGCGGAAAAACATTCCAACAATTAATTGACGCTGTTGTGTCTGAGGGGGGGATTCCATTCCTGAACCACCCGCGTTGGTCAACGATTCCGCTTTCCGCGCTGCAGGTGATCAACGAGATGAAAAACAACCTCTCGCATCTTGAAATCTACAACGGCGTCACTGATTCCCCGACAACGTTCGACACCTCGTTGTGGGATAGCGTCCTGACAACGGGAAGAATCATGTACGGCGTCGCCTCTGACGACTCACACAAGCCCTCGAATCAAGGGAAGGGATGGATATGTGTCTACGCGTCGTCACGTGAGCAGAGCGAACTCGTTGAGGCAATCCGGAGAGGGGATTTCTATGCAAGCAATGGCATCGTGCTGGATACGATTGGCTATGCGGGAGACCATCTCTACGTCAAAAGCGCAAATGGGACGAGCATTCGATTTGTTGGGAGAGGCGGACAAAAACTGTCAACCATCAACGCCGCCGAAGGGACATACCTCGTGCGCGGCAGCGAAGGATATGTACGAGCGGAGATCGCGAATGATCAGAACCAAACGGCTTGGACCCAGCCAATGAGGCTCACTCCCACCCACCATTGACCTTGCATCAATCTTTCACACGAAAGGGATCGTCATGACTTCGTCTTCATCGGGTTTGTTGAAATCCTTCCCGCGCGTCTTCTGGATCGCGAACACAATGGAATTGTTTGAACGCGCTGCGTACTACGGCATGAACTCCGTCCTTGCGATCTACCTCACCAATTCCATCGACACCGGCGGTCTCGGGTTCTCGGAACAATCGGTCGGGTTCCTGCAGGGACTGATCTATGCATGTACGTATGTCATCCCAATCCTTGGCGGCGCACTCGCAGACCGGTACGGATACCGGCGCATGCTTCTGGTAGCGTTCTCATTTCTTACGACAGGGTACTTTGCTACGGGACATATGTCGACCTACGGCACTGTGTTTGCTAGCTTGCTCGTGATGGCCACCGGTGCTGGACTCTTCAAGCCGATCATCAGCGGGACGATTGCGCGCAGTACCAATGAGGGGAATTCCGGTTTTGGATTTGGCATCTACTATTGGATGATCAATCTTGGTGCGTTCCTCGCTCCTTTTGTTGTCAGCTATCTCAAAGACTTCTCCTGGACGTATGTGTTCACGGCCTCTTCGATATACTGCGCCGCGATGCTGATCCCCACCCTGTTCATGTTCAAGGATCCGCCGAAGCCGGAGAACACGAGATCACTCAAAGATGTCTTGAGCAGCGCAGCGATGGTTCTTGGAGACGCGCGCTTCATGCTCATGATCGTTGTCTACTCGGGTTTCTGGATTTTGTACTTTCAAAATTTTGGTTCCGTGTTGTGGTATCTCCGGGATTTCATCGCGACCGGCCCCGTTGATCAACTGTTCTCTTGATCGGCATCCCGCTGAAATTCGGTCCCGAGTATGTCACCATCGTCAATGCAGGCACCATTATCTTATTGCAGGTATTCGTCAGCCGGATCGTGAAGAACGCCAAACCGCTTCCCACCATGATCACGGGCATGTTCCTGGGATGTCTCGGATTTATCCTCCTGGCATTTTCTTCCAATATCTGGATCTTCATCGCAGGCATTGTGGTCTTTTCAATCGGAGAAATGACAGCACATCCAAAATACTACAGCTATGTCGGTCTCGTTGCCCCGGCAGACAAGAAAGCAGTCTACATGGGATACGCATTTCTCTATGGTATCATCGGAAGCCTGGTCGGCTCGAATCTCGGCGGCGCGCTCTACGAGGCAATCCTGAAACCGATCGTCGGACAACCCGATGCAGCCGGCACCACTCGTACATTCTGGTTGATGTTCGCCGGATTGGATATTGCCGCCGTGGTTGGCTTGGTGTTCTACAACAGGTCCTTCGCCATCGAGACGCCGGAAACGAACGCGCGTGCTCGCAGGATTATGATTGGCGTGTATCTCCTCCTCCTCCTTGTCGGGGGATGGTTCTTCTACACGTCCGTCTTTGGCGGTCCCGACGTTGCCTACAAGACCATGATTCAAGCTGTCATCATGCTCTTGATCGGCGGAGGCGGCATGGCAATAAGTTCGAGAAGTGGTGCAGCCGGGAATGTTACGTAGTAAGCACGGGACACTGTAGACCTGTCAGGTTTCCCCGGTGACACGATGGCAAACCTGACAGGTCTGCCATGTACCTGGTCCATACTCAAACCGAACGGCTGGCGTGGTTCCTGCTTTTCTTAGTGTCTGAAGGTAACAATGACCAAAGCTGTCAGTCCACTTCTCATTGCCGCGCGGGACATCTCCGTTCGCTTTGGAGAACAGGTCGTCCTGAAGAGTGCGACGGTGAGTATTCATCAAAGCGACAGGATCGGACTGATCGGGAACAACGGCTCTGGAAAAACAACGCTGTTGAAGATCATTGCCGGGGTCATGCCGCCCGATTCGGGCTCGATCGAGAGACGGCGGGACATCGTCGTGGGGTACCTCTCCCAGGATTTTCAGCTCGATCAGACGAAATCGGTTTATGATAACATTGTGGAGGGTGCACACGACGTCATCGATATTCTGAGAGAATATGAATCGCTGCCGTACACATCGGAGAGGCGTCACCTTCTTGAAGAGCAGATCCATCATCGGGACGGTTGGAACCTCGAGAACAGAATTGAGACTGCGATGCACTCGTTGAATGTTCCCGAGAAGAATCGTGACATCCAAACGCTTTCCGGCGGAGAAAAACGCCGCGTGGCGTTGTGCAAGGCAATCATCGCGAGGCCCGATCTCCTCATCCTTGACGAACCGACGAACCATCTCGACACCCAGTCTATTGAGTGGATGGAAGAGTTTCTTGCTGCATTCTCCGGCGCGTGCCTCTTCGTGACACACGATCGGTATTTCCTGGATTCGATCGCAAACAGGACTGTCGAACTCTCCAACGGTGTATGCCATTCGCACGATGGCAACTATACTGACTTCCTCATCGATAAAACAGAACGCGAAGCACAGCTCGAAGTTGAAGAGAAAAAGAGGAACAGCTTTCTCCGGCGCGAGCTTGCATGGGTCCGCCGGGGCCCCCGGGCCAGAAGAACAAAGGCGAAAAGCAGGCTTAACAGCTACTTCGAAAGGGTAGCAGAAGAAGGGTACGAGGCTGAGGCCGAAGTCGATCTGATCATCCCCCCTGCCCCTCCATTCGGATCGAGGGTGTTGAATCTGAAGAATCTGGGGATCGAATTGGGTGGAAGGAGACTGTTTTCCGGACTGGACTTCAATTTCGAGAAGAAAAGGAAGTTGGGGATTATTGGACGGAACGGTCTCGGTAAGACGACATTGTTACGAATCATCCTCGGAGAAGTTCAACCCGGTGAAGGGCATACGGATGTTGGTGACAAAACGCTTTTCAATTACGTCGATCAATCGCGTGTGGCGTTGAACGACGAGAACACTGTCATGCAGGAAATCGGTGACGGTCGGGAATGGATCCTCTTCGGTGATGAACGCCTTACCGTCTGGAAGTACCTTAGGCGCTTCCTTTTTACCGACGACAGGATCAGCACAAAGGTGGGCAAACTCTCCGGCGGAGAACGAAGCAGACTTCTGCTCGCCAAGATCCTCATGAACGGCGGCAACTTCCTGATCCTGGATGAACCTACCAACGATCTGGACCTGGCAACCCTCCGCGTCCTTGAAGAGGCGCTGGCGGCATTCGACGGTTGCGTCATCGCGGTCAGTCATGACCGGTATTTCCTGAACCGTGTCTGCAACGGGATCCTTGCATTTGAAGGGGACGGGAATGTGCATTTCAGCGAAGGGGACTATGATTATTATCTCGAGAAGCGGGACGCACGGGGAGCGGATGCCGCGGTACAAACTGTTGCGCCAAAGAGACAGGAGGCGCGCGTAAAGATTCAGACAACCAAGCTGACATGGAGAGAAGCCAAAGAGCTCGAGGCAATCGAAGCTGAAATTATGAGCACGGAGGCAGAAGTGGAGCGCATCGAAGCGGTTTTTTCGGCGTCCGACTTCTACGAAAAGCGCGGGGAAGAAACTGCCCGGTTGACCGAAGAGCTTGCCGCTGCCAGAGCAACGGTGGATCGTCTCTATGCACGATGGAATGAGCTTGAAGAACTGAGATCCGGGCGGAGTTGAGGTTTGATGGCAGACCTGTCAGGTTTCGTCGGTGACTCGAGGGCAAACCTGACAGGTCTACCCGGAATCAGTATTCCGCTGCACGGGCTGCCTCGACAAACGCCAGAACATTTTCCCACGGGACCTCGGGCTCAAGAATGTGCGACGGGGCTATCAGCAACCCGCCACATTTTCCAAGTTGCACTTGAACCTCTTGTACCTTCTCCCTGACTTCCTCCGATCTCCCGTACGGCATGGTGGTCTGCGTGCCGATTCCGCCCCAGAACGATATCCTGTCACCATAACGCCGGCCAATCTCAGTCAGATCGTTGCACTCAGGCTGAACCGGATTCAGGATGTCCACGCCAATGTCTATGTATTCGGGAATGAACTCAGCCACCGCTCCGTCGCAATGCATAAAGACAAGGAGATCTGGGTTTACCTTCTTTGCCGCGGTAATGATGCGCCGGGTCCGGTCTTTCAAAAACTTCCGATAGAGGTCCAGACCCATCATCGGCCCATTTTGCGTGGCGACGTCGTCGCCAAGCCGCAGAACATCGACCCCAATCTCAGCGTACTTCACAGCCTGCCTGATACGTATCTCCGCGAGTGTTTCACAGATGGCGTGAGCGATGTCTTCGTTGCCATAGAAATCCATCACCAGGGCTTGCATGCCGCGTAGGAGCCAGGCCGTTTCGAAGATCGTCAGGTAGAGTTCACCGGTGACCGCATATCCGCGTTCATGGAAGCGACGAATCTCCTCGGCGACTCCGTCAAACCGCTCGTCAGCATCGACATCAGGCCAGTCGAACGCCATCACATCATCGGCCGTCTCGCACTCCGCAAGAGGATGATACCGGTATTCGACGAAATGCTCCATCGATCCGTGAACCATCCCATAGCCCCACTCATCCCAAATGACATCGGGCGGTGGAGGAACCGTAAACCACTTTGAAAAATCTCTTTTCCTCTTCGTCGGGTTGATGGTGACCGAACGGGTGTCGAAATCGAAGTACTCGGCAGGATCGAGGGTGGAACCCGTGCGTGATCGGTACACTTCCATCAGTCCGGGTGTAAACGCACCCCAGCTGATCTCGAACGGCACACGGTCGGGCTTGCCGGTCCGGCGCATTGCGGTTAGTACGCGTTCACGAGGGGTCATAGAACATGGTCAAGAAAGCTCAAAGCGACACCCTTCGATATGCCAGGGCGTGGCTTAGATTGTTTTGGTGAACTCGCAGCATGGTAGGTGCCACGCACATTCACGGTAGAAGTCCGACTTCATCCGGGTTTCACCGGGGTAGAAGTCAGACTTCTCAATGGAGTGCGTGGCACCTCACGTGTCCCGCTTTTGCTCGGTCAGGCTTAAAACAACTTCGACATGTTGATCTTCTCCGGCTCACTCCCGCTCGAAGCGCCGAGGATTTCCTCATCAATCCTATCTGCAAGCGAGCCCGCCGACCTGTAGAGCGCCAGAATATTCTCCAGCGGCGATCCGACCTGGATCGCGTGTGATGGGCCGAGAAAGAGTCCCCCCTTGGGGAAGAGATCGAGTCGCCGACGTACTTCTCGCTCCACGTCGGCCACGCTCCCCCAGGCTATGGTCGTCTGAACACAGACAGAGCCGCAGAATGTCAGGCGCTCACCATGGTGCGATTGGAGGTAGCCGATATCCATTTCGGGGGTCGTCGGCTGAACTACATCCTGCACATCAAGTCCAATTTCGATCAACCGCGGCAGGAAGGCTTCGACCGTGCCGCACATATGCATCATCGTGCGCGCACCATAGCTGTGGACCATGTCGAAGTACTTCTTGTACTTTGGTGCAAAGTGGCGTTCGAAAATCTCGCGACTGATCATCTGACCGCGCTGGTTCCCGAGATCATCGCCGACATGGGTGAAGTCGATGAGACCTCCCGCCGCCTCAAGTGCCCGCCGATGTTGTTC
>QYQB01000220.1 GCA_007280275.1 bacterium | reverse complement strand
GTGTTGAACTACCTGCGCGGTCTTCCGCAGCATCGTGGAGTCAAAGAAGGATGTGGGGAAGGAGATTGCGGGGCCTGTACGGTGGTCCTCGGCGAACTGAGTGTTGACAAGAACATCGAATACAGAGCGGTCGATTCGTGTCTGATGTTTCTTCCCATGCTTCACGGAAAGCAATTGATCACCGTCGAAAACCTCAGAGGGCCTTCGGGGAATCTTCATCCTGTCCAGCGGGCGATGGTGAGCGATCATGGAAGTCAGTGTGGTTTCTGCACGCCTGGAATTGTGATGACGCTGTTTGCGCTCTACAAGGGCATGAACAAGCCATCGGGAGATGAGATCGCTGACGCACTCGCAGGCAATCTCTGCCGTTGCACAGGCTACCAGCCGATCCTGAAAGCAGCGGCTGCTGCGTGCGATGGGGAGGGGAGGGATCACTTTACGGCTGATGAAGCACGCATTGTGGGATTGTTGGAATCAATCTCTCGTGAGGGGATCTCGATTTCGACGCAGCAACAGCGTTACGATCAACCTGCAACAGTGGATGAATGTCTTGCTCTGATGGAGAAGCACCCTGATGCAATTGTCATCAACGGGGCCACCGACGTAGCGCTCAGGGTCACAAAACAGTTCGAGGTTCTGCCGCACGTCATCGACTGTTCGCGCATCAATGAGTTGCAGGCCGTTTCAAGCGATAGCGATGCTCTGACGATCGGGGCGGGAGTCCGCCTGCGCGAGGTCATGAGAATTGTGCGGGATGATTTTCCCGCGTTCCATGACATGCTGACTGTTTTTGCTGCAAGTCAGATTCGGAATGTGGCAACCCTGGGAGGGAACATCGGAACAGCGTCACCGATAGGGGACACACTCCCGGTTCTCATGGCCTATGGTGCGGAAATTGTCCTCAGGAGCAGTCGGGGATTGAGGACCGTGAAGGCTGACTCTTTTGCAATAGGATACAGAAAGACGGATCGCAGACCCGATGAGCTTATCACTGCGGTTGTGCTGCCGCGGCCATCGTTATCGACGCGAGTCCGTTCGTACAAAGTCTCAAAGCGCCGTGACCTCGACATCGCCACCGTGAGCGCAACGTTTAGACTGGAACTGGATGGAACAGGAATTGTCAGCGATATTACGCTTGCGTACGGTGGAATGGCTGAATTCACAAAACGATCACCGACGACAGAATCGTATCTCAAGGGAAAACAATGGGATCGTCGGCATGTGGAGGAAGCACAGCGTCTGGTCGATGCTGATTTCAGTCCGATTTCTGATGTGCGGGGAAGCGCTGAGTTTCGCCGCGTGGCCGCGCGTAATCTGCTTCTGAAATTCTGGAGTGAAACAAGCGGCTGAATGTCCTCGTTGGAACGCAATGGTCAATTTGTCTTGTATTTGGCGCTTCGTATTTTTGAGTTTGTTTCGGATTTCGGGTTTCGAGTTTTGGATTTCAAGAAGAGAATGCATTCAGGCTTCGTTATGCATCAGCAAATTCCGCATGAAAGTGCAGTGCTCCATGTAACAGGTGAAGCATTGTACATTGACGATCTACCATCAAGCCCAAGTCTTCTGGTGGGGCGGGTCGTCTACAGTCCCCACGCGCACGCTCGCATCGTATCGTACAATCTGACCAAGGCGAAGGAAGCACCCGGCGTCGCGGCGGTGCTCTCGGCAAGTGACATTCCGGGCCATAATCAGATGGGACCCGTGGTGAAGGACGAGCCATGTCTCGCCGCAGAAGAGGTCACGTTTATCGGCCAGGCCGTGTTTCTGATCGCCGCCAGGACCGATGCCCAGTGCCGCGCTGCGGAAAAGCTGATCGATGTACAGTATGAACCACTCGCGCCCATTCTCACCATCGAAGAAGCGATTGCTGCAGACAATCTCCTTGGCCCGCCGCGAACAATGCGACGGGGGGACGCCGATGCAGCTCTTGACTCTGCGGCACACGTGATTCGGGGAGATCTCAAGACGGGAGCGGCGGAACACTGGTATCTCGAATCCCAGGCATCATTGTCTGTGCCGGGCGAAGGCGGTGAGATGGTTGTCTATTGCGGCTCTCAGAATCCATCCGAGACGCAGGCGCTCGTCGCTGAAGTCCTTGGTGTGAAGAAAAAGGATGTGGTGGTGGAAGTTCGGCGGATAGGGGGCGCGTTTGGCGGCAAAGAAACGCAGGGGAATCACGTCGCATGTTGGAGCGCCCTCCTTGCCCGTGCGACCGCTTGCCCCGTTAAGATCCGGCTCTTCCGAGATGATGACATGATCATGACGGGGAAACGTCATCGCTTTCTGACGCGCTATCAGGTCGGTTTCGACGACGAGGGGAAGCTCCTGGCGGTCAAGTTCGAATTGAACAGCGATGCCGGCGCTGCGACGGACCTCTCCTTCGCGATCATGGAACGAGCGATGTTCCATTGTGACAACGCTTATTACGTGCCGAACATGAGTGTTCTCGCACGCGTCTGGAAGACCAACCTTCCTTCTAATACTGCTTTTCGCGGATTCGGTGGCCCTCAGGCAATGGCTGCGATGGAAACCGTTCTTGATCGCGTTGCGCGAACTCTTCATAAGGATCCATTGGAAATTCGAGAGAAGAATTTCTACGGCCTGAAAGACAACAACACAACCCATTACGGTCAGATCGTGGAAAACAACCGGCTCCGGCTGATCTTTGATCAACTGAGACAATCGTCGGAATATGGAGCGCGCCGCGAGGCCGTGCGTACATTCAACGCTGCGAATGAGTTCTACAAAAAAGGACTCGCTCTGACGCCGGTGAAATTTGGGATTTCCTTCACCACGACATTTCTGAACCAGGCCGGCGCCCTTGTCAATATCTACAATGACGGGACTGTCCTCGTCAATCACGGCGGTATAGAAATGGGACAGGGTTTGCATACGAAGATACAACAGATCGCTGCATCGGAGCTGGGGATCAGTGTCGATCGTGTCCGGGTGAATGCCACGAATACCTCGAAGGTGCCGAACACATCTCCAACCGCTGCATCATCGGGAACAGACATGAATGGGATGGCGGTGAAGAATGCAATTGAGACGCTGAAGGACAGGATTGCGGAAACTGTTGCGGCCATCTTCAACGAAACGCATCCGACAATTCAGACAGTGAAAGATGATATTCGCTTCGAGCGTGACACGATATTCGACGCAAAGCATCCGGAACGAACAATCGGATTCGCACAGGCGATGCCACAGATGGTCTTGCGCCGGGTGAGCCTGAGCTCGACAGGGTACTTTCGGACTCTCGGCGTTGGATGGGATAGGGCAAAAGGCACGGGAACACCGTTTCGCTATTTCGCCTTTGCGATGGCAGTTTCGGAAGTGGTGGTGGATACTCTGACAGGAGAAACAACTCTTCTTCGGACTGATATTCTGCACGATGCGGGAGACTCGATCAATCCGGCGATCGACATCGGCCAGATTGAAGGAGGATACATTCAGGGCGTCGGTTGGTGCACGACGGAGGAAATAAAATGGGATAGTGCGGGCAACCTGATGACGCATTCTCCCGACACATACAAGATTCCAACGTCCAAAGACATTCCTGTCGATTTCCGGGTCAAGTTGCTGGAGAACGCGACAAACCCGAATGCAATTCATGGAAGCAAAACAGTTGCTGAGCCCCCATTGATGCTCGGTCTTTCGGCCTGGTTGGCGATCAAAGATGCCGTTTCCGCTGTGGCGAATCACAAGATCGAGCCCGAATTCTCTCTGCCTGCCACCAACGAAGTCATCATTCTTTCCATAGAAAAATTGAAAACCATGATGAAGGAGAACCCGTCACCTCAGGTGCCAGCATGAAGTCAGCGTCCGCATCATTCGTCACAGGTCTTCGTTGTCTTGTCTGTAACGCATCGTACGAGAACGGAAACCTCCACACATGCCCAACGTGCGGAATCCAGGGTGTCCTCGATGTTCAGTACGACTATGATTCGGCAGCATCTGCTCTGACTCCAGCGAGACTCATCACTCGCCCCTTCAATCATTGGCGTTATCGTGAGTTGCTTCCAATTTCTTCCGAAGCGCTCCTCCCGCCCCTGCACGTCGGCTGGACTCCCGTGTACGACGTTCCACGCCTCGCTGCTGCCGTCGGAATCCACAAGATGTTCTTGAAAGACGACGGAAGGAATCCAACGAGCTCGTTCAAAGACCGCGCAAGTTCTGTCGGTGTTCTGAAAGCACAGGAGTTTGGCTTTGCGACGATAGCCTGTGCGTCGACAGGGAATGCCGCATCGTCCCTGGCAGGATTGTCCGCTGCTGTTGGGCTCAAGAGCGTCATATTCGTGCCTCAACGGGCGCCTGAGCCGAAGGTGACACAACTCCTGATCTTTGGTGCAACAGTCGTCCGCGTCATGGGAACATACGAGAACGCGTTTGATCTTTGTCGTGAAGCATGCAGAACGTTTGGCTGGTATGATCGCAACAGCGGTACGAACCCGTTCCTCGTCGAAGGGAAGAAAACGGCAGGTCTGGAGATAGCTGAACAATTTGGGGCGACGATTCCGGATTGGGTCGTTGTGTCCGTCGGTGACGGCTGCACGATCGGAGGCATTGGAAAGGGTCTTCAGGAAATGCGAAAGCTCGGGTTCATCGATCGTGTACCAAGGCTGCTTGGTGTCCAGGCAGAAGGTGCGCGGCCCCTCCTGGATGCTTTTGTGAGCGGCAACGATCTTGCACCCTCCGCAACAAACACGATCGCAGACAGCATTGCTGTCGGTACGCCTCGCAATTGGCGCCGGGCGATTCATCAAATCAAAGCTTCACGTGGTGAAATGATCGCCGTGTCGGATGATGAGATACTGGAAGCGATGCGCCTCACAGCCCGGCTCGGCGGAGTATTCGGCGAACCGGCGGGCGTCGCGGGTGTTGCCGGTCTGAAGAAGGCAATCGCTCAGGAAATGGTGAAATCGGGTGAATCAGCTGTCGTTGTCATTACCGGAAATGGTCTGAAGGACGTGCAGTCCGCAAAGCTTGCTGCTGGTCAGGCGCTTGAAGTTGAGCCCGATTTTCATGTTCTTGAAAGACGCTTGTCAGAACTTTCCATCATCAAAATTCCACAGACGTGAGCCTCTTACTCAAGAATACGAAGGCTATCACACTTGCCCCTCCGAAGATAGAGGAGTGCGACATCCGCGTCGACGAAGGAACAATCGTTGATCGTGCTCGCCGGTTGAAGTCCAGACGGGATGACGAAGTTGTCGATCTTCAAAACAGAATTGTGATGCCGGGCTTCGTATGTTCGCATACACATCTCTATTCGGCGCTGTCCCGCGGGATGCCTGCACCCAGGTCTGCGCCAAGGAATTTTGTCGAAATCTTGCAAAAGGTGTGGTGGAAGCTGGACGAGGCGTTGGATGAGGAATCAATCTATTATAGTGCTCTCGTCGGTGCCATTGAATCGGTCAAGTTCGGCACGACGACGCTGATTGACCATCACGCGTCGCCCAATTTCATTCGCGGTTCCCTCGATCTCATCAAACACGCCCTGCGTCATGTCGGTTTGCGGGGAGTACTCTGCTACGAGACCACCGACCGCGGCGGCAAGAAACGACGCAACCTCGGCCTGGAGGAAAATGAACGTTTTGTGACTGAAAATGCCAGCAATCCGCATTTCCGGGGGACAGTCGGTGCGCATGCGTCATTCACACTGGGTGATGATTCGCTTGCGCGTCTTGGCGAGCTGGCGGGGATGTACGACTGCGGCGTGCATATCCACGTGGCAGAGGACAAAGACGATGTCGTCGACTCGTTGGAGAAACATCAGAAAGGCGTTGTCGAAAGGCTTAAGAAATTCGGCGTTCTCAGGAAGAAGTCTCTCTTCGTGCACGGTGTTCACCTCTCGAGAAAACAGCTGGCACTGGTAGAGAAAGCGGGGGCCTGGATGATTCACAACCCCAGGTCGAATATGAACAATGGAGTCGGTTATGCTCCTTTGAATTGGTACGGTGAACATTCTGCGCTGGGAACTGATGGTTTTCCATCCGACATGTTCGAAGAATCGAAGTTCGGCTATTTCCGCAACGCTGAGTCGAATTTCCGGACCGAACTCTCGCGACTGCCTGCCATTCTGCACAACGGTCAGCGGGTGGCTGCCGAGTTCTTCGGCCGAACATTCGGCAATCTGCAGAAGGGGAACCCTGCGGACCTGGTGGTGCTCGACTACGTTCCTCCGACGCCGCTCACGTCCCGAAACCTCCATGGTCACTTCTTGTTCGGGATGAACTCGACAATGGTTCAGCATGTGATTGTCGATGGCAACTGGATCGTCTGGAACAAACAACTGGTCGGGATCGACGAAGAAGCCGTGATGCAAGAAGCGGCGAGCGTAGCAAAGAAACTCTGGGGTCGAATGCATGGCAGGTAAGCACAAAATCATCGGCAACTCTGAACGTCGTGTCGATGCATGGGGCAAGGTGACGGGCAGGGCAAAGTTTGCCGAGGACTACAATCTTGGGCACCAGTTGTGGGGGAGCGTGCTCCGCTCGAAGCACCCTCACGCCAAAATTCTTTCCATCGATACTTCGCAAGCGATGAAGCTTCCCGGTGTAGAAGCTGTGCTGACAGCGAAGGACATTCCCGGCAGCAAGACATTTGGAATTGTGCTGAAGAACCAGCAGATCCTGGCAGAGGATCGCGTGCGCTACCTTGGTGACGGCGTTGCGCTCGTCGCTGCAACATCGAAAGAAATTGCCGCGCAAGCTCTTTCGCTCATCAAGATCGACTATGAGCCACTCCCTGTCGTTTCCGATCCGGAAGAGGCGATGAAGCCCGGCGCACCGATTCTCCATGACGAGAAGAATGAATTTATTCATCACAAAGTTCACAAAGGCGACGTGGCGAAGGGTTTTGCCGAAGCAGACTTTACCATCGAGCGAAAATTCAAAACGCAGTTCATCGAGCATTCATACATCGAGCCCGAATGTGTGCTCGCTGAACCGGGAGAGCAGGGGGGCGTGGAGATCATCGGATCGGTGCAAAATCTTTTCTCCAGCCGGCGATCGGTGGCGGATGCGCTGAACATTCCTCTGAATCGTGTGCAAATCGTGCAGTCAACTCTCGGCGGCTCCTTCGGCGGGAAGGATGAGGTGATGACGTCGATGTGCTGCCGGGCCGCGCTTCTGGCGACCAGGACCGGCAAGCCCGTCAAGATGGTGAACACCCGCGAAGAGTCGATGCTGGAAAGCTATAAGCGGCATCCGTATGTGCTCTATTATAGATGGGGGGCCAAAAAAGAGGGTACGATCACTGCGATGGAGATTCGCTGCATCGCAGACGGCGGTGCGTATGCGTCGATGAGCCCCTTTGTAACGTGGCGCTCGGTGGTTCAGGCAACCGGTCCTTACTATTGTGAGAACGTCAAGACTGACGTCTATGCCGCCTACACGAACAACAACTACACAGGCGCGATGAGGGGATTTGGGTCGCCACAGGTCAACTTCGCGATCGAATCGATGATGGACGAGCTTGCCGAAGAAGTTGGAGTGTCGCCATTGGAGATTCGTTTGAAGAATGGGTTCGAAACCGGAGCTGTAACCGCAACGGGCCAGAGACTGACGCACACGGTAAGTTTAAAGGAAGTCCTGACGAAAGCGGCTCAGGCAATAGAGTTCGATAAAAAGTGGAACATGTATCGTGCGGCAGGGGACGGAGAGAAGAAACGCGGCGTGGGTCTGGCGTGCAGCTATCGGGGAGTATCCCTGGGAGCGGAAGGGGCCGACGCGGCCGAGACCATCGTTTCGGTTCAGACCGACGGAAGCGTCATTGTTTCTTCCGGCGTCACAGACATGGGACAGGGCGCTCAGACGCAGATGGCACAGATAACAGCCGAGGTGCTGGGCATTTCCATGGACCGGATTCAGTTCTTGAACACCAACACCAGCCGCGTTGCCGACTCCGGTCCCACGGTTGCTTCACGCGGAACAATCATGGGTGGATCGGCCGCCAAGAATGCAGCAGAGAAAGTGCGGGCGACACTGCTCGACGTCGGTGCGGAAATGACAGGCGTAGACGTGAGCGATCTTGATCTGGAGGATAACTATCTCGTAAGCGCAAAAACCCATGAACGGATGGCGTCGTTCAGCGAGCTTACTGCCGCGTGCTTCAACAAAGGCAGGCCGATGACTGGCCTTGGGTGGCACAAATCGCCGCCGACCTCCTGGCACGAAGAAGAGGGGCACGGGGAGGCATATTTCACCTTTGTCTATGGTGCAAATGCCGCCGAAGTCGAAGTCGATACTGAAACAGGAAAAACAGATGTCATTGACTTTGCGTCGGTTCACGATGTTGGTAAAGCCATCAATCGTGGAATGGTTGTCGGTCAGATGTGCGGTGGCGTGGCGATGGGGCTCGGTTACGGACTGCTGGAAGAATTCGAAATTGAAGATGCAATTCCCAAACAACTGAACTTTGATGAGTACTTGATTCCTACCTCAATGGACGTCCCGCGGATCAAAACGATCATCGTCGAGAACGAAGATCCCGCTGGTCCTTTCGGGGCGAAGTCCGTTGGGGAGCCAACCGATGAGCTCGCCGCGCCCGCGATCGTGAACGCAATTTTCAATGCAACCGGAAAGCGTATCTACGAGATTCCGGCGAATCTCGAACGTGTCTTGCTCGGGCACAAGCTCTCACGCCAGGGCAAACGCGGGTCGGAGCAGAAAACTTCGATCGACGCTATGGTGATTGATTCCTGCAAGATCCGTGGGGGGAAAGTATGAAGCCGTTCGAGTACTACTCCCCTCAATCAGTACCAGAAGCCTACAATCTGCTGGCACAAATTGGTACTGGCGCGAAAATCCTTGCGGGCGGCACCGATGTTCTCGTCGAGCTCCGGAAATCAGCGGATGAAGTGACTGGCTCAATCATCGACATCTCCAGAATTGTTTCGCTGAGAGGAATCGAAGAATCCGGCGATACGATTGTCATCAAGCCGCTGACAACTCACACGGAAATTCTCCGATCCGCTCTCGTCGGCATGCATGCACCGTTGTTGAAGACCGCTGTCGCCGGCATCGGCTCGCCGCAAATTCGCAACCGGGGGACGATCGGTGGCAACATCATGAACGCAGCCGCGTGCGCCGATACCGTTCCTCCTCTGATCGCTCTTGGGGCTAGAATCAGGCTGCAGTCTTCTACGGGAGATCGCACGGTCGCCCTTTCGGAGTTCTTCACAAAACCGTATGTCACGGTGGCACAGCGCGGAGAGCTCCTCGTCGAGATTCGATTCCCGAAACTCCCCTTCGATGCGCGAAGCTCGTTCATGAAACTCGGGCGCCGGAATGCTTTGTCAATTTCCAGGCTCAGTGTTGCGGCGATTTTGATGAGAAATCAGTCTGGAGTCATAACAGACGCACGGATTGTGCCGGGCGCTGCGCTCCCGACGTGGCACCGGGTGTCTGAAGCAGAGAATCTCCTGATTGGTCACCAACCTACAAGAGAATTGTTTGTTGAAGCAGGGAAGAAGGTCTCCGAAGTGATGATATCCTTCACCGGTAGGCGCTGGTCGACGGAATACAAGGAACCGGTGATTGCCGTGCTTGTTCGGCGTGCACTAGAGGGATGCCGCTAGAAGGGAAACCGCGAAAGGCGCACTTGTAGGGCGAAGTGACACTTCGCCTAAGACACTTGCTCGGCGGTTAGATTCTTGCAGGAATCTTGAAGATTATGGTGAGGATGGATTCATGAAATTGGTTTTGATCAGAACGACAATCAATGGCAGACGGTACGACCTCGAAGTCCGCCCGAACATGACACTGCTGGACCTGCTGCGGGATGAGCTGGGATTGACCGGCACGAAGCGGGGATGCGAAGTCGGAGAGTGCGGCGCATGTACGGTCTTGATGAACGGACAGGCGGTCAATTCCTGCCTTGTGCTGGCTCCTCAGATTGATTGTCAGGAAGTGCTTACAGTAGAAGGGCTTGCAGATGGGGAAAAGCTTCATTCACTCCAGGAATCATTTCTCGATCACGATGCCGTTCACTGCGGCTTTTGTACTCCCGGCATGTTGATGAGCGCCAAGGATCTCCTCGACCATACACCGGATCCTTCAGAGCACGAAGTTCGCACAGCAATTTCCGGCAACCTCTGCCGGTGCAGCGGCTATCAGCAAATCGTCGATGCGATAAAAGACGTGGAAGGCGAAAAGCGTAAGACGTAAGAGAGGAGACGTAAGATGGTAGACGTTAGACGTTAGACGTGAGACGTTTACCTTGAGCGAGGGAGCGAAGCGACCGAGTCGAAGGGTAACCCGAAATTCATTTCGGGGCTGTTGCGAAACATGATTGTGGTAAGATGTGAGCAAGTCCGCCTTTGAACTTTGAACCTGAAACTTGGAACTCCAAACTGAACTTCCACGGATCTTATGAATTCTCAACAAGCCAATACTGAAGCAGAGCGCTGTTTGCAGTGTTTCGATGCGCCCTGCACGGCGGCCTGTCCAACGCATATCGATATCCCGAAGTTCATATCGATGATCAAGAGCAACAACGTCATCGGAGCAGCAGAAGTGGTCAAAACTTCCAATGCGCTGGCGAACACATGCGGCAAGATTTGTCCTGAGGAGGTCTTCTGTCAATCGGTCTGCACACGGGGGAAACAGGATTCCCCGATCTGGATTCGCGAGCTGCATTTTTTTGCGACGCAGCACGAAAAGGAAAAGGGGTTCTCGGCAACGAAGGCGTTTCCGAAGTCGAAACAAAACGTCGCCGTCGTTGGCGCAGGGCCAGCCGGACTTGGCTGCGCATTCGAACTAGCGAAACTTGGATACCAGGTAGAGATCTATGACGGACGCAAACCAGGTGGAGTGCCTCGCAACAGCATTCCCTCATTTCGGCTAGCGGTGCGCGAGCTGGAATCGGACACGAAATTCCTTTCCAGGTTCTTCAAGCTCAAGACGCAATCCGTCGACGCAAATAGGTTTGAACAAATCCGGAAGTCGCAGGAAGCGATGTTTCTTGCAGTAGGACTCGGACAAGATCGAATGCTCGGAGTGCCAGGCGAGAAATTGAAAGGTGTCATTCCGGTGCTCAAGTTTCTTGAAAAGGCCAAAGCGAATTCCACGAGCATGAAAATCGGCAAACGGGTTGTCATCGTCGGAGGGGGCAACGTGTCCCTCGACGCGGCAGCTACGGCGAAACGGCTCGGCGCTGAGAGCGTTACGCTCATCTACCGCCGAAGCGAAAAAGAAATGCGTGTATGGAAGGGCGAGCTTGAAGAGGCGAGAAAGCAGGGAGTGGAAATCCGCTTCCTGATCAATCCTGTGAACATTGTTGGAAGAATAAAGGCTCAAGGAATCCGCTGCCGTCAAACACGCCTCAGCAGGCAGAAAGACAAGAGCGGAAGACAGATCCCTGTCGAAGTCGCAGGCTCAGACTTTGTGCTCGACGCCGATACAATTATTATTGCAGTCGGACAAACAATCGAAGCGGAATGGCTCGCGGGCGTTGAACGGCAAAAAGGGGGATACGTGAAGGTGGGAGAGGGCTTTCAGACATCGGTTCCGGGTGTGTTTGCCGGAGGTGATATGATCGCGGGTGAGGGAACCATTGTTCAATCGGTGGCGCATGGCAAACAGGCCGCGCGTGCTATTCACGAATACCTGTCAGCGAAGTGAAGGGCCTCCAATGGAATATCGACAGCTGAAGGAAATCGAGATCTATCCTTTGCGGGATCTCTCGTATGACTTCCTGGGAATTCACTTCGAGAATCCCTTCATCCTGGCGGCAGCGCCTTCGACGGACAATCTTACCATGGTGCACCGCGCGTTCGAAATGGGCTGGGCCGGCGCCATACTGAAAACAACATCGGTGGAAGGCACGCGTGTCGATCTGGCGTATCCGATGATGTCAACGTTCGACCATGAGGGCCGAAAGTTGTTCGGCATGGGGAACATCGATCTTATCTCTGAACATCACATCGATACGGTGGAATACAACGTCAGGATGCTGAAGAAAGAGTTTCCGGAGAAAATGGTTGCGGCAAGCATCATGGCCGGGCGCAAAGAAGACTGGCAGTCGCTAGTCGAGCGGCTTGAAAAGGCCGGTGCCGATCTGATCGAATGCAGCTTCTCGTGCCCTCAGGGAAACATCGGTGAAGATCCGGGAAAGATGCTCGCTCAAAGCGTGAGCGCGACCGAGCTCACAGCACGATGGGTCAAGGAGGCGGCAAAGAAAATTCCGGTCTCCATCAAAATCACTCCGCATGTCACCGATATTGTCGAGGTTGCAAGGGCGGTGAAACGGAGCGGCTGCGATGCGCTCACAGCGTCCAATTCCATTCAGGCGTTGATGGGCATCGATATCCGGTCCTTCGCTCCGTATCCGAGTCTCGGTGGAAAATCGACGTACAGCGGCATGACTGGTCCAGCGATCAAACCAATCACTCTTCGGACGATCGCAGAAATCGCCAGGAATGTCGATATCCCGATTCTCGGCACAGGCGGAGCGTCGACGTGGAGCGATGCGGTCGAATTCATGGCAGTCGGGGCGGGTGTCGTCGAATTTTGCACAGTGGTAATGCATTATGGTTTCCGCGTGATCGACGACTTGAAAAGCGGAATGTCGCACTACCTCGATGAGATGAAATTTTCCTCGCCCGCGGCTATCGTGGGCAAGGCGCTGCCAAACATCGTCATGCACGACGACCTGCCGCGGCGAACAGTACGCAGCCACATTAATGAGAAGCTTTGCATCGCGTGCGACCTCTGCTATATTGCGTGCCGGGACGGGGGACATATGGCGATCGATCAGCAGCCCAGCAGAGTACCTGATGTCGACCGGGAGCGTTGTGTCGGCTGCGGTCTCTGCCAACACGTCTGCCCGGTTGATGGCTGCATCGAGATGCAGGTTGCAGTGTAAAGAAACACTCAAGGTTGATTTGAAACAAGGAGCACGATGACACAAAAGCAATTTCACACGGCGATCAAGGAATTGAAGAAACTCAAGCTCGGGATGTTCAACAAAGATTTTCTTCTTACGTGGGAGCGAAGCGATGAAGAGATCAAGGCGGTGGTCCTTGTCGCCGAACTCTTCAAAGAAATGCACAAAGCCGGGATCTCCTTCCGCACGTTTGACGCAGGGCTTGCCATTTCGATCTTCAGGGACAAATCAACGCGCACGCGCTTCAGCTTCGCCTCGGCAGTGAACGCACTTGGTTTGGGACTGTCAGAACTGGACGAGGAGAAGTCCCAGGTTGCCCACGGTGAGACTGTGCGTGAAACTGCCAACATGATTTCGTTCCTCACGGAGACCATCGGCATTCGCGACGACATGTTCCTCGGCGAAGGCAACAAATATATGCGGGAAGTTGGTGCCGCAATCCAGGAAGGTTTTGAGAGGGGAGTCCTTCATCGCCGGCCGAGTGTTGTCAATCTCCAGTGCGACATCGACCATCCGACGCAAGCGCTCGCCGATCTCATGCAATTGAGATCTCACTTCGGCTCGCTGGAGGATCTGCGTGGCAAGAAGATTGCGATGACGTGGGCCTATTCTCCAAGCTATGGAAAACCGTTGTCGGTGCCGCAAGGGATCATCGGACTGATGACGAGATTTGGAATGAACGTATCGCTTGCATATCCAAAAGGGTACGACCTGATTCCAGATGTCGTGAAGGTGGCAAAGAAGAATGCAGGTCAGCGTGAGGGATCATTCGCGATCGTCGAAAGCATGGAAGAGGCATTCAAGGACGCAGATGTTGTCTATCCGAAGTCGTGGGCGCCATATCAGGTGATGGAGCGACGGACGGAATTGCTCAACAAGAATGACAAGCCGGGGCTGGTCGGGTTGGAGAAAGAGTGCCTGGCGAACAACGCCAAGTTCAAGAGTTGGGAATGCGATGAAAGAAAAATGAAGCTGACGAAAAAGGGGGAGGCGCTCTACATGCATTGTCTCCCGGCGGACATCTCCGGGATAAGCTGTGCCCAGGGAGAAGTCTCGAAAAACGTCTTTGACAAATTCAGGCTGGCTACCTATGCAGAAGCCGGATTCAAACCGTTTGTGATTGCTTCAATTATCTTCTTGACTCGAATTGAAAATCCTGTCCAAATGCTACAGAAGTTGACCAAGAAAAGGAACCACGGATGACACGGATGTTACGGATCTGCACGGATTTAACAATTCGTGAAGATCCGTGTTGTTTCCGCGTGATCCGCGGCTTATCGATATGATACACGAAGAACTTACCAGCAAGATCATAGGTGCATTCTATACGGTTTACAACACACTGGGCTACGGTTTTTTGGAGAAAGTTTACGAAAACTCGCTCGTGATTGAGCTCAGGAAGCTAGGAATGCTCGTTGAGCAACAAAGAAAGATTGACGTGTTCTATGACGGACAACGTGTGGGTGAGTATTACGCCGACATCCTTGTGGATGAATGCGTGGTTTTGGAGTTAAAGGCGGCAGACGCGCTTGCCCCGGAACATGAAGCCCAACTGATCAACTACCTAAAGGCGACAGAACTCGAAGTCGGTCTGTTGTTCAATTTCGGCCCAAAGCCACAATTTGCCAGAAGGATTCTCACAAACAATAGGAAAAACATGAACCACGGATGACACGGATGTTACGGATCTGCACGGATTTAACAATTCGTGAAGATCTGTGTTATTTCCGTGTGATCCGTGGCTAATCTCCCGAGATGCACTATGTCAACAATAATTAAGAAACTCTTACCGGACATTATCAAGAAAACTGCGGCGCGATGCAAGGAGCGAGGCATCGTGATCCCCACCTTCGCGCAAATGCGGGATCCAAACCTCATTCCTGAGGCAATCAGGAATAAGCTCCCGGGTGTCGGTCTCTGGGATATCAATCCACTCAATCTTTTTCGCATCACATGGAAGAATGATGTGAAGACCGGATTGTATGGAGGTGTGAACTATCTCGAAATCCCTCCCGCGGTCACCGGCGTCAACGCACGCGTCGTCGGTCTCATTGGCAAGTATTTCCCCACAGGAGCGCACAAAGTCGGTGCTGCGTTCGGGTGCCTTGTGCCGCGGCTTGTCAGCGGTGAGTTCGATCCGTCACGTCACAAAGCTGTATGGCCATCAACGGGTAACTTCTGCAGGGGTGGCGCATTCGATTGTGCCCTTCTCGGATGCACGCCGGTGGCAATTCTTCCGGAGGAAATGTCGAAAGAGCGGTTCCAATGGCTTCGGGAAATCGGAGCCGAGGTTATCGCCACACCAGGCTGCGAGTCAAACGTGAAGGAGATCTACGACAAGTGCTGGGAATTGAAGAAGGATCCACTCAACGTCATCTTCAATCAATTTGAAGAATTCGGCAATCCGATCTGGCACTACAACGTGACTGGCCCCGCTCTCGATGAGGTGTTTCTCGGACTGGGTTCAACGAACCTTCGACCAGCCGCCTACGTTTCAGCAACGGGTTCAGCGGGGACGATTGCCGCCGGGGATTATCTGAAGAAGCAGTACCCGCATCTCAAGATCGTTGCCACCGAGGCCCTGCAATGTCCGACCTTGTTGATGAACGGTTTCGGCGGACATCGCATCGAGGGAATTGGCGACAAACACGTGCCATGGGTACACAACGTGAGCAGTACGGATGCGGTCGCTGCGGTCGATGATGAAGATTGCATGCGCATCCTCAGGCTGTTCAACGAAGCGGAAGGGAAGAAGTATCTGGCCTCGCTGGGTATTCCGGAGGCGCATGTCGAACAGCTGTCGCTGCTCGGAATCTCCAGCATTGGCAACATACTTGCCGCGGTGAAAACAGCTAAGTACTTTGAGTTGACCAAAGATGACGTCATCTTCACGATCTTTACCGACTCAGTCGATCTGTATCAATCCCGGCTCGAAGAGCTTCGCAAAGAACGCGGAATGTACTCTGCCATCAATGCAGCGAAGGACCAGGCTGGGCCGCTTGCCCACCAATCGATTGATTTCTTCAAGGAACTGGGTTACTACGATCGAAAGGCGATTCACAATCTAAAATACTATACATGGGTGGAACAACAGGGAAAGACCTACGAAGAGATCAACGCTCAATGGGATCCTGAGTATTGGCGTAGCCTGTTTGAGGACGAAGTCGGAACCTTCGATAGGTTGATCGCTGAATTCAATGCGCTGGCAAGCTGATCGAAAGGTACCTATGCAGAAAGAAATTCTCAGGGCGGCACAAAACAACGAACGACAGGTCGTACGGTTCCTGCGCGACCTGATTGCGATCAAGTCGTTGAGTTCTCAGGAAGAAGAGGTCGTCAGCCGTATCAAGCAGGAGATGGAGGCATGCGGTTACGATGAAATCACAATTGATCCGATGGGCAACATCCTCGGCCGTATCGGAAAAGGCAGACATATCATTGCTCTGGATGCGCACGTGGACACCGTCGATGTAGGAAACCCCGCAAACTGGACGATCGATCCGTTCAAGGGGGCAGAGAGGGATGGCGTTATCTACGGC